>NZ_FMAC01000013.1 GCF_900094555.1 Martinezella hainanensis
CTTCGGGATCGTACCGTACGACGGATGGCCGTGGCGGGGCTGGCACCGGCAACCAGCGTTTTGCTCCGCTAAACTCGTGGCCGGACAACGCCAACCTCGACAAGGCGCGCCGTCTGTTGTGGCCGATCAAGAAGAAATACGGCAACCGGATCAGTTGGGCCGATCTGATCATCCTGGCGGGCACGATTGCCTATGAATCGATGGGCTTGAAGACCTTCGGCTTCGCTTTTGGCCGCGAGGACATCTGGCATCCGGAGAAGGATATTTACTGGGGCTCGGAAAAAGAGTGGCTGAGCAGCACCCGTTATCACAGCGACGATGACCGTGCCTCGCTGGAAAACCCGCTAGCCGCGGTGGTCATGGGTCTGATCTACGTGAACCCTGAAGGGGTTGACGGCAAGCCTGATCCGCTGCGCACGGCACAGGACGTGCGCGTCACCTTCGCCCGTATGGCGATGAACGACGAGGAAACCGTTGCCCTGACCGCAGGTGGGCACACGGTGGGCAAGGCACATGGCAATGGCAACGCTGCCAATGTGGGCGCTGAGCCGGAAGGTGCCGATGTGTCGGAGCAGGGGCTTGGCTGGATGAACCACAAGACCCGCAGTATTGGCCGCGACACCGTGACCTCCGGCATCGAAGGGGCCTGGACCACCCATCCGACCAAGTGGGACAACGGCTTCTTCCACCTGCTCCTGACCTATGACTGGGAGCTGAAGAAATCTCCGGCCGGCGCCTGGCAGTGGGAGCCGATCAACATCAAGGAAGAAGACAGGCCAGTTGACGTCGAAGATCCTTCGATCCGCCACAATCCGATGATGACCGATGCCGACATGGCCTTGAAAGTCGATCCGGTCTATCGCGCAATCTCCGAGCGCTTCTACAAAGACCCTGACTACTTCTCAGAAGTCTTCGCACGCGCCTGGTTCAAACTGACCCATCGCGACATGGGACCGAAGGCGCGCTACATCGGCCCGGACGTTCCAGCCGAAGATCTGATCTGGCAGGATCCGGTTCCGGCCGGCCGCAAGGACTATGACGTGGCCACCGTGAAAGCGAAGATCGCGGCCAGCGGCCTGAGCGTTGCCGACGTGGTTGCCACCGCCTGGGATAGTGCCCGCACGTTCCGCGGATCGGATATGCGGGGCGGTGCCAATGGCGCTCGCATCCGGCTGGCCCCGCAGAAGGACTGGGAAGGCAATGAGCCGATCCGTCTTGCGCGTGTGCTCTCGATCCTGGAGCCGATCGCTGCCGAAACCGGCGCAAGCATCGCCGACGTCATCGTTCTGGCGGGCAACTATGGCGTTGAACAGGCCGCCAAGGCGGCCGGTTTCCCGGTCGAAGTGCCCTTCGCGCCAGGAAGAGGTGACGCCTCGCAGGAGCAGACGGATGTCGAATCCTTCGGCCCGCTGGAGCCGGTGGCCGACGGCTATCGCAACTGGCTGAAGAAGGACTATGCCGTCAGCGCCGAAGAGCTGATGCTGGATCGCACCCAGTTGTTGGGTCTGACCGCGCATGAGATGACGGCGTTGGTCGGCGGCCTGCGTGTCATTGGCGCCAACTACGGCGCTGCAAAACATGGCGTCTTTACCGACCGCGAAGGCTCGCTGACCACCGACTTCTTCGTCAACCTGACCGACATGGCCTACAAGTGGGTCCCGAAGGCGGCCAACCTCTATGAGATCGTGGACCGTAGCTCGGGCGCGGTGAAATGGACGGCAACCCGTGCAGATCTGGTGTTCGGCTCGAACTCGATCCTGCGCGCCTATGCCGAGGTCTATGCTCAGGACGACAACAAGGCAAAGTTCGTGCACGACTTCGTCGCAGCCTGGGCCAAGGTCATGAACGCCGATCGCTTCGATCGCCTCTGACAATAATACCGCCTTCCCCATCCCCGGATGGGGAAGGCAACCTGCGCAAAAACACGCCGCAGGACGTTGAAATGTCGGTATCAACAAGCGGCTCACTAAGCGTTACCTACTGAAATGGCGATGCCCCGTCGCATATGAGGCGTCTGTTCTTCGACGTTGAGATGGTTCCATCCATTTTCCGGCAGGACGCATACATCTCCTCCCGCAAGTTTACCTAGCTGCGACATCCCCCAGCGAGAGATCCTATTATGAAGCAAGTCACCGAAGCCCCTTTTCGACCGATCAAGCCCGAAAATTCAGCCGGCCACACTCACACAGCGGACACTACCGGCGATGCCGGCATGCGAGATGCATTCGAGTATACGCGCGAAGAGATACTCAGCATAACAAACTACCTTGAAGCCTTATATGCGCGAATTCAGCGGGCTACGCACGGCTGCGGCAACCTATCACTCGTGACGGATGATGCGCCAACAGGCGACTGTCCGGTCTTTTCATCATCAGCGCCGTCGCCAGGTTCGGCTCTTGCAGGAACCCCTAAAAAATGAGGACCGCGCTGACCAAGTTCAGGTCGCTGCGTAAAGATCGGAACGGCGGCATAGCGATCATGGCAGCTCTGTGTCTGCCGATCGTGATCGGCTTCACGGCACTATCTGTCGAATACGGATACGGATTGCTTGTAAAGGATCAGAACCAACGCACGGCCGACCTTGCATCTTATGCCGGAGCACTCGCTTATAGCGACACCAAGTCGGAAGACCGTATGAAGATGGCGGCCCTGCAAGTGGCAAAGCTCAATGGTATCGACGATGCCGATGTCGCCGTCTCGCTAACCTCTTCCCCGAAAGACGCCAATGCGCAGGCTGTTCGTGTCACAATCACGACTGCGAACACACTTTTTCTCGCTCCGGTTCTCGGCGTCAGCTCGAAACTCGATATCGGAGCAGAAGCCTATTCATCGCTCGGCGCGACTGGGAGCGGCTGCATCATAGCCTTGGACAAGTCCGGCTCGGGTGTCACTTTGTCGGGCGGAGTGCACGTTGGCGCGAGCAAGTGCGCTGTCAATTCAAACGCTGATCTCGTTGCGCCCTGCGGGACCAAGATCACCGCCAAGAACGCCACCTATTATTCGGGCTCATCGCAGCCGTGCCCATGGACAAGCAACATCGTTCAGGCGGACGGCAGTCCAGCGCCTGTGACCAAGCAGTACACCAGTGATCCCCTCGAGGGAAATTCGGAAGTGGCCGCGCTCAACCAACGCTTTACCGACAACCGCAATGCCTCGTGGCCGGCTAAGACCTCGGTTAAGAAAGGGACGGATATCGAGTTTGGGGGCAGCGTCTCTCCGAAGGACACGGCCGCCGCCATCGAGGTCGTCGGATGCAGCTACAATCCCTCGAACTACAACCAGTACTGGACCGCGAAATGGGACATCACCTGTTCCGACACGAAGATCAGCATCGGCTCCCTGCTGGTGCACGGCAATATTCAGGTGACGTTCAACCTCTCCGGCACCAAAAACACGACCTATGACTTCTCAGGTAAGATTCAGAACGATTTCGGCACGAAGCTGCAATTCGGGGCTGGCACCTTCAATGTTGCGAAGGGAGTTTATGGCGCAGACCTGACATTCGGCGTAGGCTCTTTCCATTTCGGCATAGGGGACAACCCTTGTGGCGACGCGCGCTATAGCCTGTGCAGCTCGGGCAAAGTCACCATCGATGGTCCCAGCACATTCATATTGGATGCCGGCTTCTATACCGGTGACGGGGCGACGCTGAAGCTCGGGGCCGGCAACAGCAACAGCTATATCATCGGAACGTCCAGCGGCGACAACGCAATCGGGCTCGGCGGTGGTTCCGTAACATCGATGGCGGACGCCAGCTCTGGCACAGGGGTCTTCCGTGTCAATGGCGACATCAATGGAGGTGGCGGCGGAAGCTGCATCACCATTCCGGCCAGCGCACAGCACGACATATCTGGCAGCGTCAATCTGGCCGGCGGCGCCCGGCTTGGCGATGGCATCTACACCGTCGACGGATATTTCTCGGTCAATACCGGCGGAGCCAGTTGCAGCGATTCCGTCGCTGTTTCAGGAAAGAACGTGACGATCATCATCTCAGGCGTCGAGACCCCCTCGGACTGGGAATGCAAGGGCAAAGCGTTTTGCCTGACAGGCGGCAACGCAATTACGCTGACTGCGCCGCAGACCGGGAGCTATGCCAATCTCGCCGTCATCGGCCCACAAACCTCGAAGAACACGACAGGGGCCGAGATCACATCAGGCGGTCGAGGCAAGATTTCCGGTGCGTTCTATTTTCCAAACGGGCTCATCGATTTCGGGGGCGGTGGTCAGATCGGTGACGCCGCAACCGGCTGCCTGCAACTGATCGGTGCGAGCATTTCGCTTTCCGGCGGTTCACAAGCCATGTCGGAGTGCACTCTGTCGCGCACACAGAGCAAGGTGACGTTGGTCCAATGAGTTTCCTCCAGAGAACGATTGGGAGAGTTGTCCTTTCGCTGCGCAGAACAAGAGCTGTCTTGAGGATGGACAACGAGGGCAACGCGGCTATCGAATTCGCTTTGATCACCCCCATCTTTGCCGTGATCCTGGCTTGCGGTGTCGACCTGGCGCTGCTGGTCTATTCCCGCTTCCAATTGGAAGCGACCGTATCAAATTGCGCCAGCTATGCGCTGATCAAGACCGAAATGGTGGACAGCAAGAACGGAAGCGATCTGGCGACGAAAATAGCAACCATGATCGCCAGCGAAGATACGGCTGGCGATACGCAAGCATCCGTGGTGGTCAACAACGGTGCCATTGCCGACTACAATGGCGCGAAGATCCTGGTGTATGGTCGAACAAGCCAGGCAGACGCCTGCTACTGTCCCAAGGGGAGTGGATCCTCACTCAGTTGGGGAGGCAGTCAAACCTGCGGCTCGGCCTGTCCGGACGGAGGACAGGCCGGCAAGTATGTCGCCATCAGCGTCACGCAAGCATTTACGCCGCTGCTTTCCGGCTTCGGCATCGTCAGCGCCGATTCTGTCCGCGCCAATGCGGTGGTGCGAACAAGATGAAGCAGCTTGCTCGGAGGCTTCTGCAGCTTCAGAAATCCAGCTCCGGCGCTAGCGCCGTGGAGTTCGCCTTGGTCGTTCCTGTGTTTCTGCTGATGTTGTTTGGCATTATCGAGTTCGCCCGATTGCTGTGGACAACCCACGCCCTCCATGAAACGGTGATCGCGACGGCGCGATGCATGGCCATCCCGCAGTTGGAATGCGAAGATGGCGGCGTTTACAGTGCCGACAAAGTCAAAACCTTTGCAGAAAACAAAGCTGCCGGCTGGCTCCTCGACATCGGTTTCGAATCGATTGTGCTAGACCATGATGCGAGTTGCAACGGAGTGGAGGAGGTTTCCCGCGTCGAAATCAACTACCAGTTCGTCACCGCCGTGCCGATGCTCCTGACATCGTTCGCAGGAGGAACAAGTCTGAGAGCCGTAAGCTGTTACGCAAATCAATGAAGGCTCCCGCGGGAATCGAGCTCGTTCACACCGCGGCGTGAGCAAGCCCCCATCACCTCAAATCCCTGGTCGCATAGGCCGTTATCATCGCCACGCCCCCCAACTAGCCGGAACAGTTTTTCGGTCTGCCATGGCCGGCTCCACGACCTCGCTTAGGTTAGAAATTTGCTGAATTCTTAAGAAAAATGTTAGCCGAGGATCTACGTGGGTGAATTTGCCGTTCAGCGCGTCCTCGCCACGTCACTCCGTCTGGATCATATGCGGCGCTGTCGGCCGCCAGATCGAATGACAGCCGCATTTCCGAGCACCCTTCACACTTCGGCTTAATGCCTTCCGGGGGCCCATTCGCCGCTCCTCAATTCAATAACAATCAGAGCTCTCCTGCAACAATTGCGAAGGTCTTATTCGCTAGCGTTATTGCCTGTTGAAAAATTCGGCCAGCTCTCGTGAGCTGTCGATTGCAGTCCCAATCTTCGAAGACCGGCCCGTGTCGAAACTCCCGGACCGTGGCCGCCAGATCGAGCCGTTGGTCAAAGCCGATCGCCTCCGGCGTGTAAGGGGGTATGGGCACCTTCATTGATCGGGTACCGATCCGGCATCGGCCGGAATTTCGGCCTTACCGGCCGCTTGTCGCTTGGCGACAAGCTTCAGCGGTTCGGCGGAGCCGCGCCAAACCTTCCTCGATCTCGGCATCGGAAAGAATCAGCGGCGGCAACAAGCGCATGACATTGTCTCCGGCGGTCACGGTGAGAAGCCCGTTCGCCTGCGCCGCGGCCACCACAAGCTTTACCGGAGGCACACACCGCAAACCGAGAAGGAGGCCCTCACCACGCACAGCGCTAAAGGCCCCGGGGTACTCAGCGACGATCGTCAGGAGTCGATCTAGCAGCCGCCTGCCCTTGTCGCGCACCGTGATTAAGAACGCCTCATCGGATACGATTTTCAACACCTTGGCGGCGATTGCCATAGCGAGGGGGTTGCCTCCAAAGGTGCTACCATGCGTTCCGGGCGCCATACAAGAGCCGACTTCTTCGGAGGCGAGGCAGGCAGCGACTGGAAAACCGTTCCCCAACCCCTTGGCAGCCGCAAGGATATCCGGATCGACGCCAGCGGCTTGACACGCGAAGAGATGTCCAGTGCGGCCTACCCCCGTCTGAACCTCATCAAAGATTAAAAGAATGTCCTGTTGATCGCAAAACTCCCGGATGCGCTGTAATACGGCGACGTCGTGCTTGCGTATGCCACTTTCGCCCTGTATCGGCTCCACGAGTATTGCAGCCGTCTCCGTGCCGCAAGCCGTTTGAAGGGCGTCAAGATCGCCGAACGGGACTACGTCGAAGCCCGGGGCGACCGGTCCGAATCCTTCAAGATATTCGTGGCGGCCACCAGCGGCGATGGTCGCGAGCGTCCTGCCATGAAACCCGCCCTCGAAGGTGATGACGCGGTAGCGCTCAGGGCGCCCGGAAGCATATTGGTATCGACGCGCTGTCTTGATCGCAGTCTCTACGGCCTCGGCCCCGGAATTGTTGAAAAATACCCGCTGGGCAAAGGTCTTCTCGCATAAAAGGCGAGCAAGTGCCTCCTGCTGGGGGATGCGCACCGCGTTCGAGACATGCCACAGCTTTCCTCCTTGTCGATGCAATTCTTCAACCAGGATTGGATGCGAATGGCCAAGACCAGTAACAGCGATCCCTGTCGCAAAATCGAGGTAACGCTTCCCATCGGTACCGACGAGCCAGGCGCCCTCGCCATGTGTGAAAGAAACCTCAGCACGCTGGAAACAGGGAAACAGATGCTGCGCTCCGTCAACGGACACGCGGTTCGGACTAGCCATTTGCATTGGCCCTCCGGGTCTCGCTGTATGCCCAGCCGAGCCACTCAAGCGCGAGGCCCAGATCGCGAGCATCGACCGTGGCGCCGCCCCAGAAGCGAAAACCGGGAGGGGCAGTGCGATACGCGCCCACATCGAAGGCGATGTTTTCCTCTGCAAGTTTCGCAACAATGGCGCCAGCGAGCTTGGTCTGCTCTGCGACGTTGCCAGTCAGATCCGGATCGACGATTTTGAGGCAGAGGGAAGTTTGCGAACGGATTTCCTCGCGGTCGGCGAGGAAATCGCACCAGTCGTTACGGCTGACCCATTCGGCCGCACGATTAAAGTTCTCCTGGCATCGCGCCTTAAGGGCAGGCATTCCGCCGATGTCACGCGCCCATCTCAGTCCGTCAATCGCGTCCTCTACGGCCAGCAGCGAGGGCGTGTTGATGGTTTCGCCAACAAAAAGACCTTCGCTCACGAGTCCCCGGCTCACCATCCGATAGAGCTTCGGCAGCGGCCAACGCGGTACATGATCTGTCAGTCGTGCGATGGCACGCGGGCTCATGACGATCATGCCATGCGCGCCCTCACCACCGAGCACTTTCTGCCACGACCAGGTCGTAACATCGAGCTTGGCCCATGGCAGATCCATCGCAAAGGCGGCGGAGGTCGCGTCACAGATGGTCAAGCCGGTCCGACTATCGTCGATCCAGTCGGCGTCCGGTACGCGGACACCCGATGTCGTACCGTTCCAGGTAAAGACGACGTCACGGGATGGATCGGCCTGTAACAGATCCGGTAGTTCACCATAGGGCGATTGAAAGACACGCCGATCCTCCAGCTCCAGCTCCTGGGCGATATCCTTTACCCAATCATCGCCGAAACTCTCCCAGGCAAATACATCAACGCCTCGCGCGCCAAGAAGTCCCCAAAGCGCCATCTCGACAGCGCCGGTGTCTGAGCCGGGTACGATGCCGATTCGATAGTCCTCGGGAATTTCAAGCACCTCGCGCGTAAGGTCGATGACCTCTCGCAGCTTTGCCTTTCCTTCGTTCGAACGGTGCGAACGTCCGAGGATAGCGCCCTCTAGCACATTGAAGGTCCATCCGGGCCTCTTGCGGCAGGGGCCGGAAGAGAAATTGGGGCTCGAGGGCTTCGTTGACGGCTTTGCCGGGGTGGCGGCCATTGGATAGGATCCTTTGAGACGTTATGTGGAGAACCCTCACGCAAGACTGAGGTAATGCGGGAGCGAGCGGCTGATTTCGGAGGCAGCTGTCAAAGGCGCATGCTTCGCTTGCCACCAGTTGAGATCCTCGTCGAAAACGGCACACCGGCCGACGCAACGCCGCGGCGGGATCGTGAGTCATCACATTCAGAGTCCGGGCCACAATTGACACTCGGACCTGCCGTGAGCGACGAGAAAAAAGCACAAGCCGGATAGAAGCCTCGCCGATTTCTCGATCGCTACGCAAATGACATTCATTTCGGAGGTCTTTGCCATAGGCGAACTATTGGCTTGGGCTTGCATGCTTTGAAGGGCCTAACCTCTCGGGCAGAAAGGGATCTGGAGCATGAGATCAACCACAGGCGACCAGACCTGCGGTAGCTCTGAGCGCGGTTTCCTTGCACGAATGGTCGTGAAGACCTTAAACGCCATCAGCAGCACGCCGATGAGGTAGATGGCATGAAGCCCGATTTCCGCGAGTTTGAACCAGCGAGCAATCTGACCGTCCCGCGTGGCCTTGTGTCGCCCGTCCTGGAGTATCACATCATCCATTCCTAAATCCCTCCTGCAGCCGGCATGTCTGGACAAAGACATGATGGTCGTATTAGCATGGCATTAAGCCATACACGTATAACCCGACATGATCCAGACAAAATAGCGAAAATCTGATATTCTAAAGTTGAATTGCGGTCGCAAGCGCAAACTGCAGGTGATTTCTGGCGCATCTTTCAGAAATCCCTGCGGCTGAACCCCAAGGAGCCATACAATGTCACATCGCGCAAACTGGCCAAGTAGCGCGCCCGCCTCACTCAAGGCCGCCCTCAGTCCCTGCTCTCTGGCGGCAGCGCTGCGCTGGATCTCACCTCACAAAGCAGAAGAGGCCACCGGCATCCTCATCGCGGCCGGGTTCGACCTGCTCGAGGTTCGGTTGAATTCATCCTATCTGCTGAACGGCATAGAGCAGCTTGTGCGACGGTTCCACGCTGGCGCGCTCATCGGAGCCGGAGTGTGATGTCACCGGCCGATATTCCGCGCGTTCACCACGTCGGTAAGCGGCTCATGGTCATGCCGAATGCCTCAACGGCCTTGATCGCTGCCGCTCATAAACGAAGGAGGGCGCGCTTCCCAGGCGCTGTCACTCCGACGGAAGGTTTGGCAGCGCCCCAAGCGGATGCCGATAGACTGAAGATCGTTCCGGCGCAGGCCATCTCGCCAACCGGCCTTAAGGTGTGGCGAGCGGTCTTTGCCTACATTATCCCCCTTCTTCCAAATGGCGGAATTGCGCCCGAGAGGATGGTCGACTGGAGATCCGCTGGAGCAAGCGGTTTTGGGATACGTGGAAATCTTTACAGACCGCGACGGTCGCTCGACGGCATCAGGGCCAATGCCGAGCCTTTCGTCGGCACCTGGAAAGCTTCCATTGCTCAGAGAGCCAGTGAACGAGCGAAGGAGACGTCATGCACGCCGACACAAGCCTGATCAACGTCGATTTCGTCGACCGTCAGCTCTGGTCGCGCATTCTGTCGGAAGCCGAGAAAGCCTCCGTGCAAGATATCTTCATGGCGCCCATTCTCATGACGTGCATCAAGGATGCGCGCGATCTCCCCGGCGCGATCATAGGTCGGATTGCGGGCCTGCTTTCGTCGCCTCAACCTTCCGCTTCGCTCCACACAGCACTACACGCTCTTCTGGACGAGGACACTCGTATCCTGTCCGCCGCGGCATTCGATCTTGTCGCCGTCCTTGAGCGCGATCCGGCGACCACCAGGGCTCTGCATGTCGTCCTTCACGCCAAAGGGTTTCTGGCGCTCCAAACACATCGGTTCGCCAATGCCCTCTGGAAGTCCGGTCGCACGGAGTTCGCCCTGTATCTCCAAGGCTGCGCTTCCCGAGTGTTCCAAGTCGACATTCACCCGGCAGCGCGGCTTGGCGTCGGCATCTTCCTCGACCACGCGACTGGCATTGTCATCGGCGAGACCAGCATCGTCGAGGATAATGTCTCAATCCTTCAGAACGTCACGCTCGGTGGTACGGGCAAAGAAACCGGAGAACGGCATCCAAAGGTCAGATCCGGTGTCTTGATCGGCGCCGGGGCGTCCATTCTCGGAAAAATCGAGATCGGCGCCAATGCACGTATCGGCGCCGGATCTGTCGTTCTCAAGCCGGTCACTCGCGGTACGACTGTGGCCGGCGTTCCTGCACGGGTGGTCAGGCAAGATCGCTCTTCAGAACCGTCCCGAACCATGGATCAGGTCTTCGATGAGGGCAAACCTCTTTATGACGTCGGTCTGTGATACAACGCAGAGACAGAGGTGCAATAATTCTTAATATGACGTCGCATCGGGTCATGTTCCTAGAACCAAACCGATTCCGGTGAAGTGGTCGCTTGAACGCCTCGGTATAATTCCTGCGTATCATCGCCTCCAATCACACCACTGAGTCCGAACAGGTGTGGTCGGCTCGCTTGAGCCCTTCGCCAAGCTCTACAAGTAGGTCGGGGTGCGCCATGATCAGCAAACCTGCGCGGAAAGCGAAAGGCCTTAAAAGTCCTCTCTCCCCAATCCGTTCTTACTGCTCAGTTTGACAGCCAACTGAATACAGTTTGGTCATGGCCGGACGGAAATTCGCCAATACCGCGAGCGTCCGGCCGCCGAGAACACGGCGGAGACGGCGCGCGAATGCACTGGGCTGGCTTCGCTTCCAGCAGAACGCCCCCGGACGCTTGGTTGTCAGGCTTTCTGAACGTTCGCGACAACTTGCCCAGTCGTTCAACGTACATGACTATTGCAATGTATGGCCTATTAGCATACAAATCTATCAGATAATGTAGGGTGATGCCTCTGTCTGCGGAACGGTCATCATTCGCCGGCCGCCAAAAGGTGCTGATATGGATTACAACAAGACGTTCGAAGATCTTCTCGCTGTGATGAAGCTCGATGGGCGCTATAGGACCTTCGCCGAGCTTGAGCGCATTGCCGGCGAGTTTCCGACGGCGCTGTGGCACAAACCGGACGGAGAAACGAAGCGAGTTACCGTCTGGTGCAGCAATGACTACCTGGGCATGGGTCAGCATCCTGAAGTGCTGGCCGCAATGCACAAGGCGATCGACATGTCGGGAGCGGGCACCGGCGGCACGCGCAATATCTCCGGTACCAATTGCCAGCATGTCGCCCTCGAAACCGAGCTCGCCGACCTCCATGGCAAGGAGGCGGCGCTGATCTTCACGTCAGGCTGGATCTCCAACCTCGCCGCGCTCGGCACACTCGGGCGAGTCTTGCCGAACTGCGCCATTTTCTCGGATGCCCAGAACCATAACTCCATGATCGAAGGCATTCGTCGATCGGGGGCCGACAAATTCATTTTCCGCCACAACGACGCGGCCCACCTTGACGAGCTGATGAGTGCAGTGGACCCGGCGCGTCCAAAGATTGTCGCGTTTGAGAGCGTCTATAGCATGGACGGTGACATTGCCCCGATTGCAGCAATATGCGACGTCGCGGACAGGCACGGAGCCCTGACCTATCTCGATGAGGTCCATGCCGTTGGCCTCTATGGTCGACGCGGGGGCGGCGTCGCCGAACGCGAAGGTCTGGCTCAGCGGCTTACGATCATTGAAGGCACGCTCGCCAAGGCCTTTGGAGTCATGGGCGGCTATGTCACCGGCCCTGCGACGCTGATCGATGTCATCCGAAGCATGGCAGATAGCTTCATCTTCACCACCTCACTCTGTCCGCATCTGGCGGCAGGCGCGCTCGCCGCCATCCAGCACGTGAAAGCACATCCGGAGGACCGGGCGCGTCAGGCCGCGAATGCGGCACAGCTCAAGGCGATGCTCATCGATGCCGGGCTCCCCGTTCTCGACACGCCCAGCCACATCCTACCAGTCATTGTCGGAGACGCGCATCTGTGCCGCCGTATCAGCGAGCGGCTGCTCGCCGAGCACGCCGTCTACGTGCAGCCGATCAACTATCCGACGGTCGCACGTGGGCAGGAACGGCTTCGAATTACGCCAACACCGCTCCATACCGAGGCACACATGCGCGCGCTCATCGATGCGCTTGTTTCCGTTGGCAGCGACCTCGGTTGGACCGCCGCAAGGCGGGCAGCCTGATGGCAAGCCTATTCGGGAGAGCGCCATGACCCAGAGTGTCGTCACCGCAAATCGCCTGATCGACGGTGTCGTCGTCTGGCTCGACATCGCAGACGGTTGGAGCGACAGGCTGGAGTCTGCGGCCGTTCTGGACGATGAAGCAATTGTCATATCGATCGACAGACTTCAAACGCGCGACCACAATATCGCCGTCGATATTCGTGGCATCCCGGTTGATATCATCGATGGTGTCCCAGCACCGAAAGCCCGCCGGGAAAGGCTGAGGAGCCTGGGGCCTAGCGTCCGCCCCGATCTTGCCGCCACGGCTCCTGGCGCGCGTTGGGCCGCCACTCCGCTCCCCAATCCACCTTCGGCGACTTCCACATCACCGTTCGCCGGAATCTATCGCTACGACGAATACGACCGGCAGTTCCTGCGCGACCGTGCCGAGCAGTTTCGCAACCAAGTGAACCGACGTCTTTGCGGTGAGCTCAGCGAGGACGAGTTCAAACCATTCCGCCTAATGAACGGCCTTTATCTGCAGTTGCACGGCTATATGCTTCGCGTTGCGCTGCCTTACGGTGTCCTCTCGGCTTCCCAGATGCGCCAGCTTGCCTACGTAGCGCGTCATTTCGATCGCGGCTACGGGCATTTCACGACCCGCCAGAATATTCAGTTCAACTGGCCGCGCTTGGCAGACACGCCGCAAATCCTCGCAGTTCTTGCTGAAGCGGATCTGCACGCGATCCAGACAAGTGGAAACTGCGTGCGCAACGTCACGACCGACCATTTCGCGGGAGCTGCAGCGGAGGAGGTGATCGACCCGCGTCTCTACGCCGAAATCCTGCGTCAATGGTCGACCGACCACCCCGAGTTCACCTATCTGCCCCGCAAGTTCAAGATCGCCATTACCGGAAGCCCGCAAGACCGTGCAGCGGTGCGTGTCCATGATATCGGCATCCTGGCTCGGCGCAACTCTGATGGCGAGCCAGGATTTCAGATTTTTGCCGGCGGCGGCCTGGGGCGCACACCGATCGTCGGCATCAAGGTCCGGGATTGGCTCCCGGTTCGCGATCTGCTTCGTTATGTCGAGGCTATCCTGCGCGTCTATAATGCACTCGGTCGCCGCGATAACATCTACAAGGCACGCATCAAGATCCTCATCCGCGAGATGAAGGCAGAGCGCTTCATCGAGATGATCGAGGAAGAATTCGCTGGCATGCCCCCCGCCTACAACATTCTTGAGGACGACATCGTGGCGACCGTCGCGGCGCGCTTCAACGAACCGCCTTTCCTGTCGCTCGCCATTCGCGCAGCCGAACTGGATGACGCGATGCGCCGAGACCGTTCTTTCCGGGCTTGGTGCCGCACCAATACGCATCCCCATCGTCAGCCCGGCTATGTTTCGGCCGTCATATCGCTGAAACCGGTGGGCGGCATCCCGGGCGACGTCAGTGCCGATGAAATGGATGCAATTGCAGACGCAGCCGACCGCTTCTCCTTTGGAGAAATCCGCGTCTCGCACGAACAGAATGTCGTTTTGCCACATGTTCGACAGGCCGAGCTCTATGTTCTTTGGCAGAGCTTGGTCGCAGGTGGCCTCGCATCAGCCAATGTCGGTCTCGTGACAGATATTATTGCCTGCCCAGGCATGGACTATTGCAGCCTCGCGACGGCGCGCGCCATCCCGATCGCGCAGAAGATCGCCGAACGCTTTGCCGATCCGGAGAGGCAGGAGCAGATCGGGCCTCTCGATCTCAATATCTCGGGCTGCATTAACGCCTGTGGGCACCACCATGTCGGCCACATTGGCTTGCTTGGCGTCGATAAGAACGGAGAAGAGGTCTACCAGATCACACTCGGGGGCTCGGCAGACGACAAGGCATCGATCGGAAGCATCATCGGCCCTGGTGTCGAAGCCGACGCAGTTCCCGATGCGATTGAAGCAATTGTCGATGCCTATATAGCCAACCGCTTTGACAACGAGGCATTCATCGAGACCTACAGGCGACTTGGTGCGGCTCCATTCAAGGAGGCTGTCTATGCAGGTCATCAATAAACTGGCGCATCTCATCGACGACGTCTGGTGTTATTCTGATCTGTATGAAGACATCAAGTCGCCCCCAAACACGGTTCTGCCTTTGGGCACGCTCGCCGCCATCGCATTGGATGCGCCCCTCTGTCGACCTTTGGGCGTATTGGCGCCGGCCGGCACGACGGCTGACAGAATCGTTGCGTTTCTGAGCAGAGTTGACCTGGTGGTCGTGGAATTCCCGAAGTTTCGCGATGGCCGTGGTTTCACCCTTGCACGCACTCTTAGGGAAAAGCATGGGTTCGAGGGCGACATCCGCGCAATCGGACATATTCTGCCTGATCAGTTCGCAGCCCTCATGCAATGCGGTTTCTCTTCAATCGAGCTTCCTGCCAATCACCCGGTGGACCAGTGGACCCGCGTGGTACCGGGTATCGTAACCACTTCGACCGCCGGTCCGCTGTTGCAAAGGCTACTCGGCAAGCGTGACGCCTCAACAACAAAGCGAGAGAAGACTTGATGACTGCCGGACGAGGCCGAAGATACGAGCGCATGCATCTTTCCGACATGAAAGGCTACACCCCAGGAACACAGCCGGGAGCCGCCTCGATCAAGTTAAACACCAACGAGAATCCTTTCCCGCCGAGCCCGAAGGTGATGGCGGCCTTGGCCAACGTCTCCGCCCGCGCGCTGCAACGATACCCCGACCCTATAGCCAGTGGCTTCCGGGAAGCAGCTGCAAATCTCCACCACGTCCCTCTCGACCAAATAATCGCAACCAACGGCGGCGACGAGTTGCTTCGCCTCGCGCTTACGACATACGTCGATCCCGGACGCGCCATCGGTGTCGTGACGCCCGGCTATGGCGTCTACTCGGTCCTGTCCCATATCCATCAAGCCCCCTTGAGCCCGGTACCACTGCAGGAGGACTGGACACTCCCGTCATCAGCAACCGATCAATGGAACGACGATGGTGCCCAACTCGTGATTCTCACCAATCCACACGCGCCCTCCGGCACCCTGTTCCCTTTCGACGTTGTCGAGCGCGTTGCAGCGAACTTTTCGGGGGTCTTGCTGATAGACGAAGCCTACGTCGACTTCGTGGAGCCCGCGTTGCGATACGACACGACTGCACTTGCGTCCCGGTATCCAAACATCCTTCTGCTGCGGACTTTGAGCAAGGGTTATTCGCTTGCCGGCATTCGGCTTGCCTACGGCCTCGGCTGTTCCAAACTGATCGCGCCCATGCTCGAAAAAACCAAGGATTCGTACAACATCGACGCGATTGCCCAACAACTCGGCCGGGTCGCGTTAGAAGATCGCGCCTATGCATGCCTTTGCTGGCAGCAGGTTCTGCAAGAGCGAAGGAGGCTCACGAGCGGTCTGGAAGAGCTCGGGTTCAAGGTCGAGCGGTCTCAAGCCAACTTTGTGCTGGCCTCACCGCCTCGACATTCGCCGTCGAACGCGCGAGAACTCAAAGATAAACTACAGGACCGAGACATCTATACCCGTTGGTTCGACGAACAGGAGTTACACGACCGCCTCCGTATCTCGATTGGCACTAGTGACGAAAACATCGCCCTGCTGACTGCGCTTCGGGATTTGACGTGCGCTGCCAGCGAAGCCGAGAGCGATTGGCAATCCGGCGAGCACTACACCTAACCGACTAGGCGAAGCGCGACCTTTCGGCCGAGCATGGGTGGCACAGGCTGACAATCGAAACAGGCGAGTAGAAAATTCATGCGCGGCTCTTCCCGGCCGGCATGACAAGCAGGTGAAGCTGAAACCGCTATAACGTCTGTGGGGATTCATACTGAATTGATGACGGCCGCGGCGAGATGGATGATTGCACCACTTATGCCGTGTGATGGGAATGTTATGATCGAAGTTAGGTTCGACGATGGTTTGGACAAAAAATGAAGCTGCTGAAGCAGCAGAGTTGAGGTGGTGCGCCTCACGATAGATGTGTCATTTAGTAGGCTGGATATATTCAAAATGTGAGATTGGTTCCCTTTAGTCTTCATTCCGTTCAAGCTTATCGTGTTAGGCACGGGCATGTTCTTCGCCATCAAGTGGCATCACGATCAAGGGAAGAAATAGCGAAACCAGCGGACCGTAAACGCCCGCCGAACACTCCCATGACGCCTCAGATTAAGGTCCGAGGGGATGCATCTTGAATTGATGACGGCTGCGGGGAGATGGATGATTGCTGAGAAGCTTTCGTCTGTCTTGTCAGCACTCATGGCGGTGACTTTGAAATCCTTGAGCTTACAGAAGAAATCCTCGATTAGGTGTCAGCACTTATAAAGCTGGCGATCCAGAGGCAATAGCTTTGAACGGCGCGAATGCGGGGAGATGACGATCGTGGCCCCACGTTTGTTTAGGTCGTTGACGATCGTATCGCTGTCAAATGCCTTGCCGGCAATCAGACCGTCAAACCCCGACGTCTTTGACCAACGGTTCAACGCCGACCTACAAAGCGATGACCTGGAGAAAGCTTCAACCGCACCAAATTGCCGGGTGCATCGGTCAGCGCAAGGATTTTAGTCGTCATTTCAACCTTTCGAGCGACCTATGGCTGGTTCTGAGTCCCCTTTTGAGCCCTGTCCGTGGCGGTGGACCTTGACGATGATCTCATCGACCGTTGCATATTCGAGGTCTGGCTCATCCGAGCAGGTTACAAAAGCTTTGCAAATACATCGCCACGACGCCAATCGCTGAACCGAAGGAGTGCAGTGCCCCAGTTTCCAAAATGCTCGGGGAGATCATGCCATGGCGAGCTGACGCGCACTATCCAAAGAGCAGCCTCTATAAAAGGTCGGTTGTCGCTGCCGCCTCGTCTGGAATCGGTTGGTTTGCCTAGACAATAGCGCTCCATCTTCGCCCATTGGGCGTCAAAATAAAACGGTCCATCAAAAGCTTGAATCACATCAAGGCAATCCCCCAGACCTGAATTTGCCCAGTGCGATACCCGCACGTGGCTTCAGGCGATCAACGGCAGTAGCCCATCGATGCTCTTCCTAGCATCACCAAAAAACATGCGGGTGTTCTCCTTGAAGAACAGCGCGTTCTCAATGCCGGAATAACCGGTGCCCTGACCACGCTTGGAGACGAAGACCTGCTTGGCCTTCCAGAC
Organism: Martinezella hainanensis; assembly: GCF_900094555.1. Classification (GTDB taxonomy): domain Bacteria; phylum Pseudomonadota; class Alphaproteobacteria; order Rhizobiales; family Rhizobiaceae; genus Rhizobium; species Rhizobium hainanense. Next base: position 17,689 of record NZ_FMAC01000013.1, read on the forward strand.
TTCGAGCACCGGCATGCCGGATATCGGCGAGTTCGGATCCTCCTGCGCCGCCGGGTTGACGATGTCGTTCGAGCCGATGACGATGACGACGTCGGTATTGGGGAAGTCGTCGTTGATCTCGTCCATTTCTAGCACGATGTCATAAGGCACCTTCGCTTCGGCAAGCAGCACGTTCATGTGGCCGGGCAGACGGCCGGCCACCGGATGGATGGCGAAGCGGACGGTCTTGCCGGCAGCACGCAGCTTGCGGGTCAGTTCCGAGACCGACTGCTGCGCCTGGGCCACCGCCATGCCGTAGCCCGGCACGATCACAATGCTGTCGGCCTCGTCCAAGGCGGCCGCGACGCCCTCGGCACTAATGGCGATCTGCTCGCCGATGATCTCCATCTGTGCGCCGGTGCTCGCGCCGAAGCCGCCAAGGATCACCGAGACGAAGGAGCGATTCATCGCCTTGCACATGATGTAGGAGAGGATCGCACCGGAAGAGCCGACCAGCGCGCCGGTGACGATCAGGAGATCGTTGCCGAGCGTGAAGCCGATCGCCGCGGCCGCCCAGCCGGAATAGGAGTTCAGCATCGAGACGACGACCGGCATGTCGGCGCCGCCGATGCCCATGATCAGGTGATAGCCGATGAAGAAGGCGAGTGCCGTCATCAGGACGAGCGTCCAGACCCCGGCGCCATTGAAGTACATCAACAGCAGGATCAGCGAGGCGATCGCGGCGCTCGCATTGAGAACGTGCCCGCCCGGCAGCTTCCTGGCCTTACCGTCCAATTTGCCGGCAAGCTTGCCGAAGGCGACGACCGAGCCGGTGAAGGTGACCGCGCCGATGAAGACGCCAAGGAAGACCTCGAACTTCATGATGGACAGTTCCACCACGTCCTTGTGCGCCAAGATGCCGGCAAATCCGGTAAGCGCTGCGCGGGAAGCCTCGTCGAGACCGGCGACATGGGCCGCTTCGAGATGGGCATTGAAGCCGATGAATACCGCGGCAAGGCCGACGAAGGAATGCAGCGCCGCAACGAGCTGCGGCATTTCCGTCATCTGCACGCGCGAAGCGACATAATGGCCGAACACCGCGCCGCCGGCGATCATCGCCACGATGATGAACCAGTTGCCAACGGTCTTGCCGATCATGGGTCCGAAGATCGTGGCAACTACGGCAAGGGTCATGCCGACGATGCCGTACCAGACGGCGCGCTTGGCGCTTTCCTGACCCGACAGGCCACCGAGCGAGAGGATGAAGAGAACCGCTGCCGCAACATAGGCGGCTGATACGATACCGATGGTCATTGTGAAGATCCCTGCCGCTTAAGACTTCTGGAACATGGCGAGCATGCGCCGGGTGACGAGGAAGCCGCCAACGATGTTGACGGTGGCGATCAGCACCGACAGCGCCGCCAGCGTCACCACCAGCCCGTTGCCCGAGCCGATCTGCAGGAGTGCGCCGAGGATGACGATGCCGGACACGGCGTTGGTCACCGCCATCAGCGGCGTGTGCAGCGAATGCGACACGTTCCAGATCACCTGGAAGCCAACGAAGCAGGAGAGCACGAAGACGACAAAATGGCTCATGAAGCTCGACGGCGCATAGGCGCCGACAAAGATTAGGAGCGCCGTGCCGATGGCGAGTAGCCCTGCCTGGTTGCGGGTCTGCGCCTTGAAGGTAGCCAGCTCCTGGGCCCGCTTTTCCTCCGGAGTCGGCTCTTTCACCTTTTCCTTTGGCTTCGCGGCGGCGATCGCCTGCACCTTCGGCGGCGGCGGCGGATAGGTGATTGCGCCATCCTTGGTGACGGTCGCACCGCGGATGACATCATCGTCCATGTTGTGGACGATCACCCCATCCTTGCCCGGCGTCAGATCCGCCAACATGTGGCGGATGTTCGTGGCATAAAGCGTCGAGGCCTGGGTGGCCATGCGGCTCGGGAAATCGGTGTAGCCGATGACGATCACGCCATTGTCGGAGACGATGCGCTCGTCGGGAACCGTCAGGTCGCAATTGCCGCCACGTTCGGCGGCCAAGTCGATCACGACCGAGCCCGGCTTCATCGCCGTCACCATATCGGCAAGCCACAGTTTTGGTGCATCCCGGCCGGGGATCAGCGCCGTAGTGATGACGATGTCGATCTGAGGCGCCAGTTCGCGGAACTTGGCAAGCTGCTTCTCGCGGAACTCCGGCGAGGAGGGTGCGGCATAACCGCCGGTCGCGGCACCATCCTGCTGTTCTTCGCCGAAGTCGAGGAAGACGAATTCCGCCCCCATGGATTCGATCTGCTCGGCCACCTCAGGGCGCACGTCGAAGGCATAGGTGATGGCGCCGAGCGAGGTTGCCGTGCCGATCGCCGCAAGCCCTGCGACGCCGGCGCCGATCACCAAGACCTTGGCCGGCGGCACCTTGCCGGCGGCCGTCACCTGACCGGTGAAGAAGCGGCCAAAATTGTTGCCGGCCTCGATCACGGCACGATAGCCGGCAATATTGGCCATCGACGACAAGGCATCCATCTTCTGCGCCCGCGAGATGCGCGGCACCATGTCCATGGCGATGACGGTCGCTCCGCTGGACCTGGCCTGCTCGAGAAGCTCCTTGTTCTGCGCCGGGTAGAAGAAGGAGATCAGCGTCTTGCCGGGCTCCAGCCGATCGACCTCTGCGGCTTCAGGGGGCCGGACCTTGGCAATGACGTCGGATGTCTTGTAGAGCAAAGCCGCGCTGTCGACCACCGTGACACCCACGCCACGATACGCCTCGTCCGAAAATCCGGCAGCTTTTCCAGCGCCGGTTTCGATCACGCACTCATAGCCCAGTTTCTGGAGCTGAAGAGCGGCCTCTGGCGTCAGAGCTACCCTCAACTCTCCAGGGGCCGTTTCCCTGGGAGATCCAAATTTCATCATTGCTGAATTTCCGGCGTAGCCGGCTCCTCTATCCCAATCCCCGTCGATGGTGAAAAGACCAAATGGGTGGCGAAAACCAGCAAATCGAACCTATTTTGTCTAGTGCATGAAGGCGCAAATTTGCTGGTTTCCGTCGCACTCAGGACTTCTTAAATCGATTTTTACTTTGCGACCGCCTTAATAGACCACCACGCCGCGGATGCTTTCGCCCTTGTGCATCAGGTCGAAGCCCTTGTTGATGTCCTCGAGGGGCATGGTGTGGGTGATCATCGGATCGATCTGGATCTTGCCCTCCATGTACCAGTCGACGATCTTCGGAACGTCGGTGCGCCCGCGTGCGCCGCCGAAGGCGGTGCCCATCCAGTTGCGGCCGGTGACCAGCTGGAAGGGACGGGTCGAGATCTCCTGGCCGGCGCCGGCAACGCCGATGATGACCGATTTGCCCCAGCCGCGGTGGCTGGCTTCCAGCGCCTGGCGCATCACCTTGGTGTTGCCGGTGCAGTCGAAGGTGTAGTCGGCGCCGCCGATCAGGTCGCCGTTGCGCTTGGTCATGTTGACCAGATAGGGAACGATGTCGTCGCCGACCTCCTTCGGATTGACGAAATGCGTCATGCCGAACTTCTCGCCCCATTCCTTGCGATCCGGATTGATGTCGACGCCGATGATCATGTCGGCGCCGGCGAGCCTCAAGCCCTGCAGCACGTTGAGGCCGATGCCGCCGAGACCGAAGACGATCGCCGTCGAACCGATCTCGACCTTGGCGGTGTTGATGACCGCGCCGATGCCGGTGGTGACACCGCAGCCGATGTAGCAGACCTTGTCGAAGGGCGCGTCGGGGTTGATCTTGGCGAGCGCGATCTCCGGCAGCACGGTGTAATTGGCGAAGGTCGAGCAGCCCATATAGTGATGGATCTTGTCCTTGCCGATCGAGAAGCGCGAGGTGCCATCCGGCATCAGGCCCTGGCCCTGGGTCGAGCGGATCGCCGTGCACAGGTTGGTCTTGCGCGACAGGCACGAGGGGCATTCGCGGCATTCCGGCGTGTAGAGCGGAATGACGTGGTCGCCCTTTTTCAAGGAGGTCACACCCGGGCCGACATCAACGACGATGCCCGCACCCTCATGGCCGAGAATGGCCGGGAAGAGGCCTTCCGGATCGGCGCCCGACAGGGTGAAATCGTCGGTGTGGCAGATGCCGGTCGCCTTGACCTCGACCAGCACTTCGCCGGCCTTCGGGCCTTCGAGCTGAACGGTCATGACTTCCAGCGGTTTACCGGCGGCAACGGCTACTGCGGCGCGTACGTCCATGGTTCAAATCTCCCTGATTGCTGTCTACAACTTTCGGCGTCACCTATGCGGCGGCTTCTTGACGCGCATTTTGGATTTTCACCTTGTGCCAGGCGATGATGTCCATGAGTTCTGGCGAAAATGCATCATAGGCGGGGATACCCGCCTCCTTGAGACGCGTGCGGATACCGCTGGTCAAGGATGGCGACATTCCGGTTTCCATCAAAGATGATACGAAAGCAGCAAATTCTATGACGGGCTGTTCGCCATTTGCAGCAAGCTCCGGATGCACGAAATCGAGGCCGTAGAAATGGTGATCCCTGTCGCGCACGCGGCCGACCATATGGGTGCGGCAAGCCTTGCAGCGGTAACGCTGGATCTTCTGGTCAGCATCCACGCATTCAAGTTTCGAAGCATTGGCATGCTCCCTGACTGAACCCGCCGGAGCAACGGCGATCTGGGCAAAAGAAGCGCCCTGCGGCTTCCAGCATTTGGAGCAGCCACACAGATGATTATGACTGACGGGCTCGGAGACTTCCATTTCCACCGGCTGGTCCGCGCAATAGCAGCGCAATACCACCCCACCAAGTCGTCCGGTCGCTTGAACCCCAACAGCTGGATGCAGGTTAACCGCAGTATCGCGCAGGCTTTCGGCCCGCGCCTTTAGTGCAGAATTGAGTTTTTCGTAGGCCCGCTTCAAATTGACGCTGATGCTTGACCAGCGTTCTTCCGCGACTGTCCCGCTGAAGCTCTCACCATGGACCACATGGGTGCGGCCACCATCCAATGGTTGAAGGAAGAAATAGTGCTCAGCGTAGAAGGCTTTCGGGTCCGGTGCCTGGCTCAGCCACCTAAGTTCACGGGCGCCGACGATGCGCAGGATAGTCGGAGCGATCGGAATATCTGGCACCGGCGCGCCCTGGCGCAAAATGCCCTTGACCGGTTCACCGACGGTGGTCCGGCCCTTCAGTTCGGGCAGGACCTCATTCCATTCAGAATAGTGGTTCAAATCGTCAAGAACACTCCAGACAAGCTGTGGTGGCGCATCGATCGTGATTTCAGTTTCCAGGACAAGCATCGGAAAATCTTTCAAGAAAAGGAACACCGTCGACCATCGCCCAGCGTGGATTGAATGCCAACGGCCATCGACCGCTGGGCGTAGTCACTTAAAGGAGTTCGGTGGGCACCGGCACGCCTCGCCGGGCCCCCTCTTCCGCAAGCCGTTTGGCCGTTCCAGCTGCCAGCGAAATGCCTACCGCAAGATGTTTTTTTGCCGCGATGAACCCACGCTCACCCGGCAGGAACACCTCTTCGACGCCCGCTGCCGGCGGCAGCGCCTTAATGGCTCTTGCCAGATCGGCAATATCCTCTTCTACAGGCCCAGGGAGGCCAAATGCCTGAGGATTTATGGCAATCACCAGTCCATTAAAGCCATTGTCCTTCTTCTCAGCCAAAGCCGGTGCGATGAGAGCGTTGCTGCCGAGTAGGCTCACCAGCACTTCGATCATGAGCGACAGGCCGGAACCCTTTGGTCCTGCCATCGGCAGAACGGCTTTCACCTTGGCGGGATCGGTGGTCGCAACACCCTCGGCATCGACGCCCCAGTTTGCAGGGATTGGCTTGCCCGCATCTTTAGCGGCCATGACTTTGCCTAGCGCGACAGCTGCGGTCGACATGTCGAAAAGCAGCGGATCGGTCTCGGTGCCAGTGGGGGCGCTGATCGCGATCGGATTGGTCGAAACGCCCTCACCCCGTGTGCCGTGATAAACCATCAGTGGCTTTGATGCCGACATGACGATAGCGATCATCCCAGCTTTGGCGATCCTCTCGGCAAAATAACCGATAGCTCCCGAATGGCTGGTGCGCGTGATCTCGCAGAGGCCAATACCGAACTTGCTGGCGAGCTCCACTGCCTTGTCTGATGCCATCGACATGCCCGACGCACCCGGGACCAGATCCCCGTCGATGCGGGCGATGGCTCCGAATTCGTGCGCGACCTTCGGCTTGGCATCGCCCTTGACAATGCCAAGTTCGACCATCTCCAGATAGCGCGGAATGCGCAATACGCCATGGGAATCGGCGCCGCGCAGGTTTGCCCAGACGAGAAGCTCCGCGGATTGCCTGGCATAAGCAGGGCTGAAGCCGCCGGCTTCCAGGAGGGCCGCTGAGAAATCTTCCAGCACTTCCCTTGAAATCATTCTCTTCAGCGGCCCCTCAGTCATGAGGCCGTACCCAGCGGCGATGGGAAGAACTTGTCGAGCCATCCCTTCATCATCGCCTTGGTGCGGGGCGCATCATTCGGCGCAAGCGGGAAATGGGCGGTTGTGTCGATCAGCATCAGTTCGGTTGGCTGGCCAGCCTTTTCGAACATGCGGACGGATTCGATCGTTGGCGTGATGATATCGTTGGCCGTGTGGAAGAGCAAAAGCGGCCGCGGTGCAATGTTTGCCACGACGTCGTCGGCGCGGAAATTATACATTGACCAAGCCGTCTCGACAGGGATTTCCATGATCGCCTTCGGAGAGAGGTTCTTGCGCAGTGATTCCGGTATCGGAACGGCGTCGAAACGTGACATCCAAAGGCTCTCGCCGGTCTCCTGCTTATGCTTACGGCCCTTTTCCAGAATGCCGATGAACTTGTTCCAGGATTCTTCGGTCGGGTGTTGGCCCCGGAACTTCCGCTCGCCATTGCCCCAGCCGCAGGAGGACAGGCAGCAGGCGAAGCGGTCGTCGACACCGGCGGTGTAGACGGAGACGGCTGCGCCGAAGCTGTGGCCGGTGATGCCGATGCGTTTTGGATCGACTTCCTCGCGCCCGGTGAGGAAGGTCAATGCATTCTTGGCATCCGCCACCTGGTCGAAACAACGGACCTGGGCGCGTTCGCCCTCGCTTTCGCCGCAGCTTCGGAAATCGAACCGGAGCGCGACATAGCCGAAGGATTCCATCATTTCGGCCTGGATCTGGGCATGGCTTTCGTCCTTCGAGCCGACGAAACCGTGACAGACGATGAAGGCCGGCAGTTTCTGCCCGGGCTTGCGGTTATCGGGAATATGGAGAACGGCCGAAAGTTTCAGGCCATCGGACATGAAGGAAAGCTTTTCCTGCATTTTCAATTTCCTCGATTGGATCAGCCGAGCTTGGCGAAGGGGTGGAAATATTCGCGCCATTCGGCCGGCGCTGGCGTGCCCCAGACATTCATGTCGCGGACATTGCCCGGGCGATCGAGATTGGTGATCACGTTGGGCGTGAAGTCGGTATCGTCGGCGATATGGGCCATTACACCGGAGCACTCGATCATCATGCCGCTGGCGTCGGTGTAATAGGCATAGGTGTTGTCGCCGGGGCGGTGGCGGCCGGGACCCCACATCAGCTGCCGGTCGAACTGATCGAGAATGTCGCCGAGCCGGAGATATTGGTTGAACTCCAGGAATTCGAAGGAGACGTGGTGCAGGCCGGCGGCGGCGCCCTTGACGAGGCCCAGGATATGATGCTGGCGGTTGCCGCCATACATCCAGCTCAGGGCGTCATTGACCATGCGTTCGGAAAGCTTCATGCCGCCGATGGCATCGAGTTGGGCGCGGGTGGCGGCCGGATTCGGCGTGATCAGGTTGATGTGGTCGATCCGGTTGGCGCCGACGCCCGTGGTCGGATAGCGGCGGCCATAGGTCGTGTTGCGAATGGGCGTGTGGATCTCGAAACGGAGCCCTTCCGGCGTGGCAAAGGTCACGCCCGCAGCGATGCAATCGAGGCTCGGCTCACGCGACAGGATGCGGCAGCCGGCCCCTTCGATACGGGACGCGGCCTCTTCGACCAGGTCCGGCGTCAGCGCTTCAAGCCCAATCGTATGCGCGGAATTCTCACCGGCATGGACCAGAACGAGTTCTGCCGCCCGTCCATTGGAACTCAGCCAGCTCTGGCGGCCATCCTTATGTGTGACCTGCAAGCCGAGGATTTCCGTGGAATCGCGGATGACGGCCTGTGGATCGGTGACATTGACCTTCATGTGCCCGACGGCGTGCACGATGTGCATTTTTTATTCCTCCCTTGGAATTCAAGGCAAATCCCGTGTCGACTGCGGCTTTAATACGCCATATGTCGGATCTTCGCAAGATATTTCGAAAAATAACAAAATATCGAAATTTTAAGGGCCTGAATCCGTCGTGACGGTGTTGCTCAACGTACCGATGCCAGTGATTTCGACCTCCACCGTATCGCCATCTGCAAGGAAGACCGGCGGCGTGCGAGTCGAGCCGAAGCCGTTGGGCGTGCCCGTAACGATCACGTCACCCGGCTCCAGCAGCGTGAACTGGCTAAAATAGGAAATCAGCCAAGGGATAGAAAAGATGAGCCTGCTGGTATCATTGCTCTGGCGGAGTTCGCCGTTCACCCGCGTACGGAGCGAAAGCCCCGTCGGATTCGATATTTCGTCCGCAGACACCATCCAGGGGCCGAAACCTCCGGTGCGGAAGAAATTCTTGCCCGGCATGAATTGCGTTGAATGTTTCTGCCAGTCGCGCATGCTGCCGTCGTTAAAGCAGCTATAGCCCGCTACGTACGAAAGCGCGTCTGCCTCACCAATTCGCCGACCGGCCTTGCCAATGATGACTGCGAGCTCACCTTCATAATCGAACTTTTCGGAGAGATCCGACTTTAGCAAAGCTTCGCCATGACCTGTCTGCGAAGCGGCGAACCGCGAGAAAGTCAGGGGATAATCAGGTCTCTCCCCGCCTTCGTTTCCAGCTTCCCAATAGTTGGTTGCCACGCACAGAACTTTAGAGGGATTGGGGATGACCGGGAGGTAGCGGATGTCGGCCAGCGCATAATCCGCGGTGAGGTCCGTCTCCTTACCGAGACTCGACGCGTTGAGTGCAATGTAGCTCGCGAGGTCCGGCAGCCTGCTGCGCCTTTTGAGATCGGTCACCGCGTTCCCAACGACGCAACCGAAGCTGACCTCTCCTCCATGTGAAAAACTCAAATATCGCAACACGCCCTCACATATTTTCGAAAATCGGTGAATTATCGTAAACATGAGCCACGGCGATGTGACAAGCCCCGGAAAAGCCTCAACGGGTGGAAAATTTCAGCGATATTGATTTTTTTCGAAATTTTTTATATCTGAGGAGAATGACCTGCACGTGCACCGTGCGGGAGAGCTGATCGGGAGAGCCTGGTGGAAGATCGGAAGGCAGGTAGCGAGACGCGCGCCGGCGACGTGCTGCAACGCATGCGGCTGGACATTATCAACTGTGTGTTGAAGCCGGGAGAGAAGCTGCGCTTCGAAACCCTGCGCACTATGTACGCCGTCAGTTTTTCCACCCTGCGGGAGGCGTTATCGCGACTTGCTGCGGAAAATCTCGTTATTGCCGAAGGACAGCGTGGCTTTGTGGTCGCGCCAGTTTCCATCGCTGATCTTAATGATCTGACGAACGTCCGCGTTCTGATCGAGCGCGAAGCGCTTTCAAAATCCATCCGCTGCGGTGACGACCGCTGGGAAGGCAACATTCTCGCGACCTACCATCGGATGGATAAGCTGCAGCAACGGCTGGGGCGCGAATACTACCTCTCCGAGGAATGGAGTGCCGTACATGGCGAGTTTCATTATGCGCTGGTTTCGGCGTGTACATCGCCTGTGCTGCTGGAGATAAGAAGCAAGCTTTTCGAGCGCGCGCATCGTTACCGGCGAATGTCCTCGCAATTCAGACCCTATTGGCGTGAGAAAGGGGCTGAGCACAAAATGATCGTCGACGCAGCACTCGATCGCGACGAGGAAAACGCCCTCAGGCTGATTGAAGAGCACATTCGCGAGACAAGCGAAAACGTCATCGAACATGCCGGGCACCTGTTCCCCGACCTGAAGCCTGTTGCGCCCAAAAGGCGAAGGTCGCTTTCTGCCGCCGAATGAAGGCGACGCCCGATGATCTTGCATGAACTTTGATTTGACTTGCGGAATTGCCGCGGGATGCCGTGTTGCGAGCAACCCGTGGGAACGCTGCGCATTGGAGAGTAATGTCCGAGATATTTTGTTTTTACGAAATCAGTTGAAATTTCGAAATTTTCCGATTACGACTTTTCTCAGGTGGAGGAACGCCCCGGCCTGCGGGGCGATGCTGAGGAGGAACTGATGACAATTGCCCAAACCATGACCGCTGCCCGCATGCATACCATTGGCGGGGAAATGAAGATCGAGAAACTGCCAATGCCGACTCCGGGCGACATGGATGTCCTCGTCCGTGTGAAGGCCTGCGGTATCGTACCGAATTTGCACAACATACTCGCCAACTGGCCGACGTGGTTCCCGCACATGCCGCAACCGCCGCTTCCCGCTGTCTTCGGCCTCGATCCGGCAGGAGAAATTGCCGGGGTCGGCAAGCAGGTCCATGGCCTAAAAGTAGGAGACCGGGTTTACGTCAATCCCGGCCGCAGCTGCGGTTCGTGCCGCCATTGCCGTCGCGGCGACTCGATTTCTTGCAAACACTATGCGTTCCAGGGTTATTTCGGCTTCTCCGAACACGCCATGCAGACCTTTGCCGACTATCCGATCGGCGGCCTTAGCGAATTCATGGTCGCTCCGGCCTCCGCGATCGTAAAGATCCCCAACAATATGGACTATGGTCAGGCCGCCCGCCTCGGCTATCTCGGTACGGCCTATTCTGCATTGAAGAAGGTAAACGCCGGCCCGGGTGACGCGATTCTGGTCAATGGCGGCACGGGTACGCTCGGTATCGGCGCGGTTATTTTCGGCCTTGCCTTGAATGTGAAGAAGCTCCTCATTACCGCCCGCAATAAGACGCTGCTTGAGGAAATCAAGTCTCTTGCACCGAACCGTATCGAAATTTTCTCGATTGAGGATGGCGGGGTCGCCGACTGGGTGATGGCGCAGACCGATGGTGAAGGTGTTGACGCGTTCCTCGATTGCAATGGTCCGGGTGCCGGGCATGATACTTTCCGCCAAGGCCTGCTCAGCATGCGACGCGGCGGCATTGCAGTCGACATCGGCGCGATTGCCGGCCCGGTCGAAATCGACGTACACCGACTGATGGACCGCAACCAACGACTATACGGTTCCGCTTGGCTAACCACTGCGGAAGGCCAGGAGATGGCGGATATGGTGGCAGCTGGCATTGTTGACCTGTCGATCTTCGAAACGAAAAGCTTCCCACTTGCGGACGTCAACGGCGCCATCTCCGGTATCGAGCAACGCCACGGCGGTTTTTCGAACTACGTTATCTGCCCCTGATGGCTTTTGCGGGTTTCTCCTTGCCAGACGGGGAGCCCACCGTTTCACCAGTTCGTTATTGGGAGGATATTATGACGTTCAGACGTGTCGTTACGGCCAAAAATGCATCCGGAAAATCCGTGGTCGTCAGCGATGGCGCATCACCGCGCGAAATGGCGCTCAAACACACGCCCGGTTTCGTTTCGGCGCCCATGTGGACGGTGGCCACGACGCCCTCTCTGCCCTATGATGGCAAAGATCCCATGGAGGAAAGCGGCACGCTCCTTCATCCGTCTGCGGGTTCCTCGACATTCTTCCTGATCACCTTCCCACCGGACGCCGTAATGATGTCCCCGGATTTCCGGCCGGAGCTTGCGGGGCCGGAACATGCTGTCGCGGCTCCTGGTATCATCGAGCATTTCGAGATGGAGAATCCGGGCATGCACACCACGCCGACCCTCGACTATGGCGTTGTCATCAGCGGGACGATCACGCTCGAACTCGACGACGGTGTGACGGTAGAGCTGAAGCCGGGCGATACCTTCGTCCAACATGGCGCCCGCCACGCCTGGCGCAATCCGACCGGCGAGCCGGCGACGATCGCCGTTGTGCTTGTCGGCGCCAAGTAAGAGCAATTTGCCCAAGACTGCGAAGGCGCCGGGAGTTCCCGGCGCCTTCGTGTTTCAGGAACGCGCCGTTTGCTCGGGCGCCTCCGATCTTGCGACATCTGCGAGAAGCTGGCGGCCCCAACGATGGAGTCCCGAACGGTGGGTCCGTTCCGTCCAATACATGTCGATCTCGATCGGGATTTGGATGGGGAAGCGGCGTACCGTCAACCGCCCCGCATAGGTGGTGGCCAGACGGTTCGGAATGGTCGCGACGAGATCGGTTCCGGCTATCATCAGCTCCAGACTATCATGGCTCGGAAGCGTGAGCTGCGGCTTCAGCACAATGTCGCGCTCGCGTAAGGCGCTGAAGTAGAGCGCTTGCCATTGGCCGTTATGCGTGACCGCCACATGAGTCGCGTCGCGAAAGCGCTCCAGCGTCATCTCTCCCTCGGCTAGCGGGTTGCAGGGATCCATGACGCAGGAATAGTGATCCGAAAAAATGTGCCGGCGAAAATAGCCTTCCCCTAGGATGCGGACGGGGCCGAGCACGATATCGGCGATATTCTCCTTGAGCTGCTGCTTGCCGTTAACCGCCGATTCCAGAATGTTGACGACGACATTTGGTGCAAGTCGACGCATGGCCTCGATGAAGGCCGGCATCAGCAGGAAACGCTCATGGTGGTTACACGAAAGTGTCATCACGCCCTCCGCTGTCGCCGGATCAAATTCCGCCGGAACGGCGATCGCCAGCATGCGGTTGACCACCTCGCGCGCATGGCTGACGAGATCTCGGCACTTGTCTGTCTCCGTGATGTGGTTGCCCTGGCGAACGAACAGTGGATCTCCGAATGCGCGTCTTAGACGGTCGATCGTATAGCTGACCGTTGACTGGCTGACGTCCATCTGAATGGCGGCGGCCGAGAAGGAACCGGCGTCATGAACGGTCACCAGCAATTGCATCGATCTAAGATCGATCTGCGCCAGATCTTCTGGAATCACAGGATGCCTCCAGGTCATCAAATTTCTCGATGACCTGTATCGTATCCATCCAATTGGCAGAATGAAAGCTACCGCCTAGCGTCAGTGGGTATCAATTTGCTTGGGAGGGCAAGATGGGAGGAGAACCAATGTCGGTCGCACAGACATCTGTTGCCCCGCCGGTCATTTCCGATGTGACCTTCGCTGAACTTCTGACTGATCCTTACCCGACATTCAAACGCGCGCGCGACATGGCTGCGGTGGTCCGCATCGAGGCAGCGAATATCCTCGTTGCCACCCGCTATGAGGACATTATGGCGATGGAGCGCGATCCGGAACTCTTTTCGTCCGAAAATCCACAGTCGCTGGTGAACAAGGTTATGGGCCACACCATGATGCGCAAGGATGGCGAAGCCCATGCCCGCGAGCGCAAGGCGCTAGAGCCGGCGCTGCGCCCCGGCGCGGTCAAATCCTGTTGGGGTCCGAAGCTCGAAATCATCTTCGACGAGATCGTGTCCGATTTCGAAAAGGACGGCGAGGCAGACCTCTTCAATGCGCTGGCTGCGCCCATGGCCGGGCGTGCACTTGCCGAGGTACTGGGCTTTTTCGGCGTCGATTGGCAGACAATGGCGCTTTGGTCACAGTCACTGATCGACGGCGCCGGCAACTATTCCGGCGATCCGGAGATTGCACGCAAGGCGGCGGAAGCGGCGAAGGGTGTCGAGGATGCCATTAACCGCGCCCTGCCGCATCATCGTCAAAATCCGAACACATCGGTCCTCTCCTCGATGCTCCATGCGGAAGACCCGCACACGATCGAGCAGATTTATGCCAATATAAAGGTGGCGGTCGGCGGCGGACTCAACGAGCCGCGCGACTCCATACTGACCATGGTGCTTGGCCTGCTCGAAAACCTCGATCAGTTGGAAAGGATCAAGTCCGACCCGAACCTATGGCCGACGGCTTTCGAGGAGTCCGTCCGCTGGATTTCGCCGATCGGCATGTATCCCCGCCGAGTTACACGCGACGTCGTTTTTTCCGGTGTCCAATTGCGCGCCGGCGATCAGGTGGGACTTTGCGTTGGCGCTGCTAACCGAGACGATAGTCGTTTCGCCGATCCCGATCGTTTCGACGTCTTTCGTGAAAAGAAATCCCACCTCGCCTTCGGAGCGGGGGCGCATTTCTGCGCCGGCACTTGGGTCGCCCGCCATATGGTCGGTCGCCTCGTCGTGCCGCGCCTTTTCGAGCGGCTGAAGAATTTGCGCCTGAAGGACACCGAAGCACCTCGAATTCAGGGTTGGGTCTTCCGCGGCCCGGTTAATTTGTCGGTGATCTGGGACGCGTGAAGCCAAAATCATCGGAGGAGAACAAAAATGACCGAGATCACATTCATTCTTCCTAACGGAGGGCAAAAAGCCTGCACCGCCAGCGAGGGCCTCAGTCTCATGGAAGTAGCTCTGCAGAATTCGGTGCCGGGCATCGTTGCGGAATGCAATGGCGCGGCCGCCTGCGGCACGTGCCACGTGATCGTCGACGATACCCTGAGCGACATCCTCGATCCGATCAGCGATCATGAGAACGACATGCTTGACTTTACCAACGCGCCGCGGGAGCCGGGCAGCCGGCTGAGTTGCCAGATCCGGATTGACGGGCGTCTCAACGGCGCGGTCATCCGCGTTGCATCGGAGATGTAAACCATGGCGGAGCGGGTAGTGATTGTCGGTGCTGGGCAAGCGGGTTTCGCCGCAGCAGCGAAGCTTCGTCAGCTCGGGTTCAAAGGCTCGATCACGATGTTCGGCAACGAGGGCATCATGCCCTATCAGCGGCCACCGCTCAGTAAGGCCTATCTGCTTGGGAAGCTTGAAGCCGACCGTCTTTCGTTTCGCAATGAAGCCTTTTTCGCAGACCAGAACATCAAGATCCTCAACGACGAACCGGTTCTAAAAATCGATCGGGTTAACCGACAGGTCGTCACCGCCAATGATTGCTTGCCCTATGACAACCTCATTCTGGCAACCGGCGCCGAACCAATCCGTTTGCCGGCCCGGATGAGCGAGAGCGTCGGCAACATTTTCTACCTGCGCAACAGGGCAGATGCGGATCGTCTTGGCGCGATCATGAAGCCGGGCGTCCGGCTGTTGGTGGTCGGTGGCGGCTATATCGGCCTCGAAGTGGCCGCCGCCGCGCGACAGGCTGGTGCCGACGTCACGCTCGTTGAAATGTCTCCAAGGATATTAAGTCGGGTAGCCGCCGAACCGACCGCCGACTATTTCCGAACGCTACATGCCTCCGAAGGGGTCAATATCCATGAAGGCGTCGGTCTTCGTGACCTGAAGTCGGAAGGTGCAGCGATCAAGGCTGTTCTCGACAATGGATCTTCCTTGATCATCGATGGGGTCGTGGCCGGTATCGGCGTGCGCCCGAACACCGAACTAGCAGAAGCGGCCGGCTTGAAAGTTGACGGCGGGATCGTCGTTGATGAATTCGGCTGCACAACCGATCCCCTGATTTGGGCGGCCGGAGACTGCGCCTCCTTTATCCATAACGGCGAAATGGTCCGTATCGAATCCGTGCCCCATGCAATCGATCAGGCGGAGCACGTGGCGCGCAACATTCTCGGTGAAGCCAAGCCGTATCACCCGCGTCCCTGGTTCTGGTCGGATCAATACCAGACGAAACTGCAGATTGCAGGCTTCAATCGCGGTTATGATCGCGCGGAGATAGGGGCGAGCGCCCACGAAGGCGGACTGAAGGTTTCTTACTTCAAGGAAAACGCGCTGATTGCCGTTGACTGCATCAACGATGCGCGCGGCTTCATGATGGCAAAGCGCGAGCTCGGCGTTTGATTTGCGCCGCATCGGCGCGCGTTGCTCTGCAAATCCATCGAAACGCGTTCAATCAATTGAAAAATAAGGTGAGATGAGCCTCTCACCACCCTCGTTTAGGGTGATCTTAATCCAAGTGTGTCAAGCTGAAACATGGAAACAGGAGTGTTTGGCATGTTTTCGCGTTCAAAGGCAAAAGAAGAGACCGAAACCTATCGTCGCGCGCAGATTCACGCTGAATTCAGATGCGAAGCGATGGCCGCCAATTGCGGCGTCCCGGTTTTTGAAGCGGTTCTGTCTTCGCCCTCGCTTTCGGATGTTGCCAACACGTGGTCATGGCCGGAAGATATCGCGCAGCGCTACGGCTTCAGTGCCAACGCCACACCGGATGGTCTTGCCGACAAGATAAAAAACGGCAGACTACTCTATCGGAAATTGCAGGAATTCATCGCAAACAAAGATGAATTGCGATTTACGGCCTTCTTCCATTTTCTCTTGCCTGGCGCAGAATCGAAGAAGTTCCGAATGGCGGCCGGCAAAGCCGTCTCGTCTGAGGGCGTCGTTCATCTCTTCGGAAGTTTATTCGACTTGAGCGCGCCGGTCGAACTCGATGCCGACGAGCAGAGAATGAATGAAGTTGAGCAGAACGGAATCCTCGGCATGGCGAGGAGCCTTGCCGCTCTCGCTCAGGGGGATCTCGGCCAACGTGTCACGGTCGAGTTCCACCCCAAAGCCGCTCGTTTGAAGACAGACCTCAATACCGCGCTCGAAAAACTTGATATGGTCATGCAGGCTGTCACCCTGTCCGGGATGAACATCCGGCACGGATCCAACGAAATCTCAAGCGCGATCAATGACCTTGCCAGGAGAACCGAAAATAGTGCTGCAACGCTTGAGGAGACCTCCGCAGCGGTCTCGGAGATCGACATGCGGCTCAGAACGACGGCCGCCTCATCCAAAGAAGTCTCCGGCATCATCGGCCTGGTGCAGGACAAGACGTTCAAGTCCGGTGCTGTTGCCACCAGGGCGGTCAACGCAATGTCCAAGATCGAGCAATCATCGCGTCAGATCGGTGATATCTTGGGTGTCATTGATAATATTGCCTTCCAGACAAATCTTCTGGCGCTGAATGCCGGCGTAGAGGCCGCCCGCGCCGGCGATGCCGGCAAGGGCTTTGCCGTCGTGGCGCAGGAGGTTCGTGAATTGGCTCAACGGTCTGCGGGAGCCGCTAAGGAAATCAAGGCGCTTATCGCCGAATCCGCAGCACAAGTCGACGAAGGTGTAAGCCTGGTGCAGCAGACCGGTGAGGCTTTTCGAGCGATTACCGAGGAGTTTACGGGCATTGGCACGTACATAGCTGAAATCACTTCAAATGTCTCGGAACAGTCGCACGGCCTTGCGCAAATCAGTGCGTCGATCCGTCAGATGGATCTTGTCACACAGCAGAATGCGGCAATGGTCGAGGAATTGAGCGCGGCTAGTACATCGCTTTCAAATGAGGCCCGTTCGCTCTCCGAAAAGGCAAGCGTATTCAAGGTATCGGATCAACGCGCTTCGGCGGAATCCGCGCAGGCCGCCTAACGATGGGTCGAGCCGGATTCCGCGGATGCCGACCGCTTCTTGAGTTCGGTACACATTCTGTCGCTTAGGTTAGTCGACCTTATGCCTATTGAGGCCTTGCGATATCTCAGTCTTCTGTGAACGTTAGCTATTCCCTGGCGCTTCGTCTTTAATTCCGATCACGCTGCATTAGGGGACGCCGATTTGCGGATGCGGAGAAAGTGACTGAGCGCAGCAGACCAATTCAAGAAGTCGGCCAATTTTGAAACCTTTCCGACACGCTTCGGTGGCTGTGAAATAGGGATCTGATTGTCTGATGCTAATCGGATCGCCTGAGAGGCCCAGGCAATTTTTTCTAGGACCGGGCTCCTCTGTCTTGATGGCGGCAAACGAAGTTATGCCAGGCCTACATCGTGTTTTGCTTTGCGTATGTTCACAGCGCCTTTTCAAGTTCGGGCAAGGCCTCGAACAAGTCGGCGACGAAGCCGTAGTCGGCGATCTGGAAGATCGGCGCTTCCTCGTCCTTGTTGATGGCGACGATGACCTTCGAATCCTTCATGCCGGCCAGATGCTGGATGGCGCCGGAGATGCCGCAGGCGATATAGAGCTGCGGTGCGACCACCTTGCCGGTCTGGCCGACCTGCCAGTCGTTCGGCGCATAGCCGGCATCGACGGCCGCGCGGGAGGCGCCAACGGCAGCGCCGAGCTTGTCGGCAACCGGAAGGATGACTTCCTTGAACTTCTCGGCGGAACCCAGCGCGCGACCGCCGGAGATGATGATCTTGGCCGAGGTCAGTTCCGGACGGTCCGAAGTCGACAGCGCATCGGCGACGAAGCTCGAAAGACCGGGATCGGCCGCCACCGAGTCGCTGTTAACAATGGCGGCCGATCCACCTTCGCCTGTTACAGCGAAAGATGATGTTCGAACTGTTATGACCTTCTTGGCATCGCTTGCCTGCACCGTCTGGATGGCATTGCCGGCATAGATCGGCCGCTTGAAGGTGTCGGAGGACACGACCTCGATGATTTCCGAGACCTGGGCGACGTCGAGGAGAGCGGCGACACGCGGCATGACGTTCTTGCCGACCGAGGTGGCGGCCGTGATGATGGTGTCGTAGCTTGCCGCCAGCGACACGATGAGAGCGGCGAGTGGCTCGGCAAGATTGTTGGCAAGCTCGTCGCTTTCCGCCAGCAGCACCTTGGAGACACCGGCAAGTTTGGCCGCCGCATCGGCCGCAGCCTTGGCGGCTTTGCCGGCAACGAGCACATGAATATCGCCGCCAATCTTCGTCGCTGCCGTCAGCGCCTTGGCGGTCTGGTCGGAGAGGTGGGCATTGTCGTGATCAGCCAGAAGAAGAATGGCCATGATGTCTAACTCCTCGTTCGGACTGGGTTACAGGACGCCGGCTTCGGTCTTGAGCTTTTCGACCAGTTCGGCAACCGACTTGACCTTGACGCCCGCCTTGCGGCCACCGGGCTCTTCCGTCTTCAAGACCTTCAGCCGCGGCTCGGTCGACACGCCGAAGTCGGCAGGCGACTTCTTGTCGAGCGGCTTCTTCTTGGCCTTCATGATGTTCGGCAGCGAGGCGTAGCGCGGCTCGTTGAGGCGCAGGTCCGACGTGACCACGGCCGGGAGCTTGACCTCGATCGTCTGCAGGCCGCCATCGACTTCGCGGGTGACCTTGGCCTTGCCCCCAGGGCCAGCAGCTTCGATCTCGATCTTCGAGGCGAAGGTGGCCTGCGCCGTGCCGAGCAGGGCTGCCAGCATCTGGCCGGTCTGGTTCGAATCGTCGTCGATCGCCTGCTTGCCGACGATGATCAGACCCGGCTGTTCGGCATCCGCGACGCCTTTTAGGATCTTGGCGACGGCGAGCGGCTCGACGGCGTCATCGGTTTCAACCAGGATGGCGCGATCCGCACCCATGGCAAGCGCCGTGCGCAGCGTTTCCTCGGCCTTGGCAGGTCCGATCGACACAACCACCACCTCTTCCGCCTTGCCGGCTTCCTTCAGACGCAGCGCCTCCTCGACCGAAATCTCGTCGAACGGGTTCATCGACATCTTCACATTCGCAAGCTCGACGCCCGATCCATCCGGCTTCACCCGGATCTTCACGTTGTAGTCGACCACGCGTTTTACGGGCACGAGAATCTTCATTGACACCACTCCTGTTCAGCGGCTCGGAACCGGCGTATCGCCGCGATAATCGTAAAAGCCTCTGGCGACCTTCCGCCCCAGCCAACCCGCTTCGACATATTTCACCAGCAGCGGACAGGGGCGATATTTGCTGTCCGCAAGCCCTTCATGCAGCACGTTCATGATGGCGAGACAGGTATCGAGGCCGATGAAATCAGCCAGTTCCAGCGGTCCCATCGGATGGTTCGCACCAAGCTTCATGCTCTGATCAATGTCGAAGACCGAACCGACACCCTCGTAAAGCGTATAAACTGCTTCATTGATCATCGGGATCAGGATGCGGTTCACGATAAAGGCGGGAAAATCCTCCGCCACGACCGCAGTCTTGCCAAGGCGTTCAACGACCGCGCGGACAGCCTCGAAAGTCTCCCGGCTGGTCGCGATTCCACGGATCAGCTCGACGAGCTGCATGACCGGAACCGGATTCATGAAGTGGAGGCCCATGAACCGCTCGGGCTGCTGGGTCCGTCCGGCGAGACGGGTGATCGAAAGCGAGGACGTGTTCGACGTGAGTATGGTCATCGGCTTCAAATGCGGGGCCAGATCGTCGAATATCTTCTGCTTGACCGCTTCCTTCTCGGTTGCCGCCTCGATAACAAGGTCGCTTACCCCAATTTCCGGTAGGTTCGTGGTCGCGCGAATACGGCTGAGGGCGAGCTTCTGCTCCTCATCGCCGATTTTGCCGCGCGCGACTTGCCGCTCCATGTTCGAGCCGATCTTTGCGATCGCCGCGCGAACGCGTTCGGCATCGACATCCATCAACGTAACGCGGTATCCGGCAAGTGCCAGGACGTGGGCAATGCCACTGCCCATCTGTCCGGCGCCAATGACGCCGACGGTCTCAATCGTCATATTTCCTCATCTCCCATACTGGGGAAACTCCAACTACCATTACCTAAGGCTGGCGCGGCCCGCTCAAGCCTCAGGGAGCTACGCGACAGATGGATCGGCGTTCGCAAGCCGGGCAAGCCCTCATGGTCGATCAGAAGGCCCCGCGCCCTGATCTGCGGTTCATCGATCGCCTCGGCTACCGTGTTGATCGGGCCGCCAGGAACGCCCCCCTTCTCGAGGTCAGCGATTAGCTCCGCCTTTGTTCTGAGGCTCGTCTTTTCCGCAATTAGAGCGCAGAGCGCTTTGCGGTTCTCCACCCGCGCCGGGTTGGTCGCGTAGACAGGATCATCGGGAAGCCCGTCGAGACCGAGCAGCCCGCAAAGAGCCGCAAACTGCCGATCGTTACCGCATGCAATGATGAGATGCCCGTCAGACGTGGGGAAGACCTGATATGGAACGATATTGGGGTGCGCGTTACCCATGCGCCGGGGCACCTTGCCGCCGGCGAGATAGTTCATCGCTTGATTGGCAAGCACAGCGACGCCGACGTCAAGAAGCGCAAGATCGACCTGCTGGCCAAGGCCGGAGCGCTCACGCTCGGCAAGGGCTGCCTGAATGCCGATGACCCCATAGAGCCCGGTAAAGACGTCAATCCAGGCAACGCCGACTTTCTGCGGTTCACCATCCGGGTCGCCGGTTAGATCCATGATCCCGCACATGCCCTGGATCAGGAAGTCGTAGCCTGGCTGTTGCGCGCGCGGACCTGTCTGACCAAAACCAGTCACGGAAGCGTAAACAATCCGCGGATTGGTTGCGGCGACACTCTCATAGTCGAGGCCGAATTTCTTCAATCCGCCGACTTTAAAGTTTTCGACCAGGACATCCGCGTCGGCGATCAAGGTTTTGATGTGGGCAAGATCCTCGGGATCGCCGAAATCGCAGGTGACCGACGTCTTGCCCCGGTTTGCCGCATGAAAATAAGCGGCCACCTTCTCTGTGCCGCCTCTTCCGTCGGGCCGTTCCAGGAATGGTGGCCCCCAACTGCGGGTATCGTCGCCTTGCGGGCTTTCGATCTTGACAACCTCAGCGCCGAGATCTGCGAGCGTCTGGCCGATCCAAGGCCCCGCCAGGATTCGGGCAAGTTCGACGACTTTCAGGCCGGCAAGCGGCGCACTGTTCGGACCGCCCATCAGAAGAACGCCTGAATGCCGGTCTGGGCACGACCGAGGATCAGCGCATGGACATCGTGCGTCCCCTCATAAGTGTTCACCGTTTCAAGGTTCTGGGCATGACGCATGACGTGGTATTCAATCTGAATGCCGTTGCCGCCATGCATGTCGCGAGCCTGTCTTGCAATACCGAGCGCCTTGCCGCAATTGTTACGCTTGATGAGGGAGACCATCTCCGGCGCAAATTTGTGCTCATCCATCAGTCGCCCTACACGGAGCGAGGCCTGCAACCCAAGTGCGATTTCCGTCTGCATGTCCGCCAGCTTCTTCTGGAAAAGCTGCGTGCCGGCCAGCGGTTTGCCAAACTGCAGACGGTCGAGGCCGTATTGGCGGGCACGGAACCAGCAATCTTCGGCTGCACCGAGCACGCCCCAGGAAATGCCGTAGCGGGCGCGATTCAGGCAGCCGAATGGCCCCTTAAGACCCGAAACGTTCGGCAGCAGGGCATCCTCGCCGACCTCGACACCGTCCATCACGATCTCGCCGGTGATCGAGGCGCGCAGCGACAGCTTGCCGCCGATCTTCGGCGCCGACAGGCCCTTCATGCCCTTTTCGAGGATGAAACCGCGGATCTGGCCGTCATGAGCTTCCGATTTGGCCCAGACGACGAAGACGTCGGCGATCGGCGCATTGGAGATCCACATCTTGGAGCCACGCAGTCGATAGCCGCCATCGATTTTCTCGGCGCGGGTCTTCATGCCGCCGGGATCGGAGCCGGCATCCGGTTCGGTCAGGCCGAAACAGCCGATCAGTTCGCCGGAAACGAGGCCCGGCAGATATTTGTCGCGCTGGGCGTCGGAGCCGTAAGCATAAATCGGGTAGATCACCAGCGACGACTGGACGCTCATCATCGAGCGGTAGCCGGAATCAACGCGTTCGACCTCTCGCGCCACCAGCCCGTAAGAAACATAGTTGGCGCCCGCCGCCCCATATTTCTCCGGCAACGTCACGCCGAGAAGCCCGGTTTTGCCCATTAGGCGGAAGAGACCAGGATCAGTCTTCTCTTCAAGATACGCGTCCTGAACGCGCGGCAGCAGTTCGGTCTCAGCAAAGGCCTTGGCGGCATCACGGATCATGCGCTCCTCGTCGGAGAGCTGATCCTCGAGAAGGAAAGGATCATCCCAAGCGAATGCGCTCGTCTGGGCCGAAGACATGGCTGTGGCGGAATTTGTGGTCACGGATTTCCCTCGAATGAAATGCGACCTCGGATGTCGAAGCTGCCTTTCCTATGTATTTAACGATTGCCATGCGCGAGAAATAACCCTATTTTGTCGTGATATAATTCATAAAGTGCATAGGTTTGATGCGCCCGCGCCGATTCCTTCCCTCCATGAGTCTTCTCTCTGCATTCGAGGCCGTCTTGCGGACCGGTTCGACCGCAGCGGCGGCGCGTGAGCTTGATCTGACGCAGAGCACGGTGAGCCGCCTCGTGCAAAATCTGGAGCAACAGCTTGGCCGGCCGCTTTTCGAGCGACACAGGCAAAAGCTCATTCCGACCCAAGCCGCCCATGCTTACGGACGGGACGTGAGTCGCGCGCTTGATCTTATTCAGCGGAGCAGCATGGAACTTGCCGCCAATCCAGGCGGTGGCACCCTGTCGCTGGCGATCCTGCCGGCTTTCGGCACGCGATGGCTGGCGCCACGGTTGGGCGCTTTCCTGGTCAAGCATCCCGGTATCACGATCAACCTCGCTACGCGGCTCAAGCGCTTTAACTTTGCCGCCGAGAGTTTTGATGCAGCCGTTCATTTCGGAGCGGATGATTGGCGGGATGCCGACCATTTGAAATTGTTCGAGGAACGTCTGACGGCCTGCATCTCGCCGGCGCTCCTGGTTGAACATCCCATTGCCGACATTGCCGACATGGCCGGTCTGCCACTCTTGCAATTGGAAACGAGGCCCAACGCCTGGGATATCTGGTTCGCTGCGCAAGGCGCAAAACCACTGAATGTAACGGGAATGCTTTTCGATCAGTTCGCGACGATGACGCAAGCCGCCATTTCTGGGCTCGGTGTGGCTCTTCTTCCTGATTATCTTGCAGACATCGAAACTGTGGAGGGGCGTCTCATTCCGGTTTTAAAGCGGTCTGTAGCCGGATCGGGGTCCTACTGGCTGGTCTGGCCGCAGTCGCGTGCCAATTACCCTCCGCTGGAGGCCTTCCGCATTTGGCTGAGCAGACAGATGCAGGCGGACGACGGTCGCTAAAATTCGCGCAAGGGCTGACAGCATATCGACCTCGACGTCCGCCCAAAAGAAAATGGCGGATTTTCTCATCCCATTGGAACACTCGCCTCGGGCCGTTGTTATGCGCCGGAACTGCTGTATTTGCGGCCGCGCGTGAGCTATTCCGATCTTGCCTATCCGAGGTGCGCCGCTAATCCGAAGCTAAAACATGTGGGCTGAATTCGGCCGACATAGTCGAAGCCCATGCTCACTAGAGTCGGCCCTTATCCTGAGATCCCCAAGGAGAATACTCATTTCCTGTCAGATGCGATGCTCTCGATCAATCGGTCGATATAGCCATCGAACACGCGCACCATGTCGACCGCGTCTGGATCTCTTAGCCAAAGCATCTGCAGCCCATCCATCATCGCGATGAGTTCGGCCGCAATTGCGCGGCAGTCGACATCCCCCCGGATTTCCTTTCGGGCCGCTGCTCTTTCGAAACTGGCAGCGATATTCAATTGGAGACTTCTCGAACGCTTTAGGAACCAGCTCTGTGCGGGATGTTCAGCCGTTAGGCTCTCGGCGTTTAGTACAGCGAAGGCCTTGATCACGGCGGGGACCTGGGCGTTTCGTCGTACCGCCTCCCCCATCGCGCCGAGTAAGCCTCGCCACTCCGCGGTACCGTGGACGACGGAAGCACTTTCGAGATCGCGCTGTTCGAGCACCGCTAACAAAAGGTCGACCTTTGTCGGGAAATAGTGCAGCAGACCAGGCTGCGACAATCCCGCATCATCGGCAATCGAGGCGATGGAAGCGCTTTGATATCCGTCTTCAGCAAAACGACGTATCGCGGCAGCCATAATTGCCTCCTTGCGCTTGGCACCCTTTGCCGACGTGCCACGTGATTTCATTTGACCGCCTCGTACTTCCTGCTTGCGCTCTGCCATGTGGGTCCTCCGCTCGGTCTACTCGCAATTCTTAAAATGAATGAGCTCACGTGGGCTGTGTTTAGCAAGTTTGCAAAAATCCGAAAGCGTTCCCTCATGTGATAACTTGACAATATATAATTTACCGAGTACTCGGTCGGTAATTTAGGAGGAGTAAGGCTTCTGCGCTCGTTGACCAGCGCGCAGCCTTAATCAGGCCCTCCAATGAACGGTCCTGGGTTTGGTTTAGTCCCAGTATCATGCGGAATTGGTCCGGCCTGAATCGTGTCTTTGATGCTCATGAGTGGCGGAAAGCTTCGCGAGTCTATCGCCGATTCCGAAACAGACCGCTCACTCGGGTTGTTTTGAGACTACCTTGCCTCGACTTGAGGAAGGCAACCGAGGGGAGAAAAATGGATATTGTAAAAACTGGCACGACTGGAGACCACTCCCAGGCGAGAGGCGTTGGCTTACCGTTCATTGTTGGCTTTACGCTTGCCAATCTGGGATTTTACGTCGCCGTGCTCACGCCCATCGCAATTGCGCTGGCGATTAGGGTTCAGGCACTTGACCCTGAGGGCAAAGGCGCAAGCCTAGGCGCAATCTTAGGGGCTGGCGCGTTATTTGCTCTTTTTGCCAATCCCCTTTTCGGGCAACTTTCCGATCGTACTAGATCTCGATTTGGCCGCCGAAAGCCTTGGCTTATCAGTGGCGCTCTGGTCGGGACCCTTAGTCAAATTGTAATTGCGTACTCATCAAGCCTTATCATCATTGCCATTGCCTGGTGTGTAGTCCAAATGGCCTACAATGGCATGCTTGCAGCCCTCGTTGCCGTCGTTCCTGACCAAGTTCCCGAACGACAACGCGGCCTGGTCTCGGCGCTCGCGGGTATGTCTATATATGTCGGTCTGCTCATCGGTAGCGCCGTTATTTCCGTGACAGGAACGACGAATAACGCAATGTTCCTCGTGCCAGCCGGAATCGGCCTTGCTGCAATCTTGATATTCACGCTTTTGTTTCAGGACAGGCCTACGAATAATGAGGTGCCTTTGAAGGCGCAGCCTACAAGAGAATTCGCAGCGAGCTTTTGGGTCAATCCGGTGAAGCATGCAGATTTCGGCTATGCTTGGTTGAGCCGTTTCCTCGTCTGCTTCGGCTTCGCGATCCTGACTTCATATCAGGTCTATTATCTTACCGACCGCCATGGCGTTTCTGGCGCCGACATCGGTCACGTCATGTTTACGTCGACGTTGATCACGACCGCATGCGTCGTTGTCTCGTCGCTAATTTCCGGATATTTCTCTGATCGACTAGCCCGTAGGAAGATTTTCGTCTTTACTGCGGCGGCAACTTATGCGCTCGGTATCGGAGTCATTATTGTTGCTGCTGATCTAGCCTTATTCTTTTTAGGCGTTGCCATCTCCTCCGTCGGCTTCGGTGTTTATATGGCTGTCGATCAGGCGCTTGTTGTGGATGTCTTGCCCAATCGGGAGACTCACGCGGCGAAGAACTTAGGCGTTTTGAACATCGCGAACGCCGTACCTCAGTCGATAGCCCCGGCCGTAGCCCCCCTGCTCCTTTCGATTAGCTCTGCCGTCAGCCAGAACTATACGGCGCTCTATTCCGCAGCAGCAATCAGCGCTTTTCTTGGCGCGCTGGCCATCGTTCCGGTGCGTGGCGTGCGCTGAGAGTTGCTACGCAATGTAGCGGCGGGCGGAGGCGACTGCCGCTATTCAATAAATGGACCGGCTGGAGGACACGACCGTGATTGACGACCTTCTCGATGAAATGACACTTGAAGAACAGGTTGCATTGCTTTCCGGTGCCGACTTTTGGACGACGGTACAAGTCGAACGCCTCGGCATACCGAGGATTAAGGTAACCGACGGTCCAAACGGCGCACGCGGTGCAGGCTCTTTGGTTGGCGGAGTAAAATCCGCTTGCTTTCCGGTTGCAATCGGACTTGGAGCAACATGGAACCCAGCACTCGTTGGGCGCATGGGTATGGCGCTGGCCAATCAAGCCAAGAGCAAAGGGGCGTCGGTGCTGCTCGCTCCGACGGTCAACATCCACCGCACAGGTCTGAACGGCCGAAATTTCGAATGCTATTCGGAGGATCCGCTGCTGACGTCTGAAATTGCTGTTGCCTATATTGAGGGCGTTCAAAGCCAAGGGGTAGCAGCAACAATCAAGCATTTTGTTGGCAACGAGTCAGAAATCGAGCGGCAAACGATCTCATCCGACATTGATGAGCGAGCACTTCGGGAAATATATCTTCTGCCTTTTGAACAGGCGGTGAAGAAGGCGAACGTCATGGCTGTCATGTCGTCGTACAACAAATTGAATAACATTTACACCAGTGAGCATGCCTGGTTGCTGACGACCGTACTGCGAGAGGAATGGGGTTTTGACGGCATTGTCATGTCGGACTGGTTCGGTTCCCATTCAACTGTTGAAGCAATCAATGCGGGGCTGGATCTGGAAATGCCAGGGCCGGCAAGAGACCGTGGCGCGAAGCTTGTTAGCGCCGTCAACACCGGAGCAGTTGAGGCCGAAACCGTGCGCAATGCGGCGCGGCGTATCCTTAATTTGCTTGGGCGTCTTGGCGCATTTGATATCGCATCAGATCTCGCTGAGGAGGCTGTCGATCTTCCAGAAGACCGCGCGCTGATACGCCGTCTAGGCGCCGAGAGCGCCGTGCTTCTCAGGAATGATGGGATACTACCACTTGCAAAAAGCGAACTGAACCGGGTCGCAGTAATCGGTCCAAATGCCGCAGTGGCCCATGTCACCGGTGGAGGCAGTGCGCAAATCAATGCTCACTATAAGGTAAGTCCGCTTGAAGGCATCCTCAATGCTTTAGGTGACGATCGCGTTTGCTACGCACAAGGCTGCCGCAATAATCGACTGATTGACGTGTTCAGAGGCGAAGTCACCGTGGAGTACTTCACGGGGCGTACGTGCCAAGGATCGTCAGTTCATACGGAAGTCGCTGATTCCGGAGAGTTCCTTTGGTTTGATCTTCCCGCCCGGGAACTCGTCGTCACCGACTTTTCAGCGCGACTGAGCGCGACCTTTGTTCCCGAAGAGAGCGGCGAACATAATATTGGGATGACCAACGCCGGACTAGCCAAGCTGTACGTCGACGGCGAATTGACCATCAATGGCTACGACGATTGGACAGCTGGCGAGAATTATTTCGGCACGGCCAACACCGAACAGCGCCACAATCTGATGCTCGAGGCGGGCCGCACGTACCAGATCGTTGTTGAATTCGCATCTCCTACCACCATGTCAGCGGGCGTCAACTTGACCGGAATCCGCTTCGGAGTGGAGAAACCCCTCAGCACCAAGGCAATTGACGAGGCCATAGAGCTTGCACGTTTTGCCGATGTAGCTCTGGTTTTCGTTGGCCGCAATGGTGAGTGGGATACCGAAGGTCTGGATTTGCCCGATATGCGTTTACCAGGACGACAGGACGAATTGATCGAGAAGGTAGCCGCGATCAATCCCAACACCGTGGCGATCCTGCAGACAGGCGGACCGATCGAAATGCAGTGGCTCACCAAAGTCCGCGCCGTGTTGCAATTGTGGTATCCGGGGCAGGAACTTGGTAACGTGGCCGCTGATGTCCTTTTTGGCGACGCCGAGCCGAGTGGTCGCCTGCCACAAACCTTTCCGAAACGGGTGACGGATAGTTCCGCCATCACGAGCGATTTATCCATTTATCCCGGCAAGGACGGCCGCGTGCACTACGCCGAAGGAATCTTCGTCGGATATCGTCATTATGATATGACCGGAATTGAGCCGCTCTTTCCATTCGGCTTTGGTCTCGGATACACGCGTTTCGATTGGGGCTTGCCAAAGATCTCAAGCACAGAAATGGGAGCCGATGGCATCTCAGTCACTGTCGACTTAACCAATGTGGGAGAGAAAGAAGGTGCAGAGGTCGTGCAGCTCTACGTGCATCCTCTCGCAAATACGATCGAGCGACCCTCTAAGGAATTGCGTGCTTTTGCAAAATTGACATTGCAACCAGGAGAAAGCGGCAAAGCCAATTTAACCATTAGGTTGCGCGATCTCAGCTATTTCGACATCGAGCTGGGCGGATTTGTAGCTGAGGCTGGGGATTACGAGCTTTTGATTGCACGCAATGCAGGCGAGGTTTGCTCTTCGTTCAAAATTCGTCTTGCGTCCTCGTGGACCGAACTGGTGAAAAGCGTAAAAGACAAACCTGCGGAATCCGCCCCTTAACATCACCTCTGATCTTGGCGTTCCGTTGGCGAATAGCATAACGCGTTGGGAGCGCTGCGAAATTCAATCAGTTCTATTCCGTTGGCCGCCGTTTTTTCATCGTCGGCACCTTTCCGATCCCGAAACGCCGGATTCGCCTGCAATGCGCACGATTTTTGCGTAATCTCAATAATTCAGCCAAAATTTGGATAGTTCCGACAATAGAAATTTATCGTTCGGAAAGCAGTTGAATCCAAATTCAGAACAACCGAAGCAACTCAGCGACCCTTCCAACCGCCATGAAGGCGGTTTGCTTTGGCGAAGCCCTAACAAAGCCCCTGGCCAAATACAGCGGCGACTTCCCACATCTTAGACATATAGGAACCATCATGAACCCCTTCAAAACCTTTGGAGTCGCCGCTCGTCTCGTCATCGGCTTCGGCTTCACTCTTCTTTTGATGGTTGGGCTTACCGTCTATTCCGTCACCAAGGTCGATCACATCAACCGCGATTTGACGACGATAAACGATGTCAACAGTGTGAAGCAGCGCTACGCAATTAACTTCCGCGGAAGCGTGCATGATCGGGCGATCGCCATCCGCGATGTCGCGCTACTCGAAAGCGAGGCAGACCGGAAGCAAACCATAGCGGTAATCGCAAAACTTGCGGCTTCTTACGCGGAAAACGAGAAGCGCATGGCAGAGATGGTAGCCGCTCCGGATGCTGCAACTGACCAGGAGAGAGCGATTCTGGCCGAAATTGGCGACATACAGGGGAAGACGAATCCTCTAGTCGCGCAAATCATCGAACTCGAGGACGCGGGGAACGGTGAACAGGCCAAAAAAATTCTGTCAGAGCAGGCGCGCCCGCTTTTCGTCGCCTGGCTCGCGTCCATCAATAAGTTCATCGACTATCAGGAAGGCCTCAACAAGTCTATCGGGGTCGATGTCCGCGGGATAGCGAGTGGTTTCAAGTCGCTTGCATTCGCAGCGCTCGGGATCGCGATCCTTCTTTCGATGGTCGCGGTCGGAATTACGGCTCGCTCCGTGGTGAACCCACTGTCAAAGCTTCGCGAATCGTTGAAGGCAATGGCCGAAGGCAATCTCGAAGGTAACCGCCATCTTGAAGCGCGCTTCGATGAGATTGGGATGCTAGCACGCGCTGTTGCCACGCTTCGGGATGCGATCTCGGCAAAGGCGGAGGAAGAGGCTGAAATTGAAACGAAACGGGCGGTAGTCGAACGTGAAAGGCTCGCGGAGGAAGCGCGCGAACAAAACGTCATTGCCGAGCAAACGAGCGATGCAGTTCGTCAGCTTGCCGGCGCACTCCAGGCCTTGGCGAATGGCGACCTGACTCAACAGATCACCGTGCCATTCATACCCTCACTCGACAAAGTAAGACTAGATTTCAACGCTGCCGTCGAAAAACTCCGAGTTGCTATGCAAAAGGTGGCCGAAAATGCGAGTGCAATAGCCGCCGGAGCCAAGGAAATCCGATCCGCCTCAAACGATCTCTCCCAGAGGACCGAACAGCAAGCCGCATCGGTCGAAGAGACGGCGGCAGCACTGGAAGAAATCACCACGACCGTGACCGATTCGAGCGAGCGTGCTCAAGCCGCCGGTCAGCTTGTCCGCCAGACGAAAGTTAGCGCCCAGCGGTCCGGAGGCGTCGTTCGCAATGCCATTGGCGCTATGGGCAAAATCGAAGCCTCAGCCGCAGACATTGCCAATATCGTTGGTGTCATCGACGAAATCGCGTTCCAAACCAATCTGCTGGCACTCAACGCCGGCGTAGAGGCGGCTCGTGCAGGAGAAGTGGGCAAGGGTTTCGCGGTCGTTGCGCAAGAGGTACGTGAACTCGCACAGCGTTCCGCCAAGGCAGCAAAGGAGATAAAAGAGCTGATTACCACCTCAAACGACCATGTTACAAACGGGGTAATCCTGGTAGGAGAAACCGGAAATGCATTGAAAGAGATCGTTGCTCAAGTAGAGGAGGTTGATGGAAACGTCACGGCCATCGTTCAATCTTCGAAGGAGCAGGCGTTAAGCTTAAAAGAGATCAATACCGCCGTAAACACGATTGATCAGGGGACGCAGCAAAACGCCGCAATGGTTGAGCAGGCTACGGCTGCGGCATATAGCCTCGCACAGGAGGCTGACGCATTGTTCCATCTTCTCCGCCAGTTCGACACCGGAGCGGATCTAGCCGCAACGCGGAAGTTACCGACGCCGTCCATCACCAGCATCCCCCGATCGGCTACGCCAGTCCGTCGAATGGCAGCAAAAGTGGTCCAATCGTTCGGAGGAAACGTGGCATTGGCAAGCGATTGGGAGGAGTTTTGAACGAAGGTCTGCCGCAGGCGCATGGACGAATTTCTCGCGCTAACCGCAAATCACGGGCCACCTCGTCAGTTCTCACGAAGGGGAAGCGTTCCAGGATTCGTTTTCGGCGAGTTACTGTCAATCGGCGTTGTAACGGGACCCCTTATCGGCTCCCAAAAGGGACCCCTGCCTCTGGTTGCATAGGGTCAGCGCGCGTAGGCCCGGAGCTTTCCATTTAGCGCAGGGGCCTGCGGGCGCGGATTGTTTGTCTTTTCGGCTTTAGCTTTGAGAGCGGTTTTTGAAGCGCCAGGATTCATTCCCGGTCTCAACGATCTCGCAATGATGAGTGAGTCTGTCGAGCAGAGCGGCGGTCATCTTGGCGTCGCCGAACACGGCCGGCCACTCGCCGAACGCCAGGTTCGTCGTGACGATGATTGAGGTCCGCTCGTAGAGCCTGCTGATCAGATGGAAGAGGAGCTGCCCGCCGGCCTGGGCGAATGGGAGGTAGCCGAGCTCGTCCATGATGACGAAGTCGAGCCTGGTGATGAAGTCGGCCAGCCGCCCTTGCTTTCCGCCACGTGCCTCCGTCTCAAGCCGATTGACAAGGTCAACGACATTGAAGAAGCGCCCGCGTGCTCCGTTGCGGATCAGAGCACGAGCAAGCGCGATGGACAGGTGGGACTTTCCCGTGCCGGTCCCGCCGACCAGAACGATGTTGTGCTGCTCGGCAAGGAAGGCCCCGGTCGCGAGCTGACGCACCAGCCCTTCATTGACCGGTGTGTCGGTAAAGTCGAAGTCGTCGATGTCTTTGGCCAGCGGCAGCTTGGCAACAGCGATCTGGTATTTGATGGAGCGAGACTGCTTCTCGGCGATCTCTGACTGCAGTAGGTCGCCCACGATGCGCGGCGGTTCGTGCTGGCGCTTTATGCCGGAGGCCATGATCTCGTCATAGGCGCTGCGCATGCCGAACAGCTTCAGCGTGCCCATCATGTCGAGGATTTGGGGTCGTTCCATATCAGCTTGCCCTCCTGAGGCTGTCGTAACGGGCGCAATCGGCCAGAGGCTCATGAGTCAGGCGAAGCGCATCGGGAATGGAAAGGATGGCAGCCGGCTGCGGGTCACGCTTGCGGGCCAGAATGTTGATGATGACGGCGGCCGAGAACACGCCCTGATCGAGCGCCTCCTGGCAGGCCGCCTCGACGGCAGGGAGCCCGTCCAGACCGACACATTCGAGGATCGACACCATCTGCCGGTCGCCGTCATGCATGCCCTTCAGCCGGCGTCGCACTTTCTCCATGGCGGCAGGCAAAACCCAATCGTGGAACGGCGCACCATTGCGCAATGCTCCCGGCTTTCGAGTCAGGACCGGCACATAATGCCATGGATTATAGACCGTCTCGCCGCGGCCGTAGCTGCGGTCGTGCCGGCCTATCTCGACGCCGTCCTGACGGATGATGATGCGGTCGGCATAGGCATGTATCTCGGCCGGGCGACCGACCGAGGTCGACAGCACAGAATATTTGTTGTTATCGAAGCGCACGAGGCAGGTCTTGCCGATCGAGGCCTGCACAGCATGGAAGCCATCGAACGGACCGGGATAACTGACCAGATGCGGCTTCTCCGTTTCGAACACCTCCCAGATCGTGCGCTCTGTCTGGTCGACATGCTTATGGGCGCGGGCGTAGCTGATGCATTTGTCCAGCAGCCAGCCATTCAGCTCGTCGTAGGATTTGAAGCGCAGTCGGGGTGTGAAGAAGCGTTCCCGCACCAGATTGACCTGGTTCTCGACCTGGCCTTTCTCCCATCCTGACGCCGGAGTGCAGGCCACCGGCTCGATCAGGTAGTGGCTGCACATCTGCAGGAAGCGGCGATTGTATTGCCGTTGCTTGCCGACGAAGACCGTTTCCACCGCGGTCTTCATATTATCATAAATGCCGCGCGTGCAGGCCCCGCCGAAGAACGCGAACGCCCGGTCATGGGCATCGAAGACCATCTCCTGCGTCTCGCGCGGATAGGCTCTCACATACATCATCCGGCTATGGCAGAGCCGGACATGCGCCACCTTCACCGTCGTCGTCACGCCATTCAGCACGACGATCTCGTGGCTCCAGTCAAACTGGTAAGCCTCGCCCGGCGCATAATAGAGCGGCACATAGGCTTCCGCCGTCACCGAGCCGCGCTCCTTCGCCCAGGTTCGGGCATAGCGCCGGACGGTGTCGTAACCGCCCTGGTAGCCGAGTTCGCGCAAATCCTCGAACAGCCGGATCAGCGTCAGCCGTTCCCGAGAGGATTTGGCCTCATTGGCAAACAGCATTCCATCGAGCTGATTGCGCCAAGGACCGAGCTTCGGCTGAGGTTGGCGGGCCCGCTCGTATTTGAACTCCGTCTCATCGCTGCGCAGAACCTTCCGCACCACCTTGCGCGATACACCAAGCTCCCGGCAGATCGCCTTAATCGACTTGCCCTGCACGCGGGAAAGTCGCCGTATCTTCAGAATTGTCTCCACAACAAGCATCCAAATAAAAAGCCTCCGATTAAACCGGAGGCTGTTGTAACCCCATCGCAAATGGGGGTCCCGTTTGGACGCCGATCACCCCAAATGCGGGGTCCTTATTCCATGCCTAATCACAAGTTACCGCCTGCGACATTTCGCGCGAGTTCCAGATAGACCTTCAAATCCGAATGTCCGGATAGTATGTGTAGTGTATGGATATCAAGCCATACACTATCGGTTAGGGTCATGTGGAAAACGCGAATTGTCGGCGGCGGCCGGCTAAAATACATCGGTTGGGCGACGCTCTCGAACAGGACATCCAGGCTGGTGTTTATGCGTCAGGTGGTCGGTTGCCCGGGACCATGGGCCAAACCGATTCATCCGGCTTGATGATCGAAGTGAAGTTCGACGGTGTGTTTAAAGGACAAAACAAGCTGCTGAAGCGGCAGACAAACCTCCGTACGATAGATTTTATCAAAGTTAGGAAATTGAGAGCGATGGATTGGTTCCCTTTAGTCTTCTTTCCGTTGAAGGTTTTCGCGTTAGGCACGGGCATGTTCTTCGCCATAAAGTGGCATTACGCTCAACGGATTTCCTCCGACCCGATTAACGTCGTCAAGGTCGTGTTAGAGTGCGCTGGCTATTTCCTGCTTGTGATAATCGTGTTCGCAGCGGTCTACGGTTCATTAAATTACCTCGGTTTACTTCCTGCCGGTTTAGACTTCGTTTGAAATGGAGAAAGAAGCTTGATACCAACGTCATTAGTCTCGACTTGCAGACAAGACTGGCCGCTTGCAGTCGTTCTCGATAACTGACTTAGTCAATGCGATTGGCGAAGGATTCTCTGATTTGGCTTCGCCGTTTTAGGTTCGATCGGTGGTATTTCATTCAACGAGTGATTTTCCAATGAGTATGCAATTGCTGACAACCTACAAGGTCCTCTTGAGTTGCTCTTTGTCGCTATAGACGACGCGCGGACTGAATCACCATACCGTCCCACTGGAAAGGTAGTCAGGAACTCACTCAGGAAAGCCACAGGCAACACCTCAGCTGCGGCTGCCCTGGCCAACAGAAACGGCGATTATTGCCTTCGATTACGCAATGTTTGCGAGGGGAGCTCGCCAAAACGTGCATGATAGTCCGCTGCAAATCTTCCCATCTGGGCAAAGCCCCATTTTGTCGCAACATCAGAGACCGACGTTGTCGCTGGATTACTTGCTAGCTCTGCTTGAACAGCCTCCAATCTGAGATTACGAAGATAGCCCATTGGTGTGGCGGACTGAAACTGTCGGAACCCTAATTGCAATGCACGCATTCCCGCGCCAGAGGCAGCTACAATTTGTTCCAATGTAATCGGCTGACTTATGTGACTGCGCATAAATTCAATCGCGCGCTTTACATGGCGGGGGTTTGCATTGACTTCTGTGTGCAGCTTTTTCGAGTAGGCGTGTGGCACGGAGAATAACAGGTGGTTGAGGAAGCCGTCCACCAGATTGGTTAGCGCCATAGGCGACTTTTGGAGAAGAGATTCGTCCCTCAAGCCTTCATTCAGTAAGTTAGCAAGCTGTTTGAGCAATAACCCCGGTCCAGTTGAAATATCGATTTCCGGGTGAAAACCCATATCTCTTTTTACAGGTATCCCAAATAAATTAGATAGACGCGTTTGCAACTCCGCGAAGGATAATACTGCGGTTAAGTGACTGCGTGGGCCGCAGATACTCATACCTTTATTATAAGCCGAATCAACAATTGTGATCTGAGAGGGAGCGGACACCAAGTCTTGCTCATTCATGTGGATAGTTGCCCCACCGCTCTGCGGAAAGAGCAAAACCAATTTGTCACCTGCCGCCTGCCGGCGGTTCCAGATTTCTCCCTCATAAGCTGCCTGCACGAACGTCAACGGGCCAGTGGTAACCACCTGGCAATCAAAAGAGAAGCCGTCGCTAACGCGCTCCACGGCAAAGCGAGATGTAGAGCTGGAAATAATTGCTGCGAGCTTTTCCGGGTCCCTACCATACTCCCTTGTTCGTACAATCTTGTTCATTGCTTTAGCATCTTTCGTAGGCTCGAAAGTGAGACCGGTCGGTGTAGTCTTCATTCCCTGCTCCCGGAGTTGAAAGAAGGCGCCTCGTCCGGCCGATCGGGAATATTTCGTAGATTTCGCTGGCAAGCTAACCGGATCTAACCCTTGCAGCAATTGAGCCATCGCTACGCTTAATCGTGCAGCATCGCACGCCAACTTCACTGAACCCGGCGTGAAGACCTATCCAAAGCGCCTCGCCCGGATCGATATTGCCCAGGAAAAGCAATGAAAGTGGCTGATCGAGCCACGCGGCTGCAGCGTTGCCTTCCCAATTGCAGAAGGCGCGCCCGACAAGAGCGATGAATTCCGCAAAGTAGAAGAGCCCGGCGCCGTTGAACTCTTCAAACGGACTGGGGCGGAACGAAAACTCTCGTAAAACGGCGTTGTCCTCTTCACGGTCGAAACGGCTGCCCCATTCCCGAAGCTGAGCGACCTCGAGGGCCAGAGAGCTCTCAAGCACCGGTCCTTCAGCACGAAAGTGCCTGACCAGCGAGCGCGTTATAGACCTATTGTCCTTGCCTGCCCTTGCAACGAATGTGGATTGCAAAGTGACTGTACCAATCTCGACATCAGCGATTGCCAAGTGATGCACGCTTTCCATCCGAGCGTGTGAAACCGAGTAGAGTTCGGAGCGGATTGATAGCACATCATTTGCTTTTGCCGCTGACAGGCGGGCATTCACCTTGAGCGCCGAGATGGCGGCATAAGCTTCATTCCCTTCGGGCGAACGGAAGTCGGCCGTCGCCATACCTAATCGTTTGGCCAGCATCAGCCAGTGCCGATGTCCGAGTTCCTTCATCAGCCACGTCCGTGCGAGTCCAAACGGCGTCAGATGCGGCATGCCCAGCAGAATATGCGGATAAAGGGCTATCTGCATTGGATCGATCGGCGAGCGCGCCGAAGTTAAGGCGGACGGCATTATGTTCAAACGGGGCCCCCCTTCTTCAATATTACAGGGATTGCAAACGTGCTGGTGTCGTAACCATCTGACGAGGCAGTTCGGAATTGTCTCGTCAGCCCTGTGAGCCGATCGCCTTGCTCAGTAAGGAGCATGCAGGCAGCGTTCGCTTCCTCTACCATTGCGGCGTTCCGTAGAGTCGCATCCCGCATTTCTGCGACCGTATCGTTTACTCCGCTCAATCGCTCCGATTGCCGAGAAAATGTGTGTTCTACAGCTTCGACATTGCTGTTCATCTGTGCCAGGGCGTCTACGACCGAACGAAACGACTGGTCGACGTGCTCGACGAGGGCCGAACCGGTGGAGACCTGTCGCTGTGAAACGGCGATCAGGGCGGCGATCTGCTCGACTGCACCTGCCGCTTTCTGGGCGAGATTGCGGACCTCGTTCGCGACGACCCCAAAGCCACTTCCGGCTTCACCCGCTCGAGCTGCCTCTACCGAGGCGTTGAGAGACAGCAGCCGTGTCTGGGTTGCGATCTCATTGATTAGCGCCACGATTGCGCCAATCTGACGCGAAGATCTGTCAATCTCCGTCATGGCGGCCTGAGCTTCGGTCATCGCCGCCGCGCATTTTTGCGTTTCCTCTCTAGTCGAAACGAACGCGCCGTGCACGTCCGACAGGCGCTCCGCAGAAGATCGCGCATGACCGAAGACGTCATCCAGAATAGCGGCAGCCGTTTCAAGGCCGCCGACGTGCTGCACGGCGCGGTGCCCAAGCGCTGTCATGGCTGCGCGTATCTCTCCAGCGTTAGCATGGACGGTTGCGGCGGTCTGCGTAAGACTACCGATCGTGCCATGCAATTGATTTACCGCCGCATTGAAATCGCGGCGAAGATCTTCGTATTCCGCGGGGAAAACGTCGTCGATCCGCACGGTCAAGTTTCCGGCCGCAACCTTGGAAAGGGCACCGGCTAAAGCCGCCACAATGCGGGTTCGCTCAGCTTCAGCAATGCGTATCTGTTGTTCGGCTGCGTGAAAGAGCGTGATATCTTCCAACACGGCAAGCGTGCATCGCCTTTCGGCCTGAGCCAACGGCGACAGCGTGGAGCGGGCGGTGAGGATGCTTCCGTCAAGACGCTTGAAGTTCCAAAGCCGTCGAGCAACGCCATCTAACGCGAACGTCTTGTTGAAAGTGTCAAGCGATGCCCGAAGCTCCAGTCCGTCGGGTTGCTGCGAACCCAGTCTGTCCGTGATCTTTTGGCCGATGATCTGATCGCGCCGCCCGCCACCAAACATCGTGACGCAGGCTGGGTTGGCCTCGACAATTATGCCATCAGCCATGATGAATACCGGGTCCTTGTGGCTATCCAGCGCAATGGTGCGCAGTTCGCCTGCAAGATCTACCTTGCGCGAAGTCGCTGCCGGCGGGAGTCCGCCGGCTATTACATTTCGGAGAACGCTGACGAACCGTTTCATGCCTGCCGCTCCCCCTGCACCATGGGAAATTAACCCAAACGATTGCTATTAGCCTGCGGCGACCCGCTTGCGCGTTTCACGGTTCAGGCCAATAAACGAGACAATATCGTCGACGATGTACTCAGCATCCTTCGCCATGCCGAGGAACCGGCCGGAGCCCCATGTCCAAAGCCAGGGCAAACCCAGCACATAGGTTCCTGGAATGCCCGTAACGCCGCGACGCTGAACGGGATAACCCGTTCCATCGAAGATTGGCAGCGACACAAACGACCAATCCGGCGTGAAGCCAGTCGCCCAGATGACGCTGGTAACGCCGGCGGCCTCAAGATCCAGTTCCGTCGTTTCTCGTTCTGGCACCCAGACCGGCTCATAGACGCTCGGTGGCGGCGCATCGATGGCGCGGTCAGCGATGTGCCGGTCAATCAGTGCGTTGATGCTGTTATAGACGCGGTCGGCCTCATCAAGGTTTTTCGCCAGATTGGGTCGGAAAATCATCTTCCCACCGGAAACTGTTTCCATGCGGCCGTAGAGCTCCATCCCCTCCTGCGCAAACTTGCGCAGGTCGATGTCGCGCCCTCCGTCACGGCCGGTCAGATAGTGATTGGTGTCGTGCTTCTTCTTGTTCATGCCATCATGCTCGATGGTGATGTCGTATTGGCCAATATCGGTCAGCCAATCGACCACATCCCGGCCACGATAGAGCCGCGCGCAACGGGGAGCATTGCCTGTAACCAGATGCACCCTGCGGCCCGCCAAATGCAAATCCTCCGCGATCTGACATCCGGACTGACCGGAGCCTATGACCATCACCTCGCCTTCGGGAAGGATTTCGGGATTGCGATAGCTGGCCGTATGGAGCTGCAGAATGGACTCCGGCAGTTTCTCCGCCGCCCGCGGAATGAATGGGTTAGCGTACAGGCTCGTTGCGAGGATGACCGCATCTGCTCCAACCACACCGGCGCTGGTTTCGATACGGAATCCGCTGCCATCGCGTTCTATGAGCGTCACCTCAGTATTTTCCAGCACAGGTGCCTTCACCTTATCGATGAAGCGGTCGAGATAGCCGACAATCTCATCTCTGACCATGAATCCATGGGGATCGGCTCCATCATACGGATGGTCGGGAAGAAGGCATTGCCAATTCGGCGTTACAAGGCAGAAGGCGTCCCAGCGTTCGCTCTTCCACTTGTGCGCCGCCGTCTTTTTCTCAAAGACGATATGATCGACACCTGCCTTGCCGAGATAGTAGCTGGCGGAGAGGCCGGCCTGACCGCCACCAACGACAACCGTCGAATAATGGGGCTTGAGAGTGACGTTGGACATGGGAGCACCTTTCATACGAGGAACTTTTTGATGAGAATTTGAGATTGGGAATCCGAAATGATTGAGGCCTGGCTTTCGATACGCGCCAGTTGGCCGAGCGCGAGCGAACAGGAGTAGCCATACCGGGCTCGGACACGTTCGCTGGCGATACTCAGCGCCTCACGGCTGCGCGACAGGAAGTCCGACAGCGAGTAATACTCGCCCTCGCCGAAGTAGTCTCGAATGACGAGCGAAGGTGAATAACACTCTTCGTCACGACCGTCTGGCCAGGTCACGATGAAGCGCATTTCAGGCATGGATCGTCTCCGTCTGATCGAGAAGAGCGTGATAAGCGGGCAGATGCGCCAACGCTGTCGAGCGCCAGTCGTGGCGAGCCGCAACTTTCCGGCCGGCCTTTACGGACCTGCGCCGCACGTTTTCCGACAGGGCGGCGAGCATGGCGTCCGCAATAGAGGCGGGCTTTAGCGGATCGCACCAGACTGCCGCGTCGGGCGGAACATATTCAGTGAAGGGCGCGATCGAGGAGAGAACAACCGGTACGTCACTAGCCATGGCCTCCAACACCACGAGCCCGAAACCTTCCTTCACCGAGGGAAAGACCAGCGCATCAGCGCGGCGAAACAATGCCGGCATGTCCTCGTCGGCCACTGCGCCAAGCAGGCTGACGGCAGAGGCGAGGTGGGGACTACCGTTGAGTTCTTTGTTGAACTCGGCCTGATAACCACTGTGGTCGAGCAACGAGACACCGCCGGCAATCAGCAGCCGCGCCTCAGGGCGCAGGATTCTCACCTGTGCGAAGGCTTTGAGAATTGCGAGCGTGTTCTTGCGCGTCTCAATTCCACCGACTGCCAGGAACACCGGTCCAGCACCCACCGCCAGGTGGACGGCAAGCCGATGATCGGTTTCGTCCCGGTCCGGCCTGAACCGGACCATATCGACACCGTTGCCGACGCATATCGCCTCTCGTCCGAGTTCCCGGAAATGGCCTCGCCAATGATCGCTGACGGTGACGAGGACGTCGGCGTAATCTATGGAGCGAGCCTGCAGGTCCATCAGGCGCGGGTCGGTAAAGGCATCGACATGGTGCACCGTTCGCAAGAAGCCCGCGATCTTTCCCCTCTCCTTTAGAGTCGCCAACGCGTTTCCGGAAATGCCATCATGAGCGTGAAAGAGATCGAATTCCGTTGCGCAGGGTTGCTCGAAGTGCCGCAAATAGTCTTCGATCCGCTGTTCGACCATAGCTGTCATGTCCGATGGTGCGGGACTGACAGGAAAGCCACGTAGCTCACAACGCGCCGAACGAAAAAAGCCCTTACCGGACGCATCCGGCGCATGCGCGATCACCTCGTGCCCGAGATCGCAGAGGGCTTCCGAAAGTGCAAGGGCATGGACCACACCGCCGCGCGGATTGGTGGAATGGGCAAGCATCGCAATGCGCAACCGACGAGTCATTTTGCGGCCTGTCTGCGGTCTAATTGCATCAGCGGCTCAACGGCGTAGTCGCGGATGACGGAGGTTTCACCCCCGGAGGCAACGCTGACGATCGAGCCTTCAACGATGGTGCCGACGACCGCTGCCGTTAGATCGCGGCTGGCGAAGATGCTCATGACGCTATCGACATGTTCCGACGGAACCGAAAGCAGGTAGCCGTAGCTAGGGAAAGTTGCGAGCCAGCGCGAAAGTGTCACACCAGCAGGAACGGGGATCGCATCGAGATCGATGGTGATGCCGACGCCGGAACATTCCGCAAGCATGATCGCGGTACCGACGATGCCACCCTGGCTGATATCTTTGGCAGCTCGCGCGAGCCCGGCCTCTGCAATCTGGGGCAGGAGATCAAGATCGCCACGCAGCCTTTCTGGTGGCGCGCTGGTTGCTGCTTCCCAGTTATTGAATGGTTCTCGATATTGGCCGCGATGATCGATAACGGCGATAAGGCGCTCGCTCGGCTTCGCATCGAAGCT
This sequence comes from Martinezella hainanensis, assembly GCF_900094555.1. Lineage (GTDB taxonomy): Bacteria > Pseudomonadota > Alphaproteobacteria > Rhizobiales > Rhizobiaceae > Rhizobium > Rhizobium hainanense. The sequence continues at coordinate 59,186 of NZ_FMAC01000013.1, forward strand.
GGTCAGCAAGCACTTTGCCTTGCCTAGAACGGCAACGGAAAGCTGCCCTCGGTCAGTTTTCAGATTGGTGTGTCCACCGACGATCGGAACGCCGAACGCATCCGACGCCGCCTTCAGTCCGGCGAGAACTGGTTCGGCCCCTTCGCCGCCTTTCGCCCAGAGCGCATCGACCACAGCGACTGGGCGCCCTCCCATCGCCGCAACGTCAGAAAGATTGACCATGACGCCGCACCAGCCGGCAAACCACGGATCGCCAACGACGAATTCGTTCATGAAGCCCTCGATAGCAAATAGTAGGTAGTCATCACCGTTCGGCAGTGCCGCGCAATCGTCGCCGACCGCAATGCTGCCGCCAACTAGACCAAGGCTGTCGGCCACCGAAGCAATATCGCATTTTGCTGCGATGCCACTGCTCTCCTTCAGCCCCTTGACGATCACGTTGAATTCGTCTTCCGTCATTGTCACGCGGCCTTTCTCGGCAGCGCCACGAAACCGAATTCGGGTGAAAAACACGGCGCATAGTGACCGAGATCAGCCTGCATTCGCAGGTGTGGCCTTCCGTAAATCTCGAACTCGTCGATGATTCGCCAATGCAGCCGCCGGAACAGCAGTCCATTCTGCGACTGTACATTCGCCAGGAAAGTATGGCACCCCATGGCGTGGGCCGAGGACACCGCTAGCCGAATGAGAGTTGCGCCCAAGGCGCCAACTTTGCGGTAGTCGGAATGAACAGCCAGCCGCGAACCCCACCAGACGCCCGGTTCCGTCTCGTGAATTCGCACCGTGCCGACGATTTCGTCCGCCACAACCCCGACCATTGCCAAAGCGACGATTGGAATGGCGCGATCATCGATCTCGTCGCGGTCATCGTCTTGGAAAAGGCCCTGTTCCCGGCAGAACACGGCCCGCCGCAGAGCGTAAGCTTGCTCGCGCTCCCATGTAGAAGTCGCAAACTTCACCTGAAATTCGGCCGAACGGAACTCCGGAATCGGATGAATCATCATGCCGTCAACCTCCGTTCGTAAGTCGAAAGGGCGGAACAGGCACCGCATTTGCCGCAACCGGCTTTGATGTCGACGGATTTAAGGCCGCCGGAAACTAGCATTTCAGAAAGCGGCTGGAGGATCGAATGCATGAAATCCGGCTTCGGTGTCGGATGGCTTTCCAACGGCGTTCCGGAAATCGGCACGAACGGCACGACGAAAGGATAAACGCCGATCTCGACCAGTTTTTCGCACATATCGAGGATCGCTTCATGGCTGTCGCCAAGGCCGGCCAGGATATAGGTCGAGACCTGACCGCGCCCGAACACCTTCACTGCCGCCTTGAACGACGACATGTATTTCTCGATGGATACCTGTGCCTTGCCGGGCATGATACGAGCCCGTACCTCCGGTGTAACGGCTTCCAGGTGCATGCCGAGCGTGTCGACGCCGGCCTCTTTCATCCGCTCAAACCAGATGTCGTCTTCTGGAGGCTCGCACTGCGCCTGGATCGGCAGATCCACCGCCGCCTTGATAGCTCGCGCACTCTCCGCAAGAATGGCTGCCCCCCGATCGTCTCCCTTAGGCGTGCCGGTGGTCATTACCATGTGCTTGACGCCATCGAGTTCGACCGCGGCCTTCGCCACTTCCGCGAGCTGTTCCGGCGTCTTATGAGCGACCGTGCGGCCGGCGGCAAGCGACTGGCCGATGGCACAGAACTGGCATGTCTTCGTCCGGCTCTGGTAGCGTATGCAGGTTTGCAACACCGTCGTTGCCAGCACGTCGCGGCCATGAAGAACGGCGATCTTCGAATAGGGAATGCCGTCGGCCGTTGCGCGTTCATAGAACCGAGGGCGAAGCGGAAAGCTCACTTCGCCAAGAACCTTGCCGTCACGGCTGATCCGGCTCTTGCCGGCATCATCAGGCTTTTCGACAAGATATGGGCTTTCGAAGGCCGGCGCTGTGTGAACCGGCACCATCACGGTCATGCCATCGATCGTCAGCGCCTTGTGGTCCGAGGGACCGGCGCCACCGCGTCGACTTTCATGACCAGCCTTCGGATCTACCAGCCTAGCGCCGAAGGACTGCAACTCGTTGATCAGCGTTTCGGTCGAAGGAGACGTCTTGGTATCCATCGGTTTCAGTCCTTGTTTGTTCAGCGGAGAAATCGGTCGTCGGGAGGTTAGCCGTAACCAACGGAGCGGTCGGCCGGTTGTCGAGCGAGACATGCAGCAATTCGGGCCGCGCATAGTGGCCAACCGAATCCATCATCCTTTTTCGCTTGACGATGAGGCTCATATCGAGATCGGCGATGAGGATGCCTTCGCCTTCCGTCAGTGGAGGCACGACGTGCTTGCCCTCCGGTGATATGATCGCTGTCATGCACCCGCCACGAAGGGCCTTCTGCAACTCTTCGTCCGGGGTCACCGAGGCAATCTGCTCGTCTGTCAACCAGCCCGTCGCGTTGACGACGAAACAACCGCTTTCTAGGGCGTGGTGACGGATGGTTACTTCCATCTGATCGGCGAAAATCGGCCCGACCAGCGAACCAGGAAACTGCGCGACGTGGATTTCTTCATGTTGAGCCATCAGTGTGTAGCGGGCGAGCGGGTTATAATGTTCCCAGCACGCAAGCGCGCCGATGCGACCGACGGCGCTATCCACCACCTTGAGACCGGAACCATCGCCCTGCCCCCAAATCATTCGTTCGTGGAAAGTTGGCGTGATCTTGCGGCGTTTGAGGATCAGGCGACCATCCGCATCGAAAACGAGTTGGGTATTGTAGAGCGTGCCGTGATCGCGCTCATTGATACCGAGCACCACGACAATTCCCAATTCACGTGCTGCGTTCGCCACCAGATCTGTTGCGGCAGACGGCACGACGACGGCCTCTTCGTAGAGGCGAATGTGCTCGCGGCCCGAGAGAACCGGTGGGAGAACAAAGGAAAAATAAGGATACCACGGCACGAAAGTCTCTGGGAAAACAATCAATTCGGCACCCTTGGCGGCTGCCTTCCGGATCGCTTCCAGCACATGAGCTATCGTCTTTTCTCGGGAAACGAGGTCCGGTGCTATCTGAGCAGCGGCGACCCGCACGATTTTCTTGTCCACAAGCAGCTCCTTTCGATTTAATGGATACGAGGCGCCGAGCCGGCGCCTCGCGCGTGGTCATCAGAGCGTCCAGGTATCGAGGATTACGGCGCCCTCGCGGCGGTGCAGGAGCATGAGATCGAGTACATCGAGAGGGCTGATCGGACGGATGCCGGGGATCAACGCAGGCTCGCCATGACCGTAGAGTGCCTGAAGGGCGAAACGGCACGCATACACCTTGCCGCCTTCGTCCATAAAACCTTTGATCTGATTGTTGAAATTGAGATGGCCGGGAAATGCTTCGTCCCCCAGCTTCGGGAAGCCCCGCTGCACGCCGAGCGTCACGCCTGGACCATAGAGCAGGACTGAAGTTTCATAACCTTTTCGCTTCAAGCGCTTGGCCTGCAGCAGATTGACGAGACCGATAGAGCCTTCAAAAGCTACGGTGTGAAAGGTGATCAGGGCTTTCTCGCCCTCTTTGGCCTGAACATCCTCGAAGACCTTCTCTTCGTAGTCCACGAAGAAATCTCCGGTTTCGTGTGCTGGCTGGGTGACTGCGGGCATATGAGACTCCTCTGAGTGAAACGCTCTTCCCCAATGCGGGGTTTACGTCAGTCGATGTGCAAGCAGCGTGCCAGATTGATTTCCGCGCTTCTTCCGATCAATTTATGGGCAAATCCATTCAATTATGCACACAATAATCGCGGCGACCCACACGCGCGGCCTCCCCGAAGGCAGGCCATTGTTTATTTTAATTGCAAGATGCCGGGAATTTGGCCCAATCAATGTGCAGTCTTTCGAGGAGCAATACTTGCTCGTCGGCGCGCCTTAGTAACCGATTTCTGTGCAATATGCGGGGGAGGCACATTTCCTTGCTTTTTGGCCATGGATTTTTCTGGACGCCGACGATTGATTGACCTTTTATGCAGTCATTCGCGAAAAGAGGTGCAGTATGAAAGAATGGCTTCCCGATCTGAGCAAAAGCAACAGCCCGCGGTATATGGCAATTGCGGATCTGATTGAGATGGATCTGAGAAGCGGCTTGCTGATGGTGGGGGATCGGCTTCCCGCCCAACGTGATCTGGCGCGCCAACTCGATTTAGATTTCACGACCGTTGCGCGCGGATATGTTGAAGCCAGGAAGCGCGGTCTGATCGCATCACATGTTGGGCGAGGCACATTCGTGACCGGCGGCCAAGACAAGGAGCGTCGCGGGTTTGCACTTGACGCGGCACCGGACATGCGGCGTGTGTCAGCCGTTGATTTTTCGATGAATCTACCCCCAGAGCCGACGGATGGCGTACTGATCGAGCGGATGCGCGAGGGACTATCCGCCGTCGCATCCAATCTGATTCAACTTCTTCGCTATCAAAACTTCGGTGGAGAAGAGGTGGATAAAGAAGCGGCTGCAGCTTGGCTTAGCCGAAGGGCCCTGGTGCCATCCCAAGAACGGATTTTTGCCTCGCCGGGCGCGCATCCAGCGATACTTGCGATTCTCAGCATGCTCGCCAAACCTGGCCAAACAATCCTGTCCGAGAATATCACATATCCCGGCATACGTTCGATTGCCGCCCAACTTCGGCTCGGAATGTGCGGGCTTCCCATGGACGAACATGGTATTCTTCCTGATGCGCTCGCCAATGCATGCGAAACGCGCTCGCCTAAGGCTCTTTATCTGAATCCAACCTTGCAGAACCCAACGACATTGACCATTCCGACCAAGCGACGGGAGGAGATTTGCGCGGTAGCGCGAAAATACCGGCTGCCGATTATCGAAGACGATGCCTATGGGTTCATTCCGTTGCACTCGCCACCGCCACTCGCCACAATGGCGCCTGATCTTACTTGGCACATCGGCGGGCTTGCAAAATGCATTGGCGCGGGTTTGAGAGTTGCGTATATCGTGGCACCGGACACGAAATCCGCCTGGCCCTTTTTGAGTGCCATGCGGGCGACGAATGTGATGGCATCGCCGTTGATGCTCGCCCTCGCTACTCGCTGGATCGAGGATGGCACCGCCGACACAATTCTCCGGTTCATCCGCAGCGAAGCCGCGGCACGCCAAGCTTTGGTTGGGAACATTTTGCCGGCCGGAAGTTACCTCGCAGATAAGATTAGTTTCAACATCTGGATGCCGCTTACGAATGGGTGGACACGTTCAACCTTCGGTTCCCACATGCGAAACTCTGGTATCGGCGTCGTTGCAAGCGATGCATTCACGGTCGACGGACCACCTCAGGAAGCAGTTCGTGTTTGCCTCGGAGGTCCGATCACGCGGTCGCGTCTACAGTCAGCGATTGAATTTATGGCGCACGCACTTGAGAGTCCGCCCGAAATGGCTGCAACTTTCTTCTAGTCCGGCGTCCCTAATCCGTGGCGCGTTCTATCAGATTGATTTTGCCAAAGACGAGAGCACCAGACTGGAAAATGGGGTAGTCGTTCATGTCGTGAGTCCGCAACTTGCCGTAGCGGACTTGGAATTGGTTGTTACGAGACCGAGCACTTGCCAAGGGTCATGCTGGTGCACCTTCTAAATGCGTGAAATGGATGTCGAATGATTTGTTGGTGATGAACAAGAATGTGACATCATCTATCTCCGTGGCTCCATGAGACTGAATCGTCCCTTCCGGGAACCAAACGAATGTTCCGGGGCCGTATTCTCCAGCATGGGTACGCAAGATGCCATCGAGAACATAGATGCCATGGGAGCAGTTGTGCCAGTGTGAAACCGTTGTATATCCGGCCGGGTACTTTATTTTCCAGATTGCAACCCCAGTTTCCTCATCCACTTTGCATGTTTTCAAGGGGAGCTTTCCATTAATCTCTGGAACCTCCAGGATGTCCCATGCCATCGAATTTGTATCCAGCGCGAAGTAACCGTGATCCATCTCAATCTCCGTTGCTCGAATTGACTGCCGAGAGGCACTCATACAAAAGCAAACCACGTGCCAGAGTGACATGGCACTGAGACAGCCGGCATTGCGTACTATTTTCCTATCAAATCGCGGGTATTCGAGTTCGAATGATCATTTTAAGGATCGGGGGCGCTGAAAAACTTGACTATCTGCCGCAAAAACATACCATTCAATTGGCGATCATTCTTCAAGAAAGATAGCAAAACGATTTACGACTATCCGATCAATGTTGACGAGGTGCGTGATAAGCCGCTAGTCAAGTGCGCGCATATTTTGCATCGCTTCTGGAGACGGTACCTAGTTTTCATCCGGTTCTCGCCGGTTCTGTGGGTAATAGAAGAAGTGAATCTCGCAGTCTTATTTTAAAAGGCGTTCCAAGTTCTCGGCACAGGGGGCGACGTGCAAAGTCCCATTTCGAAAATCACCCGAATCTTAGAGAGTGGGACTGATCCGGATAGGCTCTCGGGAGTTCTTTCGAGTCCAACATCGATCGTAAACGTGGAGCACGCCGGATATGGCTTTTCGTTTGCTTGCGATGCAGTGTCCAATGGCCCATTGACTCTGATCAACGTCGAATATGGTGGCGAGATCATCAATCGGCGGAGGACGGCGGGGGACAAGATGATAGTCATCTTTCCCCACTCTGGAGAGTCTCTCATCGAAACGAGAAAAGGTACGATTCACTCCACACCTGGGTTTGCTACGGTGCTGGATGGGGCCCACAATGATGGAATGAGCTTTTTCGGACGGCGCCGCCACACGACCGCGGTGCTATGCCGCCTCGAAATGCAAACTCGTTTGTGTGGTCTTGTTGAAAGGACCGTCAGCGGTGATTTTGATTTCAATCCGGAAATTAACCTGTCCACCTCCTCCGGCTCAACGCTCTTACAACTTGGTTGTCTGATCCATCAAGGACTTACCGAAAACAGCGCGTTGCAACGCTCGCCGATCGTGATGAAGAACCTGACCGAGTCATTCTTTCAAATGCTTTTGTTGTCGGTTCCGAACAACTTTTCCGAACAGCTCCACGGCAATATCGCCTCTCCATCGCCGGGTCATGTTAAACGCGCCATCGACTACATGCGGGCACACTTGAGCGAGCCCTTGACGCTGGAAGACATTGCTTTTGCTTCTGGTACGGGGGCCCGTGCCCTGCAGATGGGTTTCCGGCAGTTTAAGTCTTCGAGCCCCATGTCATATCTTCGTAATTTGCGCCTTGAGGCCGTTCATCAAGAGCTTTCGTCAAATCCTTCCGCCAGTAGCGTGTCTGATGTGGCAATCCGTTGGGGCTTCGTGCAACTCGGACGTTTTTCCGGGGAGTACCGCGTTCGCTACGGCGAGCTTCCTTCCGATACTCTGAGGAAAAGTAAGCTTTGACCTATAGGAGGGAACTCCGCTAAGGGCCGTCATCGTTTGGACAGGTGTCTCTCCCCTCACTGATTTATCTGTGCGGTAAGGTTGGGTCAAACGGAGCGCATATAGCGAGGCGAAGATATCAAGGCCGGAGATCAAGACGAGATTTGTCGGCAAGGAAGTGCTTTGACGGTCGAGGGCAATCCTACAAATGAGCGCCGTCGACACGTGATCCCAAAATCATTTGGAAGGAGGGCCGCGCGTTGACTGTTCGACGCGCGGTGGGAGGCGTTAAGCACTTTTGCTTAGAGCGGACGAACGTATAGCGAGCGCGCCGTCACCACCAAGCGCAATCACCAACAGACCAATTATCCAGAAGGCGGGAAATTCCCAACCGCCATTAGAGTTGGTGAAGAAAAAGCCAGCAGCCGCGTGAACGGTGACGATTGCTCCAAGCAGGATCGGGATTAACGCCACTGCGGCGAAGCGTGCGAAAAGCCCGATGATCAATGCAATTCCGCCGATCGTCTCAAGGGCGATCGTCACGTAGGCAAGCGCCCCCGGCAAACCCAAGCTTGTAAAATATTGAGCCGTTCCGGCAGGAGAGAAGACGAAATATTTCAGCCCGGCATGCGCCAAGAACAGTGCGCCAAGCGTCACTCGAAGGATGAGAAGAGCGTAGGGGCCAGTCCGATGGTCAATCAAGTTATTCTCCATTGTGCACAAGTGAGTTGCTACCCGTTACCGATGCGCTTAACGGAAACAGGTGGCGTCGAAGTCTTAGTTCGCATGGTGGATAGTTTATTGGAGGCGTAAATCGTAGACCCGATGCTCTTCCATGTTCGTCAATTTGAAATTGGTTGCGCCAATTGCACGATTGATTCGCCTTCCGCATAGCAACCGAAAGAAGCATGTTCCCTATTTCACTGTCTCGGGATTCATGGATTCGCGTTCCCCATGGCCGAGCAACTGAAAATCATTTGAGTCGAGCCTTGGCTTCGAAGGCGGGCCGGATTGCCGATCGAACCGAGGCTGCCGTCCTCGCCTTGCGAATCGGCCTGCTTGATCGGACCGGAAACACCTAGGTCATTCTGTCCAGTTCAGCCACGCCAGCCAGCATGGCCAGCAAGGGCCGTATAGCCACCTAAGACATTGAAAAAAGTATTTATTTGTAATTATATGATTGGCGGGAAAAATCGTCGTGGCGGTGGCTCGGATAAGATGACCGATGGCCGGCCGGCGTGAATACTTCCGTCACCAGCAGGCTGTCGCAGTAGTCCTCGTTCTCCATGGCAATATTGTTGATATGCCGGGTGTTGGCGCCCTTGCCCCGCGCGGTCAGCGTGATGCCATCGGGACCGATCCGCCGCACTGGGTGTCCGCTTAGACCTGGCGCAGAGCAGACCGCGATAACGCAATCCGTTTGCGCTGTCGCCTGCCAACTGCTGCCGTCAGGGACATAGAGGCAGTGGGGCGGTGTTTTCTCGAATACGTTCATCCTCTCGCCGAGAACACCCCAATCCTTGCCCCCTGCGTGAAACGCCGCCTTGCCCTCGACCACGACAAGGATCACTTCGCGATCCAGGGTCGCTTCGTCAGCCGTTTCACCCGGCCGGAGGCGATAGAGCGAGAAGCCGACATAGCGCCATCCGGCCGATTGCGGCGTGATCTCTTGGACCTTGCCATGGGTGCCGAAAGGCTTGCGCAAAAGATCATGCATTGTCTTTCCCTCCATTGATCGGGTCGGTCAGTCGAAGACCCGCTGGTTGGCGGCATTCCGGTTGTAGCGGGCGCGCGCCTGCTCAAGCCGTTCCGGCCCGCCGGCCTGCGGCACGGCGACATCCCACCAATGGCCACCCGCATCCAGGCCCGGCACGGCATCGGTGTCGATCAAGATAACAGTCGGAACTGTGCGGCCACGCGCCTCGATGATCTTCCGCTCCAGATCAGCGATATCGGCGGCCTTCTCCGCATGGGCGCCCATGGCGCGGGCATGGCCGACGAAGTCAATCTCCGGCTGAACATCGACATTGGAGTCCTTGTACATATTGTTGAACTCGGCCCCACCGCACTCGATCTGCAGGCGGTTGATGCAGCCGTAGCCGCGATTGTCCGTCAGCACGACGGTAAAGGGAACGCGGCGCATCACGGCGGTCGCCAGTTCCGAGTTCGCCATCATGTAGGAGCCGTCACCAACGAAGCAGACGACCTCCTTATCGAGCGCCGCGAGCTTGATGCCCATGGCGCCGGCGACTTCGTATCCCATGCAGGAATAGCCGTATTCCATATGATATCCGCCTTTGGCGGACTGCCACAGCACCTGCAGCGCCCCCGGCATGGTGCCGGCGGCACACATGGCGATAGTCTTTTCCGTGGCGACGCGCTGGACGGCGCCAATCACCTGTGCGTCGGTTGGAAGATAGTTGGTAAGGCTTTCCTGCGGTGCGGCAGTGACGGCCGTCACCTTGTCATGCCACAAGGTTCTTGATTGCGCATCGAAGGGTGGCGCTCTGTGGTCGCCCAGAAGCGTAGAGAGTTTTTCGAGCGTCACGCGAGCATCGCCGACGACCGGGGTCGCGCCGCGCTTGGTCGCATCATAGCCGTGAAGGTTGATGGAGATGAGCTTGCGCGCTCCGTTCCTGAACAGCGCCCACGAACCTGTCGTAAAATCCTGGAAGCGCGTGCCGACGCCGATGACAAGGTCGGCGTAGGCGCAAAGCCGGTTCGCGCATTCGGAGCCGGTGACGCCGGGGGAACCGAAATTGAAGGCATCGTCCCAGGGGTTCGCACCCTTGCCGGCCTGTGTCTCGACGAAAGGGATGTTGTGCCGCTCGGCAAAGGCGGCAAGCGTAGTTTCGGCGTCGGAATAGATGACGCCACCGCCCGAAATGATCACGGGGCGCCGGGCCGCGCGGATCATCGCGGCGACATCCTCCACCTCCCGTGGATCGGGCTCCGGGCGGCGGATGCGCCAGACTTTCGGCTCGAAGAAACTCTTCGGATAGTCATAAGCATCGGCCTGCACATCCTGGCAGAAGGCAAGGCAGACCGGGCCGCAGTTGGTTGGATCGGTCATCACGGAGAGTGCACGCGGCAAGGCAGTCAGCAAATGCTCGGGGCGCGCGATGCGATCGAAGTAGCGGACCACCGGGCGGAAGCAGTCGTTGGCGCTGACTGTGCCGTCGTCGAAATCCTCTATCTGCTGCAGCACCGGGTCCGGACGGCGGTTGGCGAAGATGTCGCCCGGAATGAACAGGACCGGCAGGCGATTGACATGGGCAAGTGCTGCCGCCGTCACCAGATTGGTCGCACCGGGGCCGATCGAGGACGTCACGGCGTGCGCCCGCTTGCGCCGCTTCGTCTTGGCATAGGCGATCGCCGCATGCGCCATGGTCTGCTCGTTCTGGCCGCGCCAGGTGGGCAGCCTGTCGCCGATCCCGTGCAGCGCTTCGCCGAGGCCCGCGACATTGCCGTGGCCGAAGATCGCCCACATCCCCTCGATGAAGCGCTCGCCTTCCTCGGTCATTTGAACGGAAAGCCATCGAACCAGCGCCTGCCCGGCGGTCAGTCGGATCGTATCGGTCATGCTGCCTTCTCCCTTGCGGCCGTCCGCGCCTCATCCCAGGTCGCGCAGAGCCTGCGATAGCGGTTCGCCATTTCGGCGACGGCCGCATCGTCCTCGATTTCGCTTTTCATCCACGCCCTCGCGACATCGCCGAAGATCGTGCGGCCGATGGCAAAGCCCTTGACCAGTGCGAAACCGGCGGCGACCTGGAAGCTGGCCGCCAGTTCCGCCTCAGGCGCATCGAGGCCGAGCACCACAATGCCCCGCGTATGCCGGTCGTTCCTCTCGATCGCGGATATGGCGTTGGCCCAGGCGGTGGCCGTCTTCATCGGCTCCAGCTTCCACCAGTCCGGAAAGACTCCGATATCGTAAAATTGCTGGATCAGCGTCGCCGTCGTCGTGTCGTCGACAGCAGCGACCTTGGACGGAATGATCTCCAGCAGGAATTCCAGATTGTTGCGCCGCGAGGCATCAAAAAGGCGTTTTACCGTCGCTTCCTGGTCCGCACGGATCGCGGCATCATCGTTCGGATGGCAAAAGCACAGGACCTTGACGACATCTTCCCGCGCCCATTCGCCTAAAGCTCCATAGTCGCTGCCGAGCTCCGGTTCGAGCGTCAACGGCCGGGAGCCCGGCCTCTCACAAGGCCGACCGATCCACAAGCCGCTGCCCGAGGCCGCATGCAGCGCCCTTCGGCCGATCCTGTTGTCGCAAAGGATGCCATAGCCCTTCCGGCCAGCCTGGACCTCGACCGCCGCCTTCAGGCAGAGCTCCTTGAACGCACCGCCTCGCTCGAGCGTGTAGCCCGTCATGTCTTCCAGTTGCATGCGGTGGTCGAAGGCGAAGATCCGGTAGTCAGGCCAATCCTCGCCGTGATTGCGATGGCGGTTGGTCGACCAGTGAATCTGCTCGAGCGCGGGATCGTTGCGAAGATCGGCCTGCCTGACGCCGCGCTCCAGGAAGAATTCCAGCTCTTCGAGCGAGGGATAGGCTGGCGTGCAACCATGGCGCGACACGGCAAAGGCGCCGCAGGCATTGGCGTATTTCAGTGCCGTCGACCAGTCCTTGCCATCGAGCCAACCCTTTAGGAGGCCGGCAAAGAAGCCGTCCCCTGCCCCGAGGACATTGAAGACCTCGATCGGGAAACCTTCGCCGGAGACGCCGTCATCGAGATTGTCAGGGACATCCCGGTCGAACGCGACCGCACCCTTTGCACCTCGCTTGCAGACCAGCGTCGCCGCGGAAACGGCGCGCACGGCTTTCAGCGCCGCGACAGTGTCCGTCGTGCCGCCGGCGATATGGAATTCCTCCTCCGTACCGACGATCAGCTCGAAGACGTGTAGCGTGGACTGGAGCTTTTCGGTCACCTCGCGGCTGGCGACGTACCGGCTTTCACCTTCGCCATGGCTCGCGACCCCCCACAGGTTTGGACGATAATCGATATCGAGGGCGGTTTTGGCGCCGCTGTTGCGCGCAAAGTCCAGAGCCTTGAGGACCGCAGCCTCTGTGTTCGGGTTGGATAGATGGGTGCCGGTGACGACCACTGCCCGTGCCGAAGCGATATAGTCTTGTTCGATATCGTTCTCGCACAGAGCCATGTCGGCACAATTCTCGCGATAGAAGATCAGCGGGAAGCTGCCCTCGTCACGGATGCCGAGAAGAACGAGCGCAGTCAACCGTTCCGGGTCGGTGACGACACCGCCGACGTCCACGCCCTCGCGGATCAGTTGCTCGCGGATGAAGCGGCCCATATGCTCGTCTCCAACGCGGGTGATCAGCCCAGCCTTGAGGCCAAGCCTGGCCGCGCCGCAAGCAATGTTGGTCGGGGAGCCGCCGATATATTTGTTGAACGAGCCCATGTCCTCGAGCCGGCCTCCGACCTGGGCGCCGTAGAGATCGACCGAGGAGCGGCCTATGGTGATGACGTCGAGTGGTTTCATGTCGGGTCTCCCGGAAGCGCCACCAAGATCGGCGCATGTTCGATCAGATGCCTCATAGCGTCACCGTGCGGTTTTCGGCCGCGCTGATGCGCCCCGCGTCCAGCACCGCCAGCGTGGCAATTGCCTCCTGCGCTGTCACCGGCGGCGGCCCGCCGTCATGCACCGCGGCGGCAAAGGCTTCGTAATAGGCATGGTATCGGCCCTGCTCGGACGGAATGCGCTCGGCCCCGCCTGCGGTCCTCAACGTCCCCCAGAGTTCTTCCCGCTCGTATCCCCAGGCGGCGCGATCGTCGGCTGGGCGTTTTCCGCCGAAAATCGCCTGCGCCTGGACATCCGTCCCGGAGGAAACGTAGCTGCCCCCTTGACCATAGGCGCGATATTCCTTGACGGCGATCCGGTTGACCTTGCTTGCCGACAAGTGCGAATGCACGCCGCCTTCATGAATTATCGTCAGCACGAAACCGGCATCCGTCGCGCCTTCGGGAAGCTCGATCATGTCAAGTTGCGCGCTGACGGCGATCGCGGGGCCGAGCAGCCAAAGCGCCTGATCTACCATATGGCTGCCGAGATCTCGCAGCAGACCGCCGGTCGGTCCCGCCTCAAGCGTGGCCGGTTCATCCAGTTCCATACGCGCGTGCAGCCGCCAAAGCCGGCCGAGAGCCCCGCTATCAAGCACCTTCTTGAGGGTGAGGACATCGGCGTCCCATCGTCGATTGTGGAACACGCCAAGGACGATGCCCCGCTTGCGGGCCGCCTCGTCGAGCTCGCGGCCGGCTTCGGCGCTCGGGGCGAACGGCTTGTCGGCGATGACATGCACGCCCGCATCGATCGCCTCGAGAACGAGTTCACGGCGGGTATCCGGCGGCGTGGTGATCGTAACAGCGTCAACACCGACCGCCAGCATGGCAGCAAGGCTCGGATAGATCGGCGTATTCGGCAAATCGGCTTTCACGGCCGCGATGGTCGCGGGCGCACGCGCGACGACGCCAGCGAGCTCGACGCGCCTGGCCGCCTGAATGAACGGCACATGGAAGTTTTTTCCCCCTGTGCCATAACCCACAACTCCGATACGCATTGTCGCCCTCCTAATTTCCAACCGCCGACGCGGAGACGGCTTCATCGTCCCCAACACCGCCAAAGCCCATGCGGCGAAGAAACGCCCGGCTCGCGGCGAGATCCTCGAGGATGGTGCCGGCGTTGCGCGGATCGCGCTCCTGCTCGACGGTGATATAGCCGCCATAACCGAGCTCGCTCAGAAGATCGCGTATTGCGGCATAGTCGATGGAACCGCGGCCGATCGGGCACATGACACCCTTGGCGCAGGCCTCGAAGAAGCGGATGCGCTCGCCCATCACCACGTCGAAGACTGTCGAGTCGATGTCCTTGAAATGGATATAGTCGACACGATCCCAGTAGCGGCGCAGCGTCTCGACAGGATCCATGCCGGAATAGGCCATGTGCCCGGTGTCGAGGCAAAGACCTGCGAGGTCGGCCGGTATGTCGTTGACGATACGCTCAAGCTCATCGGCGAACTCGATATAGCCGCCGGCATGCGGATGGATCGTGGCACGCACGTCATACCGGTCCCGGGCAAGCGTCGCGATTGCGCGGATATTCTCCACCATTCCCTGCCATGCGGCGCTGTCGAGACGGATTGCCCGGCCGGAATGGCCCGCCGCATAATCACGCTCCTCGTGCCCCCAGTCCATCACGGTCAGGTACGGCGCTGCGAAGCGTTGTCCTCGATGCGTTTCCGGCTTCGGTAGCTGCGTGATCAGCGCGCAGATTTCGTCGGTCTGACGCAGGAGATTGTCGTGGTTTGCGGGTGAGACGAGATCATCGAAGATCGTCCCGGCGACGATCTTAAGGTCGCGCTCGTTCAGCGCCTCCGAAACCAGGCCGAGTTCAAGCGGCAGGTAGCCGTAAGGTCCGAGCTCCAAGCCACCAAAGCCCGCCGCCTTAGCCTCGTCCAGCACCTCCTGCCAGGCGGGAAGATGCGGGTTCCTGACATCGTCGACACCCCAGCAGCACGGTGCAGTGGTGATTGTGATCGGCTTGGTCATCTCGTCCTCGCGCGGGAAAGGGTTCGGGCCGCTGAAGCGGCCCGAACCAGTTCGATTATCGACTGATGGTGGCCTGCAAGGCGTCGATGGAAGACTGGATGCCAGCGTCGGTGGACATGGTGAAGTCTTCCATCTCCAGACTGACCCAGCCGTTGTAGCCGACCATGCGGACGACCGAGAAAAACTCCTTCCACCACTGGAGATCATGGCCGGCGCCCACGGCGACATAGTTCCAGGTTCTGTTGGCGACGTCGGTTACATCCTTGAGTTCGAGCAGGCCGTTCACATCCGCAAGGCCGCGTTCGATGCGCGTATCCTTGCCATGGCAATGGTGGATGGCGGTACCGAGCGCCCTTGCGGATGCGATCGGATCGGCCCCTTTCCAGAACAGGTGACTGGGGTCGAGATTCATGCCGACGGTCGGGCCGACCTCGTTGCGCAGGCGGAAAAGGGTCTCAGGGTTCCAGACGAGCATCGCCGAGAAGTTTTCCAGCGCGTATTTCTCGACACCAACTTCTTTGGCGAGCTTGACGAGATCGTGCCAGAGCGGGAAGGCACGGTCTTCCCACTGGTAGCGATCCCGCTCCGGCATCTCGTCCGGCCAGCTCTTGGTATAGACGAGCCAGTTGGGAACCGTGTCGCCGGGCGCAGCCTCCGGCAGGCCGGACATGGTGACGATCGTCTTGACGCCGATCTCGCCGGCAAGCCGGATCGTCTCTTCCATTTCCTTGCGGTGGCGCTTGCCCATCTCGCCCGGATCAAGCGGATTGGCCGAGCAATTGAGCGCCGCGATTTCGAGACCGCGTGCCTCGATTTCCTTGAGCCTGGTCTTCAACAGTCCCTTGTCGGCCAGAAGCTCTTCTGCTCGAAAATGCGGCGCGCGCGACCAGCCGCCGCCCGTCATCTCGATGCCTTCAACACCGAGTTTGACGCATTTGTCGAGCATATCGGTGAAGGCGAGATCACCCATCACGTCGGTACAAATGGAAAGTTTCATTTTCAAATCTCTCTGAATTGGAGGATGGGAGGCGCGCGCTCGGGAGGAAATGGAGGCTATCCAGCGCGCCTCCCGGGTTAATCAGGCGAAATCGACCCAGGCCGAGCCGGCGTCAGCCGAACGAACGCAGTTTTCCAGCCACCGGACACCTTCCGTGCCGGCTTTGATACCCGGATAGTGATGGGTTTTCAGGAAGCCCTCATCGCCGCGCTTCTTCGCGTCGATTGCCTGGGCGATCCACAGGTAGATGTTCGACCAGCTGTCGCCGAGCCCTTCGGTATGCAGCGCTCCCATGCGATCAATGGCCAGGCTCTCCTCTTCGAGATAGGGCATGCCGTGATGGAGGATACGGTTCGGTTCGCCCTGAACATCATAGAGAAGCTGGTCGGGATGGCTGTCAGACCATTCGACGGATGCTTTCGAGCCGACGAAGCGATAGCGCTGCGAACCCATATTGCCGGCATTGACGGAGGATACCCACAGACGGCCGCGGGCGCCGTTGTCGTAGTGCATGAGGACCGTCGCATGGTCCTCCAACGGCGCCCGGCTCGGAATGAAGGCCTTGCGGTCGCAAAGCAGCTTCTCGATCTTGAGGTGCGGCAGGACGATTTCGGACAGGTAATAGAGATGCGTGCCGATATCGCCGAGCACGAAGGTCGGTCCGGCCGTCTTCGGATTAGTGCGCCATTTTAGGGCTTCCGATGCGCCGACGTCATCGCCCGCATTGAAGCCATGGGTGTATTGCAGATCGACAATGCGAATGTCGCCCAGCAAGCCTTTGGCAACCATGGCCGCCATTTGACGCACGAGCGGATGGCCGGTGAAGCCGTAGGTCACGCCGACGATCAAGCCCTTCTGATCGGCGAGCTTTCCGATTTCCTCGCACTCGGCGACGGTAAAAAATAGCGGCTTCTCGCAGATCACATGAATGCCGGCTTCGAGGCAGGCTTTTGTGATCTCGTAGTGGCTGAAGTTCGGTGTTGCGATGGAAACAACCTGGACGCCGTCCTCCCGGGCCGCTTCCTTGGCGATGAGTTCCTTGTAGTCAGCGTAGCACCGATTGGCCTCCACACCGAGGTTGACGCCAAAGTCGCGACCGCGCTCAGCGTCGAGGTCGAACGCACCGCAGACCAGCTTGTACGTGCCGTCACGCTGCGCACCGGTGCGATGCTTGTAGCCCACCTGGCCGGTACGGCCGCCGCCCACCATGCCCCAGCGCAATGGGCGTTCCGTAAGTCTTTCGCCGTTTATCATTCTCGTCTCTCCTCCGGGCCTAGTGCCGGCTTAAGGTTGTAAAGCTTCGCCCATCGCCGGGAAACCCGTCGCTCGTGCAAGCTTTGATGTCGGATCTGTCCGCGCTCAAAAGGACGGACGATTGCGGCCTGGTCGGCCTATTTCGCTTTGTACTTGTCGATGTAGGTGTTCATTTCCTGGCACATGAAGCGACCGGATTCGTCCGCCTTGTCCTCCCAGGCGAAGACGCAGGAGGTCATGATGCCGTCGAAGCCGATCTCGGCAAGCGTGCCGAAGAAATCGTCCCACGGCACCTCGCCCTGACCGATGTTCAAGTGCTGATGGACACGCGCCTGAGTACCCGGCGGGTTCAGAATGTAACGCAGCCCAGAACTTGCCTTATGGTTGAACGTGTCGCCGACATGGACATGGGCCAGTACGTCTTTCGCCTCCCGGAGCATCGCCTTCGTGTCGTCGCCGAAATAGAAAGTATGCGGCGCGCAGTAGAGAAACTTGACACTCTTTGAATTCACAGTGCGGATAATGTCGAGTGCCGGCTGCAGCGTCTCGCACCAATCTTCCGGGTGCGGCTCAACGTTAAGCTGGATATTCTCGCGTTCAAAAATTGGCACCAGCTCTTCCATGGAGCGCCACCACGCGTCCTCACAAGCCTCGATCATGGAGCCGGTGTGGCAGCAATAGCAGGAACCCTTGTCGGGATGCGGGCCGCGGCCGAATTCCGAGTTCATCGTATCGACTTCGAGTTCGACGGCGATCTCAATGGCACGCTTCCAGTGCTTGACCGCAGCCTGGCGCTCCGTTTCGTCGTTGGAAGCCCATCGGTACATCGGCAAAAGACTTGCGATGCCGACATCGGCATCCTTCAAAGCCTTCTTGAAAGACTTGATGCGCTCGGGAAAAACACGCGGCGCCTTGAACCATTCGAGAAAATCGGCGCGGGGGCTGAGCTCGATCCAGTCGTAGCCAAGCTGCTTGACCTTGGTGGGTAGTTCCTCCAGTGACAGGTGACGGTGCATAAAGGGGTCGAGGGCAATCTTCACGGTTTCCTTCCTCCTGCTACTTCGATGTCGACGAGGGGTACCCCTCGTGTGACGCTATGCTGCTTTCGACCTCGTCTCCCAGATTGGCGAGAGCCTCTCCGCCTGCCATGAGGTCCGTGATCTCTTCCCGGGTTTTCTCGCCCTTGCGGAAGTTTGCCGCCACCGCACCATGGATCAGAACCGCAAAGTGGTCACCAACCGCCATCGCGTGGGTCACCTGATGGGTAATGAAGATCACGGCGATGCCGCGCTTTTTCGCCTCGAGCACGATCCGCAGAACGTGGGACGCCTGCTTGACCCCAAGTGCGGCGGTCGGTTCGTCCAGGATCAGGACGCGTGCGCCGAAATACACCGCGCGCGCGATTGCAAGCGACTGGCGCTCTCCACCGGAAAGGCCGCCGATCAGACGGTCACCATCGTCGATACGGGTAATACCGAAATCTTGCACCGCCTTGACGGCAATCGCATTCGCCTTTTTGCGGTCATAGACCTTGAAGGGCCAAAAACCCTTGGTCGGCTCCGCTCCGACAAAGAACGAGCGGCCGATGCTCATGAGGGGAAATGTCCCGCCGAACTGATGAACAGTCGAGATGCCCATGTGCTGGGCCTCACGTGGTCCCTTAAACTCGACCGGTTTGCCATCCATCAACACCGCGCCGCTAGTCGGCTTGTAAACACCTGCGAGGGTTTTAATCAGGGTGGACTTACCGGCGCCGTTATCACCGAGCAGGCACAGGACTTCGCCCGCGTTGACCGTCAACGAGATGTCCTGCAGCGCCTCAATTGGCCCAAAAGACTTGTTGACGCTACGGAGTTCGAGAATAGGAGTGCTCATTTCTGCCCTGCCTTCTTCTTCGGCGAATAGGTCAGGGCCATGATGCGGAAAGTGTTGTTCATCAACACGGCCAGCAGGAGCATGACACCAATGATCAAGCTCGACCAGTTGCGATCGAAAGAGGTGAAGTAAATTCCCTGATTGACGATAGCAAATGTAATCGTGCCGAGGAAAATACCTATGATCGATCCGAAGCCTCCAGTCAGGAGCACGCCTCCGACAACGACTGAGATGATTGCGTTGAAAATGAAGGTCATTCCGCCGGATACCTGTGCGGAATTGAACAGGATCGCCTGACACATTCCGACAAAAGACGCGCTCACGGCGGAGAGCACAAAGAGGACAACAGTCAACCGGCTCGTCGGAATACCCGCATTACGGGCACTGACCCTGTCACCGCCCATGGCGAAAATCCAATTCCCATAGGGAGAGTAGTGGATGAAGAAGATAAAAAGGGCCGTGATTGCAAGCCACCACAGAATGATCACCTGAAAAGACCCAGGTAAGAATTGACCGAAAACAAACTTGGCCCAGGGATCGGCCGTCAGCGCAACACTTGTCGTGCCGGTTACGAGCACAGAGAAACCCAGGGTTAGGCCTTGCATGGCAAACAGCGTTCCGAGTGTGACGATGAGGGAAGGAACGGCGGTGCGAACCACCAGAATACCGTTGATCAGACCGACGACGAGACCAAGGCCGATCGAGCCCAACATCCCCACCCAGATCGGAAACCCGTAGTGGCCGGAAAGAACTGCAACGGTCATTGAACCGGCAGGGATCATCGCGCCGATCGAGATGTCGAGCTCTCCTGCGATCATCAAAAGACCGATAGGGAGGGCGACAATGCCCAGGTTCGCGGCAACATTCAGCCAGCTGGCTGCACCGGCAGCTTCTAGAAACTTCGTGCTGCCGAAGATGACGAAGAATGCGAGGACACCGGCGAGACCCAGAAAGGCCCCGGCTTCGGGTCGGCGCAAGAGATTTCCGAAAGATAGATTGTTCATAAATGCGGCTCCAAGACGACGGCACGCGTTACGGCAACCGCCCTACGGGGCAGAGTGCCGGATCGATCAGTCCGAGGCATAGCCTCGGACTGATGCTAAATTGACGGATCAGCGAGCGCCCTTCTTTACGCCCGCAAGTGTCGCCTCGATGTTAGAGGCATCGACGATACCGGGGCCGGTGAGGATGGGCGCTGTGGGGAGCACTGTACCATAGTCGATACTTGACGCGAGCAGCGTCACGCTGAGCAGAGACTGGAGATAGGGCTGCTGGTCGATCGCAAAGGACTGGGAACCGTCTTTGATACGGGCGAGACCCGAAGCGTTCAGGTCGAATGTGCCGTGAATGACCTTCCCAACTTTGCCTGCCTGGTTAATGCCGCTAGCCGCGGCATCAGCGTCGGTTGCGCTGATATTGATGACGCCGTCGATGGTGTCGTCCTGAAGAAGGGTGGCCTTTACCGCTTCTGCAATCGCAGTCTGGTCACCGAAGCTCGTTGCCGGCAGCGGAAGTTGTTTGCCCTTGCCGCCCTTGCCGGTGATACCATCGATGACGCCTTTGCAGCGCGCTTCCTGGTTGGCCGATCCGGGAACCGTGTTGACGCAAAGAACATTCTTGGCGCCTTTGCCGCTGAGATATTCGCCGCCGGCCTTGCCGGCAACATACTCGTCGGAGCCAACGTAGTTGATCGCACCCAGTTCCCGCGCCTTGTCGATGCTGCCCGCGTTCATGAGGTAGACTTTGATCCCGGCGTCGACGGCGGCCTTGATCGCCTCATCCTCTGCCTGGGGCACCCAGTTGGGAACGACAATACCGTCGACGCCCTGGCTAATGGCGGTACGAACCAGTTGGGCCGCGTCCGGGCCGAGATTGTCATAAGTCTGGAGTTGGAGATAGGTGACTTTGCCGCCGCTCTTTTCCACGACCAGGCGGGCATCATCGACGCCTTTCTTGATACGGTTCCAGAACTCGTCGTCCGTCTTGCCGCCGACGACAGCTATATTCGCGGACATCGCTACAGGTGCAGAAATCGCCACCGCAGCGACAGCCACCGCAGCGGCGCAGATACTCTTAAAGTGTTTCATGACTGCTCTCCTCCCAAAGGCCATCTCATGACGGCTACAGCATTTGCGCGTTGATCTGTAGCGGGTGAGGTGTCAGAATGAAACTCTCCTGGCGCTCTGGAAAACATTTCATGCCAAATTATGCCATTCATAAATGAAACATGAGGTCGCTTCATGAACAGACCAACGATAGCCGATCTGGCAAAAACAGCGGATGTAAGTCTGTCGACCGTCAATCGGCTTTTGCACGGGAAGGGCTCCGTGCGTCCCGAAACCACCGACCGCATACTGGAAGCGGCCGACCAAATAGGATTTTACGGCCTCGGGGCATTACGCAGACGCAAGCGTGACAACCTTCCGCATCGCAATTTTGGCTTCCTGATGCAGCAATCGCACCGGCCCCTTTATCAGATGTGGGCGGAGGCGCTCACGACGGCATCCCTGCATTGCAGCGATGCCGTTATCGATCCCACCGTCGTCTTCGAGGATGACCTTTCCCCCGAAGCTGTTTCATCCAACCTGCTTAAAATGGGGGAAACGTCGGACGCCATCGCGGTCGTCACAGCCGACCATCCATTGGTCAGCCAGGCAATCGATGAACTGCGCTATCGCGGAGTCCCGGTAGTCGCCTATGTCACCGACTTGTCTGCAGCGAGCCGCGCCGGCTTTGTTGGGACGGACAACTGGAAGAGAGGACGCACCGCCGCCTGGTTTTTACGCCTTACGGCGAATGGTCCCGGCAAGGTATTTCCGCTGGTCGGCAGCAATCGCTACCAATGTCAGGATATCGCTGACGCCAGCTTTAGATCGTATATGCGTGAGAATGCGCCCGAATTTACCGTGAGCGAAACCTATCTGACGCATGAAGTTCCTGAAAATGCTTATGTCATCGTTAAAAGGCTGGTCACCGAAGAGCCGGATATCAAAGGAATTTTCGTCAACGGGGGCGGAATATCAGGCGTGTTACGCGCAGTTCGGGAACTCCCATCGGACAGGCAGGTTCGTATCGTTTGCAGCGACATCGGCCCCGAGACACGCAAAGGCTTGAGTGAAGGACTGATCACGGCATCCCTTTGTCATCCTTTGGATAAAATGCCGCAGGAGCTGATCAGCGTGATGTTGCGACTGATCGATCGCAAAGACACCGCCTCAATTGAACAGCGGATCGTCCCTTTCGATATCCTGACGCCGGAGAGCATATGGACCTGATCAGGAGAAATGAAGTTCACCGGCTATTCGTCTCGCTTGCCAGAACGCAAACTAATCGAGGCACCCCAGCTGACGTGGGCGCCTAAGATATGACGTTTCGGATGAACTGAACAATCTCCGAGCTTCTGTTCGAATAGGAGTAGGCCTGCGCCGAACTGTAAATGGCAAATGTCCCCGTCGGATAATCCTTCTCGACACCGCTGAGCACCAAGGTCAAAACGCCCCGCGTGACGAAGATCATCTCATGCCATCCCTGGGGGTCGGGTTCGGCGTCGTAGCGGTCCCCTCCTTCAAGCGACCAGCTCCACATCTGGGCCTCACGGGTTGCAGGAGCCGTTCCCAGCAGTATTCCTTCGCTATAAGAGCTTTTTCCTCTCCAGGTGAGTTCGTTGATGTCGGACGAAGTCCGATCGGGATCGCTCACAAGATCAACAAAACCGACGCCCATGGCCGCTGCCAGCTTGTCCAGGCTGGAAAGACTGATGTTGGCGTCACCAGCCTCGACCGCGATGATCATCCTGCGACTGATCCCGGATGCCTCCGCAAGAGCGATCTGGCTCAGGCCGGCAGCATTCCGAAGGCGCCGTAAATTTCCCGACACATGGGCCAGGACATTGGCACGGTCTTGACTGTGCAGTATATTGCTCATATGGTCTTCTTACTCTTAATGGGCAGTCAGATCAATCGCGATCTCGCCGTGCATCCTCTTAGGCCGCGCGAGCGGATAACTGCGTTCCATCGGCTGTTCCGCATGTAAAGGCGAGGAAAGCATGACGCAACCAATCGTTCTCCATGACGCCGATATCACGGCGCTTCTCCCGAAAGTCGATGTCCGCTCGGTGCTGGAGCGCATGTTCCGGGCGCTGGCTGACGGCGATGCCGTGCAGCCGCCACAGACGCTTAGCCTCTTCCCGTGCGATGCCGGCGACTTCATCACTTATCTCGGCGTTCTCGCCGGCGAAAAGGTCTTCGGCGCCAAGCTTTCTCCCTATATCCCCGGCGACGGCAAGGCGCTGGTCACGGCCTGGACGCTGCTGATGTCGATGGAAACCGGCGAACCGGTTCTCCTCTGCGACTCCAAAAAGCTGACGACCGAACGCACCGCCGCGACCTCCGTCATCGCCGCCGACGCCTTGGCCGATGCCGGTGCCTCGGTACTGACCATCGTCGGCTCCGGCCCGGTCGCGCTGGCGCACCTGCGCTATGCCGAGGCGATCCGGCCGTGGGCGGAAATCCGCATCGCCTCGCCGAATATCGCCGGCCGCACCGGCCTTCCCGAGAAGAGCGCTGGCGGCTGCGCCATCACTAGATTTACGGACGTCGACCAGGCAGTGCGCGGCGCCGATGTCGTTCTGCTCTGCACCTCGTCGGGCAAGCCGGTCATCGAAACGGCCGCGCTCTCGAAGACCGCCGTCGTCACATCGATCAGCACCAATGTGGCCAATGCCCATGAAGTCGATCCGGCAGCGCTTTCCGGCTTCGACGTCTATTGCGACTACCGGGCCACGACGCCTGCTTCAGCCGGCGAAATGAAGCTTGCCGCCGCTTCCGGCGTCTGGAGCCCGGACGCGCTTTGCGGCGACCTGCCGGAGCTGCTGGCCGGACGAGCAAAGGTACCGAGCCGCGAACGCCCGGCCTTCTTCCGCTCGATCGGCCTCGGCCTCGAGGACGTCGCCGCCGCCGTTGCCGTGCTCGCCGCCGCACGCGGCCAATAATCGTAATACGGAGGAGAATGACATGAAGATCCGCAATTTCGGCGTCGAAATCTGGATGAACAAATACGAGACCAAGTGTGAGCTCAATCTCGCAGAAACTTGCGTCGAATCCCTGACCGTCGCCGAACTGCTCGACATGGCAGGCACCAACGATATCGCCCAGCAGCTCATGCCGCTCAAGCTAACCTATGGCGAGATCGAAGGCAGCGTTCGCCTGCGCAATCTGGTTGCCGGTCTCTATGAAAACCAGAAGCTCGAAAACACCGTCATCACGCATGGCGCGATCGGCGCCAATGCGCTCGTTCACCTGACGCTCGTCGAGCGTGGCGACCGCGTCATCTCCGTGCTGCCGACCTATCAGCAGCACTACTCGATCCCGGAAAGCATCGGTGCAGATATCCAGATCCTAAAGCTCACCGAAAAGACCGGCTTCCTGCCCGATCTCGAAGAGCTGAAAAAGCTGGCCACGCCCGGCACCAAGTTGATCGCCATCAACAACCCGAACAATCCGACCGGTTCGCTGATGGACCGCGCCTATCTCGAAAAGATCGTCGAGATCGCCCGCGCATGTGGCGCCTGGGTCCTCTGCGACGAAGTCTATCGCGGCACGGATCAGCAAGGCGAAGACGGCATGACCGCCTCGATCGCCGACCTCTACGAAAAGGGCATCAGCACCGGCAGCATGTCGAAGACCTATTCGCTGGCAGGGCTTCGTCTCGGCTGGATCGTTGCTCCGGAAGAGCTGATCCACGCGGTCTCCGTCCACCGCGACTACAACACGATCTCCGTTGGGATGCTGGATGACCACTTTGCGGCCATCGCGCTGGAGAACAAGGATAAGATCCTGAAGCGCAGCCACAGGATCACTCGCACAAACCTGGCTATCCTCTCCGATTGGGTCGATGCCGAGCCGCTGATTTCCTGGATCAAGCCGAAATCCGGCACGACCGCGCTTCTGAAATACGACCTGCCGATCTCGTCCGAGGAATTCTGCGTGCGGCTTCTTGAAAAGACGGGCGTCATGCTCACCCCCGGTAGCGCCATGGACATGGAGGGCTATCTGCGCATCGGTTATACCAATGGCGAAGATATCCTTCGGGAGGGCCTCGGCCGCCTATCTCTCTTCCTGAAGGAGACCGCTGCGTCGGCAGCGTAGCATCCGTTCCTACGATTTCTGCGGTCCTTGACG
Source organism: Martinezella hainanensis (assembly GCF_900094555.1). Lineage (GTDB taxonomy): Bacteria > Pseudomonadota > Alphaproteobacteria > Rhizobiales > Rhizobiaceae > Rhizobium > Rhizobium hainanense. Next base: position 84,401 of record NZ_FMAC01000013.1, read on the forward strand.
AGGGGGCAGGAAATGTTCGTTTCAAACCAAAAAGGGGAATTTCATGAGACGACTGACAATAGCGTTGGCGTTTGCTTTGCTGGCAAGCACTGCTTCTGCTGAGGATCTGCGGATCGGTACGAGTGCCGATTACCCACCGTGGGAATCCGTTGATGCGGGCGGCAACATTGTCGGCTTCGACAAGGATGTTGGCGATGAGATTTGCAAACGCATCTCGGCGACCTGCACGTGGCAGAATCAGGCTTACGACGGCCTTTTGCCTGGTCTCCAGGTCGGCAAGTTCGATCTCGTCATCTCTAGTGTTTCCATAAATGACGAGCGTTCGCAAAAGGTCGACTTCTCGCACGCTTATGCCGACGCGCCCAATTCGATCGTCGTGGCAGCAGGCAGCAAATCGGCATCCGCCAAGTCTGCGGCCGAACTGACCGAGGCGCTCAAGACGTCCGCAATCGGCGTTCAGACCGGCACGACCCACGAACAGGTCATCCGCGCGCATTTCCCGGATGCCGACGTGCGCGTCTACGACCGTCCCGACCAGATCGCCGACGACCTCGTTGCCGGCCGCATCGATGCCGGCCTGATGGAACGCTCCGCCTGGGAGCCGCTTGTCAAGGATCGTGGTGCCGACAAGCTGGTTTATGCCGGCCCACTGCTGGCGAGCGCCGACTTCCCGGAATTCGGCAAGGGCCAGGGCGTTGCCATGGGCAAGGGCAAGACCGAGCTGAAGACCAAGGTCGATGGCGCTGTCGATGCGATGCTGAAGGACGGCACGGTCAAGACCATCGCCGAAAAGTGGTTCGGCTACGACATCTCCAAGAAGTGATGGCAGGCGGGAGGCGGTATTCGCGCCTCCCGCTTTCAGGAGACACTATGCGCATTCCCGCCGACATTCTTGCCGCCGCCGTCAAAGACCTATCCGATCTCGTCGCGATCCCTTCCGTCAGCGCCCGTGGCGAGGGCATGGAAGCCTGCGCCGATAGCATCGAACGGCTGCTGGCCGAAGCGGGTTTTGCCACCGAACAACATCCCGGCGATGTCGGCCCCTTCGTGGTCGGCGAAACCGGCGACGGCCCGTTCACGCTGGTGATCTACAATCACTATGACGTGCAGCCGGAAGATCCGGTCGATCTCTGGACCGCGCCGCCCTTCACGCTCTCCGAACGCGACGGCCGCCTCTATGGCCGCGGTTCGGCCGACGACAAGGGCGAATTCGTCAGCCGCCTCGCCGGCTGGCGCGAATTCCGCAAGACCCATCCCGGCCCCCTGCTTTTCAAGCTGATCTGGATCGCCGAAGGCGAAGAGGAGATCGGCAGCCCGTCGCTCAACCGCTTCCTCGACAAGCGCTTCCCCGACACCAAGGCCGATCTCTGCTGGTGGGAATATGGCGAGGTCGACAAATCCGGCCGCCCGATCATCCTGATGGGCTTCAAGGGCATCCTCGCCGTCGAGCTCGAATGCCGAACGGCGCGCGCCGATCTTCATTCCAGCCTCGGCGCCATCTTCGACAACCCGCTCTGGCGTCTGGCCGCTGCGATCTCTTCGCTGCGAGATGCCTCCGGGCGCATCCTGATCGACGGCTTCTACGACAGTGTCATCGCGCCCGATCCGCGCAGCCGCGAGCTTGCGGCAAAGCCCCCCTTCCCGCTCGAAAGCCTGCAAGAGGAGACCGGCGGACGTCGGCTGCTCGAAGGCGTCAATGCCGCGACCTTTTATGAACATCTTAATTTCGAGCCCTGCCTCAACGTCAACGGCTTCCACGGCGGCTATGACGGCGAAGGCGCCAAGACCGTACTGCCCTGCACCGGCATGGCGAAACTCGACTTCCGCCTGGCGCCCGGCCAGAACCCGGTTGAGATCGCCGAGCTGCTGCGCCGCCATCTCGACGCCAAGGGATTTGACGATATCGCGCTGAAGGTTCTCGATGCCGAAGTGCTGGGGGTGCGAAGCGATCCGTCGCATGCCGCGGTCGATCTCGGCGCCGAGCTGCTGGAAAAATGGTTCGGCCGCCCGGCGATCATCCAGCCGAGCTCGGCCGCATCCGGTCTTGCCCATCCCTTCATCCACAAATTCGGCGCCACACTCTTCGGCGCCGGTCTGACGCATCATGGCGCCATGCTGCATTCGCCCGACGAAAACATCCTCGTCTCGCATTTCGAAAACATGATCGGCTTCTCGGCGGAATTCTTTGCCGCACTCGCCGGCCGCTTCGGATCGGCGCCGGAGGCAGAACCGCATGTTTGAGGCGCTCTACCAATATCAAGGACAACTGCTGCAGGGGCTGACGACAACGCTGATCGTCGCCTTCGGCAGCTTCGTCGTCGGCTTTCTGATCGCCGCCGTACTGGCACCCGCTGCCGTCTATGGCAATTTGCTGACCCGGCGGATCATCATGGGCTATGTCGGATTGATCCGCGGCCTCCCTGAACTGCTGGTTATCTTTCTGATCTTCTACGGCGGCACCGTGCTGCTGACGAAACTTGCCGGCCGCTATGTCGAGGTCGACGCGCTGACCGCCGGCATCGCTTCGCTCTCGGTCGTCTCCGCCGCCTATCTCACCGAGATCCTCCGCAGTGCGCTTCTGAGCGTCGCACAGGGACAGTGGGAGGCGGCGCTGTCGCTCGGTTTCCGCCGCCCGCGCGCCTTCCTGCTCGTCGTCCTGCAGCAGATGATGGTGAAGGCGCTGCCGGGGCTCACCAACCAGTGGCTGGTGATCCTCAAGGAAAGCGCCCTCGTTTCGGTGATCGGCCTCGAGGAGCTGATGCGCAAATCGGTGGTGGCAGCAGGAGCGACCCACCAGCCGCTCGCCTTCTATCTCGCAGCCGCCGGCTTCTACGTCATCATTACCGGCATCTCGACCTTGCTACTCAAGGCCTACGAGACGCGGCTGACGCCGCATATGAGGTAAGCCATGCTGTCCTTCGATCTCTTCCTACCCGCCTCCATGGCCGTCAAGAACGGCTTCCTCCTAACGATCCTGATCACCATCGCCAGCTTCGCGCTCGGCCAGCTGCTTGCCCTGCCGATCGCGCTGGCGCTGACCTCGGACCGGAAGGCGATCCGCGCGCCGCTCTCGACCTATACATTCCTGGTGCGCGGCAGCCCGCTGCTCGTCCAGCTCTTCATCATCTACTACGGCCTCGGGCAGATCGATGCCGTGCGCCACAGCATCTTCTGGCCGCTGCTGCGCAATCCCGTCTATTGCGCCATCCTGGCGATCGGCCTGAACTCGGCCGCCTATGCCGGCGAACTGATCGCCGGCGCCATCCGCCAGCTACCGGCGGGCCAATGGGAAGCGGGCAAGGCGCTCGGCCTTCACCACCGCATCCTGCTGATCAAGGTGATCCTGCCACAGGCCTACCGCGCCATCCTTCCGGCACTCGGCAACGAACTCATCCTGGTGATGAAAGGATCGACGCTCGCCAGTGCCGTCACCGTCATGGAAATGACCGGCGCCGCCCGCGTCTTCGTCGCCAAGACCTACGCCCCCTTCGAAACCTTCCTGATCGCCGGCACCTGCTACCTGCTGATGGGCGCCATCTTCGGCCGCATCTTCCGGGCGATCGAGACCAAGGTTGCGATTCCCCAGAGGTGAGCATCTCGAACGTTCTACGGAACGTTGCAAAGCTCGAGCCACTGAGATCCCCGTCGAGCTCGCGGGTCACGAAAAGCAAGGCAACACCTTAGGCAGGCTTTGACCATCTATGTCCGCGCGCATAAGTGCTTGGGCTACATCCGATTACCCTTTTAAAAGCCGAACCGAAGGCGCTTTCGGATTGATATCCCAGATCAAAGGCGACCTTTGCGACGCTCTGGCGCGTTCGTGTCAGCCGGTCCGCCGCAAGAAGCATCTTCCAGCGCGTAAGATATTCGATTGGGGGGTCACCCACTATCTCTTTGAACCGAACGGCGAAAGCGGTCCGCGACATCCCACAGATTTGCGCGAGTAACTTCAAGGTCCAACGATGTTCAGGTCTTTGATGCAAGGCTTGAATTGCAGCACCAATGTGAGGATCCGCCAACGCGACAAGCCATCCGAGACGCACCTCCTTTCCTTCCGCAGTATCGAGACGAAGCGCCTGGACCAACATAAGATGAACGAGGTGCTGTACAATAAGTGTTCCTCCAGGCCGTCACGATCGCAGCTCGTCGCTCATCAGTTCAAGTGAGTGACGAATTGAAGTGCGTTCCGACGCGTTGCTTAGATGGAGGACACGGGGCAGCAGCCGAAGCAGTATACTGGCGTGGCGGTCCGAATAGGAAAAATAGCCGCCGACAGCAAAAAATTCGCCGCCGCCGTTATATGAAAGGATACTGCCGTCCAATGGGGTCGCCAACAGCTCGGTGAAATCGACGGCAGGAACATTAGGATGGGATGCGATACGGAAGCCGCGTGTTCCCGTGAGAATCACGGCGTCACCTGTTGCCAGCCGCAAGGGTTCATCCTCTCCATCCGCGATAAGCCAACACGAACCAGATCTTACGGCATAACATTTGATGCTCTCGGCGGTGTCGTTTGCACCGCGACCGAAAGCAATCGACCAGTCTCCCCTCGCATCAAAGCCCCCAGCCATGAATGTCCGGGGAACGAGTAACGATAGCAATTCTGACAAAGGATCCATGAATCTCAGAACGATAGCGATAGTTTTCCGTACGATGGGAGCTGGAAGGTTCAATTTCCTTATGCGACTTATCGGGTGAAACCAAGCGCGAAATCCCTTATCTGCGCTTTGGTAAATTCAGGTGGTTTGAATATATGACTTTTGTTCTCGTAGTCGGCGCTTCCGGTTTTGTCGGGCGCCAACTTGCACAGACACTCGTTTCACAGGGCCTCCGCGTAAGATGCCTTGCTCGTAATCCATCACGAATCGACGATCTGGCCAGACTGGGCTGCCAAGTCGTGCAGGGCGATCTTGCCGACCCGACCTCCATTGAGCGGGCGGTGCAAGGGGTCGATGCCGTATATATTTCAATCCACACGCTTTCTCAGCAATCAGGCAACACCGCGCGCAAAGACTTTGCGGATCTGGAAATGACGGGCATCCGCCACGTTTTGACGGCTTGCCAGAAGTTCGCCATGCGCCGCGTGATCTATGTCACTTCGCTTGGAATTCGTCCGAATGCTACAAGCAGCTGGACCCGAGGGCGTTGGACGATCGAGCAATATCTCTTGAGGAGCGGCTTGGAGGTGACTGTCATCCGCCCGGGACAAATCGTCGGCAGGGGTGGCCACGGCTTTGAAAGCATGGTTGGACAGGCGAGAAAGTCAACAGCATTCGTTATAGGGAACGGAAAACAACGGGTCCGGGGCATCGCCATTGACGACCTCGTCTACTATCTAACCGGCGTTCTGGACGAGCAAAGATCCTTTGGACACGCATTCGATGTCGGCTGCGACGATGTTCTAACCACCGACGAGATGATCGATTTGACAGCCGATTTTTTAGGAAAGAAACATCCGCGTAAGATTCATCTCAGCGCATCATTACTTCGCATCGTCGCACCCCTGATTGAGCGCATTGCGAAAATGCCCAAAGGCGCTGCGCAAGGCGCCCTGGATGCTATGAGATCCGATCTGGATGGTAACCCTATGCCTATAAGACGCATCTTGCCAAGGAGGCCTTTACCCTATCGCGATGCTGTAGCACGAGCCCTGCACACGAAAGAATCGTTGATTTAACATGGTTCGACGAGACGCCTTCGAGGGCGTTGCCAGACATTCCATGGCCAAAGATGTGCCGCCCCCACAGCCGCAGATGGACGCTGTTCACCCATGCCGCCACACAGAGTATGCCGCCACACATAGTATGATGTGTGGGAGCGGCATCTATTGCCGACTCTGACTGGGGCTGAGCAACCGGCTCGATTAAGGAATGCCGGCCGGCTTTGCGCTGACCCGAGAAGAAACATTGGCAATCCGGGTGCACCGGTATTGGCGAAATTCTCCATCGCCCAATGGCGTTTGGAGGCCATTTTAGGCCGACAATACGATCTCAAACCTGCTCTCCTCTGGCCGAGCGAGGATTGTCTGAAGCAGCACAGCGGATGGCTCGCACAACCTAGCAGCTAGTCAATACCCGACCTATCAATGAGTCAATGATTCAATGTGAGAATTCCGGAAGTCAAGCAGCAATGGGTGATCGGGCCTCCGTTGAAGGCAGTTTTGCTGATTGAACGTCCGCCCGGACATGACCCAGCCAAAGACACCCGCCAGTTGCAACCCACAAATATCCCGCCTGCCACGGAGTATAGCCCGCGATGAGTGAACTGCACTACATGAGCCTTCTGGATCTGACGAAACGCATGCACGCTGGCGAGATATCTCCGGTCGAAGTGACAAAGGCTCAACTGCAGCGCATCGAATCTTTGGACCCGGGACTGAAGAGCTTTGCGCTAGTGACGCCGGAGTTGGCGCTGAAGCAGGCAAAAGCCGCGGAAGCGGACATCATGCGCGGAGATATCAAGGGGCCGTTACACGGCGCTCCAATCGGCCTGAAAGACCTCTGCTGGACAAGGGGGATAACAACCACCGGCGGCATGACACTTTATGCAGACTTCAAGCCACCGGAGGACGCCGCCGTCACGGCAAAACTGGAGCAAGCGGGAACCATCTGCCTCGGAAAACTCAAAAATACCGAAGGTGCATACACGGACCATCATCCTCTGGTCACGCCGCCTGTAAACCCCTGGAATGCAGAACACTGGTCTGGCGTATCGTCCAGCGGCTCGGGCGTTGCAACGGCAGCCGGACTATGCTTCGGATCTCTCGGCACTGACACCGGAGGTTCCATTCGCTTTCCCTCTGCGGCGAACGGGCTTACCGGTCTCAAGCCCACATGGGGGCGGGTCAGCCGCTATGGCGTATTCGAACTTGCCGCGACACTGGATCACGTCGGACCGATGACCCGGAGTGCCGCCGATGCAGCCGCCATGCTGTCGGCTATCGCTGGTCCAGACGCAAAAGATCCCACCGCCGCGCAACGACCCATACCCGACTATCTGTCCGAAATGGTCAAGGGACTGCAAGGTCTCAAGATTGGTATTGATTCGGCTTTCAACGCCCCGGGCCTCGATCATCCCACGGCAGCAGCATTGTCATCGTCCGTCGAGGTTATCAAGGCGCTTGGTGGTGACATCCGTGAGGTTGCTTTCCCTGATATAGAGGCAGTTCTGGCTGATTGGCTGGCCGCCTGTGCGGCGGAAACCGCCGTTGCGCACGAGGCGACCTACCCTGGTCGGAAAGAAGAATACGGGCCCGGTCTTGCAGGTGTGATCGATGTCGGGCGCAATCTATCGGCCATGGAACTCCAGAAGGTTATTCTTCGCCGGAATGATTTTCGAGGCCGCGTTGCGGCCTTCTTCCAGGATGTGGATCTTTTGATAGTGCCAGCCCAATCAATTGCCTCCCCTACTTTGGATAGAATCGCAACGCTCAGCGAAGATATTCCGTTAATGCGAGGACTGATGCGCTTTACGTCGATCTTCAACATGTCGGGCAATCCGACGATCACGCTGCCCTGTGGATTTACCGAAGCCGGAACGCCGATAGCCTTTCAATTCGTTTCGGACCATTGGGGGGAAGATAAGCTTTTTCGCGCCGGTTATGCTTTTCAGCAGGCGACGAAATGGCATCTCAGGCACCCAGCGATGTGAGGCACGCGATTGAGGTACGCAAACTCTGACATCGGCGGCTTTCGCGCCGTTCCGTACGGCCGATTGCATTGGCAGCAGGCGTCAAGGCTGTTGCCCGATCAAAGGTGTCACCCGGCTTTTTTACCAGACCGGGGTGACACGGCTGAGAGATCAAACGTCGTCCATTATTTGGCGAAGCGCGGTTGCTCCAGGACCTCGTGGAATTCGGGGATTGAACCCGCGCCGCCTGGATAACTCAGCAGCATCAGTTTCAAGCTGTCGGCATCGTAGTCCGCCAATTGCAGCGGTTTCTCCTTAAAGGCCGACGTATCGATTTTCGCGAGCGCATAATTTCCATCCCTGTTATTCACCTGAGCGACCATCTCGCCCATGGGATTGTAGATCGAGGACTGAAAAACGCTGGGCGCGATCACCCAACTCCCCATGCGATGGGCGAGCGCCGCCGAGTGCGGTTGGGCCAAAACATTGAAGCGTTCCCACCAGATGCCTTCATCCTTGCCCACACTGTAGGGCCAAGCCGCTACATGGATATTGGGATACTGCGCGGCTATGCCGTACCCCATCATTGGCTTGTAATTCTCAGCGCACGATAGCATGCTGAGACGGCCGATCGGCGTATCGACCACCTTCAGATTTTCGCTGATTGGAGCGTCTGAAAAGTAGACCCGCCCGATGGCCGGATCTTTCGATGGTTGATCAGCACTTGCCCTTGGGGTGACACGATCAGATTGGACATGTAAAGGAGTTTTCTGGCGGGATCGACTTCACAGTATCCCATGGAAAGGTATACCTTGGCATCTTTCGCCAGGGACGCTAGGCGGTTCTATTTGTCCGAGCCTGGCTCAATGCAGTTCTCAACATACTGAGCGAGATCTTTTGGAGGCCCTCCCGCAATCGTTCCCTCATCGGAATTGATGAACCCCGGGAGCCAGGTCTCGGGGAAGGCAATATATGTTGCGCCATCCGCCTTCGCCTCCTCGACGATTTTCTTGGCCAGAGCAACGCCGCCTTCAAAGTCGTATTTAACGCTCGGCACGTTCACGGCGGCAACCGTGATCGTATCGCCGGCGAGCATTGGATTGTGGTAGGCGGGCTGTTCTTGGGCCACGGCAGCGCTCATGGAGACCAGTAGGGCTGAGATAGAATGCGTCAACAAATTCCCCTTTATAACGTATCATCCTGTCGGATTGGAAGCGATTGCTTCTGGTTTGAACTGCATGCGTAATTGCCAGCATTGATGTTATTCGCCGACGCCCGTCGTTTCCGGATTTGCCTGTGCAGCTGATGCCCGATAGGAAAATCAGCTGCACAAGAGGGTCACTCAACCCTGGCTCCCGGCTCTCTCGCCTTTCAATCGATGTCAGGCAGCGGCTGATTTCGACGCCACCGTCCGGGCAAGCGCCTCAATTTCTTCCATGTCGATCGGGACGCCTGGAAATTCGGCGATCGAAGCGAGCGGAATCCCCCGCGCCGAATCTCTGCCTGCCGGATCGGACATAAGGTCCCCCATGCGACCCCGCAAACCGCCCCGGCTGTCGAAGATCGCCTGAAGCATCGGGCCGCCGACGGGATCATCAAGCCACTCGCCCGTTGTCGACCAGGGCGTCAGAGGCACAAGGACCGGATGCCCCGGCAGGTCGATCGACTGCTTCAGACGGATATCACGCGAAGAGCTCCCGACATGAACCGTGACCGGACCACCCGGATAAAGCCAGGTCCTCGTCAACTCGTTCCAGTGCTCCAGTTGCTGGCGGGGTACCGCGATCTCGACGATACCGGACTGGCCCGGATCAAGCCGGATTTTCTTCCAGCCGCGAAGCTCGCGCGGCGGGGTGTCGACGAAATCGTTGTGATCGGCGACATAGAGCTGCACGACCTCGGCCCCTTCCCTCGCCCCCGTGTTTCGCACGGTCACGCGGGCAACGAAGGCGACGGGGTCCTCTAACGGCTTTTCGATAATGTCGAGGTCAACGAAATCGAATGTCGTGTAAGACAAACCGTGCCCAAACGGATGATCGACCGCAATGCCACGGGCGTCGTAATATCGATATCCGACGTAAATACCTTCGCCATAGCTGACGTTGCCGTGGACGCCAGGAAAATGCAGGTACGAGGGTGTATCAGCCAGCCGAAGCGGGATCGTTTCCGGCAGCTTGCCTGACGGATTAATGTCCCCGAGCAGCACGTCGGCTACAGAATTGCCATGCGCCTGTCCCGTCAGCCAGAATTCGACGATGGCATTGACGTTGTTGCGCCAGTTGGAGGTAGTGACCGCCGAACCGTTCGACATCGCGACCACGATCGGTTTCCCGGTGGCGTGCAGAGCCTCGGTCAGAGCGATCTGATCCTGCGGAAGGTCGATCATCGTGCGATCGCGCCCTTCGGCCTCGTATTCACCTGGAAGACCGAGAAACAGTATGACGATATCTGCCTTTTCGGCAACGCGCACAGCCTCTGCCGCGGCGTCTTCCGCGTTGAATTTTTTGTCGAGAGCATAGCCGCTGGCGAAGGTCAGCTCCGCACCGCAAGCTTCGGCCCGGGCGCGCAACGCCGTAAGACCGGTGACAACGTTCTTCGAATTGACGTATGAACTGCCGGCGCCTTGGTAGCGTGGTTGGCGGGCAAGCTCGCCGATAACGGCGACACGCGTGCCCGTCGCCAGCGCCATCGGAAGCGTACCGTCATTGGTGAGCAGGACGGCAGATTCAGCGGCCGCGAGCCGGACCAGATCATTATGCAAATCGTAGTCGACCGTCGTAGACTCACCCACCCTCCTGGTTCTTTCCGCCAGCAGGCGGAAGCGCTCGACCATTTTTTTCAGCGTATCGGGCTCCACCTGACCGGCCGAATAGGCTTTCCGCAACCGGTCATCCTCCTGGCGACCAGGCATGCGCAGATCGAGGCCGGCATTGAGTGATGCAATCGGATCACGGACGCCACCCCAATCCGATACGACAATACCGTCGAAGCCCCATTCTTCCCGAAGAACCGTGCTCAGAAGCCATTCGTTCTGAGCGGCATGAATACCGTTGATGCGGTTGTAGGAGGACATGATCGCCCACGGACGCGACTGGCGGACCGCGACTTCGAACGTTCGAAGATAGATTTCCCGCAGAGCACGCTCATCGACGTTGGCGCTGACCCGCAACCGGTCCGTTTCCTGATTATTGACGGCAAAGTGCTTGAGGCAGGCACCGACGCCCTGGCTCTGCATGCCATCAACGATTGCAGCCGCAAGCATGCCGCCCAGATAGGGATCCTCGGAATAGTACTCGAAATTACGGCCGCACAACGGGCTTCGCTTCAGGTTTAACCCCGGGCCAAGCACGACATCCACGCCCATGGCGCGAGCCTCACGGCCAAGGGCCGCGCCGATCTCTCGGATCAGTTCGCCATCCCACGACGACGCCAGCGTCACTGCCGGCGGGAAGCACGTGGCTGGCAGGCTGCGGCCGATGCCGAGATGGTCCGGGTTCTCGTCGTCCTGAACACGCAGTCCATGGGGGCCGTCGGCGAAGCGAAGCGAGCGGATGCCGTTGTGTGTTGCGTCAATCGTTGTCCAGTAGTCTGCGCCGGTGGCCAGCGACAGTGCTTCCTCGGTGGCCTTATCGGCGGTAATGACTGTGGTATGCGTATCCATCACTTGGATCCTCGAATGAACAGAATGAACAGTGCACTGGCGGCCGCAATGGCTGCCGCGCATAGGTAGAGCGACGTGTAGTTGCCGCTGCCTCCATCGGCTCCGATCATGAGGAGCAGAGGCGCAAGCAGAGGCGCCAGTGTTTGCGGAATGGTGCTGGAAAGGTTGAAGACACCCATGCCCTTCCCGGCCGATTCGTGTCTGTCGGGCAGGACTTCGGAAACGAGCGCATAGTCGACCCCGAAATAGAGGCCATTTCCCAGCCCGGCGATCGCGATCCCGATCAGAAAACCTTCGACCGTGGTCGAATAGGCAACAACGCCCATAGCGATCATGAAGAAGATCGAAGCCAGGATAACGAAGGGCTTTCTTTTGCCAACGCGGTCCGACAGCCATCCTCCTCCGATGCTGGAGATGACGACGGCAATCGCCAGGACGAACATGGCAGTGGTGAGTATGGGTGCGACCGTGCCGGTCGTGTAGCCGAGGTGATCGATCAGGTAGTAGGTCTTGTATGTGGTCAGAAGGTAAAGCGACGTCCACGCAAGAAAGCGCCCCATCCAGACCAGACCAAAATCGCGATGCTGGAACGGGTTGATCCAGAGCGCTCCGAGAAGCCCCGCGAAGTTAATGGGAAGGACCTCATCCCTTGTACGAGGGAACTCACGAAAGAAGAGAATAAACGGCAGCGCCATGGCGAGACCGAGCAGCACGGGCACGGCAAACATTCCGGCTCCGCCGGTTCCGACCAATTGGGTCAGATAGGTGCCACCGACCACGCCAACCTGGGCCGACATGCCCATGAAACCGGAAACGCGGCCTCGCAATTTATCAGGCACGCGTTCGGGCAGGATCGCCACGACAGAGGCGAGCGCGGCATTGAAGCCGCCCTGGGCTACAGCCCAGCCAATCGCCACCATAGCAATGGTTGGAGCGAACCCGATACCTATAACGGCCAGTGAGCCAACGAGAATACCGCCGATGATAAATGGCCGGCGCTGTCCCCATCGAGATTTCGACCGGTCGCTAAAGGCCCCGAAGATCGGATTCGAGAACAATGCGGCCGCTGCGCCGAGACTGGAAACAAGCGCGAACGATGTCGCCTTTCCCTCCGGATCAAGTTGGCCGACCCGGATAGCGATGGTCACCGACGCGGGCGTAACCAGAGCGACGTAAATTCCGATCAGGGCGCAGATGTAGCGGGCGATAAACCAGCCATTGATCTGCTGACCTGTCAGGCGAATGTTTCGTTCGGGCACTGTCTCGAAATCCGGAGACCTCCCCACATCTGTTGATACGTGCTGGTGCATGCTCTTCCTCCAGGAGCGTCGCTGTTCGATTGATCCACGGGGCGTCCGCTCGCTCCTCCCAAGCCGTCCCTGACCGGCGACCAAACAGATCGGTCAGCCGATCTATACGTTAGACGACGATCAACCCTTCTGACAATAGCGTTAGGAAATTTTGACAGGGCCTGAGCGAATAAGGTTATTTTTCTTTTGGAATCAACGACAAGGTATGTTTGCGGTATTGACAATACCGCCTACACCTCCTTCCTGAGGGCACGATCATGTGAAGGGAGGATGTCCAATGCCGCGTGCAATCCGAATGGCCCAGCAAGGCGAACAGACGCGCGCTGCTATCCTGGATGCTGCAATTGAATTATTCGGCAAAGCCGGCTTCCGCAGCACGAGCATGAGTCAGATCGCAACGCGCGCCGGGGTCGTCCAGTCGGTTCTTCATCATCATTTCGGCAGCAAGGACCGGTTGCTGCTGGAGGCGCTGAACCGGTATTATCCGGCCTCGACCGAGCGAGCTGATATGCGGGCGATTGCCGAAGGACGCGTGGACTTTCTCGATGAGATGTTACGTGTGACCCGGTTGAACGCCGATCGACCTGATCTGGTGCGGTTTTTCTCCGCCATGAGCGGAGAGGCTCTCACCGAAGGCCATCCTGCACAGGAGTTCTTCGTTCGACGCTATGAGGCCGTGCGCGAAGGTTATGTCTCCGCGATCGCAAAATCGAAAGGTATCACCCGCGCATCGGATCTTAAAACTATCAACAACCTGGTCACCCTGCTTTTCGCCGCTTCCGACGGTTTGCAGATGCAATGGCTTCGGGATCCCGAAATCGATTACATAGGTGGCATCGAACTGACGATTGGAATGATCAGACAAAGAATGGACGCGATAGCGGACTTCGACGGATGACAGGGCACAGGTCCGTCATCGCCGCTCAAACAGCGCGCGTTTCGCTTTCGCGATATCAAACAATGTCGCCACGGTGGGATTTCTGGAGGCAAGCGGAGCACAAAGAGCGACCTCGAATTCCGGAGAGTCGACTATAGGTTTGGAGACGACTTTCGGCCCGGTTTCTGAGCACAGGGCTTCGGGAATGAGTGCTATACCCAGACCCTCTTCCACAAGGCGGACGATTGTGTGCTGCAGCCACGGTTCGAGCACAAAGCGGGCTGGCACACCGCCTGCTGCGCAATACCCGGTGATCGCGTCACGCAATGTTGGGGCGACATGCGAGGGGGCCGCGATAAGACTTTCGCCGGCAAGATCGCTCGGACGAATTGACTCTACGCCGGCCAACCGGTGCTCTGCGGAAACAATCAGTCGCAGACGGTCGGTCGTCAGGGATATCGTTCGAAGATGCTGGGCAGACAGGGGAGCAAAGGTGATAGCCGCATCAAGCGCCCCCTCAAGCAGCATCTCGTTTATGTCCACCGGAGTTCGTTCTTCAAGGATCAAACGAACATCCGGACGCTGCTCGGAATAAAGCCGAACCAGGGTGGGAACGACCCGGTTGGCCACATGCATCATAAAACCGAGCTTCAATTCTCCCTTCATGCCATTCGCCACAAGTTGCACATCGCGACACGCAGCATCGAACTGGGCCAATATGGCCTTGCTGTCATGGAGGAAATGCTCCCCGGCCGTTGTCAGCGTAACGTTGCGGGAATTTCTTTCGAACAATTTTACGCCGAGGCTTTTCTCGATGGAGCTTATCTGGCGGCTGAACGGGGGCTGGCTCATGTTCATCCGAGCAGCCGCGCGACCGAAATGGAGTGTCTCCGCCAGCGCGACGAAGTGATGCAGATGACGGCTATCCATTCTATGCTCTCAAGGTATCGGTACTGGTCATATTTAACATTGGATTAGCTGAATCATGCGCTGTAAGCAACGTCCTCCACTGGAATGAACGGTTCCCATGCTGACAAACCTGCTGACTATCCTGCCGATTTTCGCCCTTATCTTCACGGGTTGGATCGCTCGCAAATCCGGGGCGCTCGGCCCGAATGCGACGCGAGAAGTCAATCGGCTCGTCGTTTATCTGGCGCTACCGGCGCTGCTGTTCGACATCATGGCAAATGCCAACTTTGCAGTAATCTGGCAGCCCGGCCTGATTTGCGCGTTCGCGGCTGGCTGTGCCATCATCTTCGCAGGCACGATCTGGTGGCGCCTTGCCAAAGGCCGGCATCTGGCAGACGCATCTATCGACGCATTGAACGCAAGTTATGCGAATACAGGCTTCATTGGCTTCCCGCTCATTCTTTCGTTGGTCGGCGATACGGGCCTGGGGGCAGCCCTCATTACAACCATCCTCACGGTGTGCGTTCTTTTCGGATTTGCCATCGTCTTTATCGAAGTCGGTTTACAGGCCGAAACCCGGCGTGACGCAATCATCAAAAAGACCTTTCTGTCGCTCGCAAAAAATCCGCTTCTCATTGCCCCCTTGCTAGGAGCTGCGGTTATGGCGTCTGGCCTTACACTACCGAACCCTCTGGAAAGGTTCTTGAAGTTGCTTGGAGGTGCTGCATCCCCTTGCGCATTGATCGCCCTTGGCCTCTTCCTTGCCGGTACGAAGTCATTCCAACCCGACCGCAGAAAAAGTACGGAAGGCATCTTGATCACTCTTAAGCTTGTTGCCCAGCCGCTTGTCACATTCGTCATTGCCGGACCGCTGCTGCAACTGCCTGCCTTGACCACGCACAGCGCCGTTCTCTTGGCTGCGCTTCCAACAGGCACAGGGCCTTTCATGCTTGCCGAATTCTACAACCGCGAAGCAAGCCTAACGGGGCGGGTGGTCCTGATATCGACTCTCCTATCTTTGCTGACAATCTCGGCTTATCTTGCAATTGTGGTGTGACGCGATCTTAGCGCCACACCACAAGAAGGCGCGAAGTCTATACGCAATTATCGGTTCAACAGCCGCGCCGGTTGAGCCAGCACTAACCCCGCACCAATCAGGAGGGCCACGGCCACGACCGAGACCCCGATATCCGTGCTGCCGGTGGCATCCTTGACCCACCCGATCAAGTAGGGGCTCACGAAGCCTGCCACGCTGCCGACCGAATTGGCGATTGCCAGGCCCATCGCGGCTGCGGCACCGCTAAGAATGGCCGGCGGCAGGGTGTAGAACTGCGGGATGCAGGTTAGAATCCCCATCGCCGCCACCGTCATGGCGATCAAGGCGCCCGTTGTGTTGTGGGAATAGATGATGCTGATGACAAGACCGATCGCGCCGAGGATGGCGGGAGCCGCAAGATGCCAGCGCCGTTCCTTGGCACGGTCGGAGCTGCGTCCAACCAGGACCATGAAGACAAGGGCGCCGGTATACGGAATGGCGGTCAGCAGGCCGACGGTGAGAGGATCCTTGATCCCACTTTCTCGGATGATCGACGGGAGCCAGAAACTGATGCCGTAAAGGCCCATCGTAAAGAAGAAGTAGATGCCGCTCAGCATCCAGACTTTTGGATTGACCAAGCCGTCCCGGGTCGAGTGGAGAGGCTTCTCCTTCGCCTCGCGTGCGACATCGGCCTTGATCATGGCCTTTTCCTGCTCCGTTAGCCAGTCTGCGCTGTCGACCGAATTGTTCAGGTAGAAGTAGCACATGATGCCGAGAAGGATGGCCGGGATAGCCTCGAGGATGAACATCCACTGCCATCCCGCCATTCCGCCATGCTCATGCAAGCCCGATATGATCCAACCGGAGAGAGGGCCGCCAAGTACGCCGGACAAGGGAATTCCCGTCATGAAAATGGCGGTCGCCTTTCCGCGCTGGGATGTCGGAAACCAGAGGGTCAGATAGTAAAGCACGGCGGGAAT
This sequence comes from Martinezella hainanensis, assembly GCF_900094555.1. Classification (GTDB taxonomy): domain Bacteria; phylum Pseudomonadota; class Alphaproteobacteria; order Rhizobiales; family Rhizobiaceae; genus Rhizobium; species Rhizobium hainanense. Next base: position 100,803 of record NZ_FMAC01000013.1, read on the forward strand.
GAAACCGGCTTCGGCGGCACCGAGCAGGAAGCGCAGGAGATAGAAGCTCGTAGGCGTCGTGACCACGGCCATCAGCGCGGAGATGATGCCCCACGTTATCATGATCCTGCAGATCCACAGTTTCGGCCCCACCCGCATCATCACCATGTTGCTCGGGACTTCGAATATGACATAGCCGATGAAGAAGACACCGGCCCCGAGACCATACACCGCCTCGCTGAATCCGAGATCGTCGAGCATTTGAAGCTTGGCGAAACCGACATTGACGCGATCGAGATAAGACACGATGTAGCAGCTGAGCAAAAATGGCAAAAGTCGCCAAAAAACCTTTGAATATGTTGTCTTTTCAGTGAATATGAGCTGTTGGCTGTCTGCATACTCCGACTTGATGACCATAATCTCCTCCCTATGGTGCGAGCATTCACGGCAATTCGTGCAATAGCGGGGAGGTGTCGGACAGGCCGCTCCTCAACAGCCTTCCTCTCTCCTCCTCCATCACCCCTAGCGGGATGGGAGCCATATCCGCCGGGCCTACCTCGGCTGATTGTGCGCGATCGATCTGATGTCAGCAGAGATACGGATCCTCGTCGCCATCCACGACGAGGGTCATCTCTCGTTCGGGTTGCCAGGGCACCTCGGGGTGATCGGCCGCCTTGTTTTCCTGCCGTGCAATGACGAAAAGCAGATCGGAAAGCTTGTCGAGATAGGCCATTCCGTAGCGGTAGCGATCCCGGTCAGATCGCGTGCGTATCATCGTCGGGGCCTGGTCCTCCAATCCGGCGAGAGAAACGAGGCATTGTTCGGCCCGCCGGCATACGGCCCGTGAGACATGAACCTGGCTGGCCGATTGTGACCCGCCCGGAAGAATATAGTCTTTTAGTGGCGCAAGACCCCGGCTTGCATTTTCGAATTGCCGCTCAAGCCGCCCTACATGGAGAGCGGTTAGCAAGGGCTGGTCAGGCGTGCCGATGCCGGCAGCAAAGTCGACGAGATCGTGCTGCACCGCCGTCAGGATCTTTGGCGTCTTCGGCCATGCCGCACAACTGATCGCTAACCCGATGTAGCTGTTGAGCTCATCGATGACGCCAAGCAAGTCTGCGACCGGATTATCCTTCTCAGGGCCTCCGCCAGCCCCAATCCCGATCGGCTTTCCATTCCTTGCAGGCGCTGTGGTGCTCGAAAGGCGATCCTCCATCTAGGCCTCCTCTGCTATCCGCTGCGCCTGGCCGTAGGCCTGGGCATACCGGCAGTAATGGTCGATGATCGAACGCATGGCCCCGCGGCGCTCCGGGTGCAGGCGGCTGAGCGGTCGGGACGGGCGCCCTGCCCACAACCAGCCGCTTTCCAGGTGCTGGCCAGGCAATGTATGGGACCCCGCCGCAAGCATCACGTCGTCCTCGACGACCGTGCCCATGGCAAGTCTGCTGCCGATGCCGATCAGTGCATTCTTGCCGACGGTGCAGGCTTCAGTAGTAACGTTGTGGCCGAATGTCGTGCCCTCGCCGATCCTTACCAGTGCATCGCCGGCATCGATGATGGTATTGTCCTGAATGTTGGAGTTACGGCCGATGTCGATGCGGCCACTCGTGACTGTCAGCCGGCAGCCGAAGAAGATGCTGGAGTTCGGCGCCATATCGACCGGCGCGTGGACGTCAGCGGTTTGCGCCAGGAATGGGCTGTCCGCGCGCTGCTCCTGACGGACCTTTTCGCGCGAGACGCCGGCTGCCTTTCCGGCACTGCGCAGTGATGCGGCACGCTCCGCCAGTTCAGCTTTTTCGATCGGACGAACCGGCTTTGCCGGCATCCCGGCATACAGGAGACCGTCTTCAAGCACCGATCGTGGGAAGACGATGGAATCCTTTTCGATCATCACCCCGCTCCCAACGGTCGAGCCGTCGAGGATGACGACATTGTCCTCGAACACGCAATCGGACCCAACGGTGCATGCGTGGATCACGCTGTTGCATCCCGCGGTCACGCGGTCGCCGATATGGGTCGGATAGAGGTCGTGAGCGATATGCACGGTGCCTCGCGTACCGAGAAAGAAATCGTCTCCGATGCGGACGTAATGCCCGTCCGCGCGAATGACGCCGCGTTCGCAGACCGTCATCTCGCGGCCCGACGTCACCTTGCCCAGCACGCTGGCGCACGCATGCACAACAGCGCCGTCGCCGAATTGCGGCCAGACGCCGTCGAACGGCAATATAAGCCCGTGGACGCTATTGGCATAGTTCTCTGGCATGCCATCAACCCCCCTTCAGGATGTGGCTTGATGCGGATCAAAAGACCGGTGTCTCGCGATAAGTGCCCCACACCGTCTTCAGGCGTTCGATAATGTCGCCCATGGTGGCGCCTGCTCGCACCAGTTCGATGGTGATCGGCATGATGTTCTGGGATGGGTCTTTCGCAACCGAGACGAGCTTTTCCATCAACAGATCGAACTTGACGGGATCACGCTCGCGGCGGACGCGTTGAGTGCGATTAACTTGGCGCTCCGCCGTGGATTGATCGTAAGGATGCGTTTCGATCTTCGGATCCGGCACGTCATCGACAAGGCAGTTGACACCGATCACGGGTTTCTCGCCGGACTGCTTTCGCAGTGCCGTCTCGTAAGCGAAATCGGCGATCTGCCGCTGGAACCAGCCTTCCTGGATCAGCTTCAATGTGCCGCCGCGCTCATCGACTTCGTCCAGGATGTCAAAGATGCGCGTCTCGTACTCGTTGGTCAGGCTTTCGACGTAATAGGAACCACCGAGAGGATCGACCACCTGAGTAACATTGGTTTCCTCTGCGATCACCTGCTGCGTGCGCAGCGCCATTCGCATGGCATCCTCGGTCGGGATGGCGAAGGCCTCGTCATAACCGTTGGTGTGCAGCGACTGAGCCCCGCCGAGCACAGCCGCCAGCGCCTGCATGGACGTACGCACGACATTGACCATGTATTGCGGCTTCGTCAGCGAGGCCGCAGCCGTCTGGCAATGGAAACGCAGGCGCATCGATTCCGGGTTCTTTGCTCCGAAGCGGTCTTTCATGATCTTGGCATAGCAGCGGCGCAGGGCACGGAACTTCGCGACTTCCTCGAAGAAGTCAGCCTGACAGACGAAAAAGAACGCCAGGCGCGGGGCGAATTCATCCACGTCCATGCCGGTCTTGAGCACTTCCTCGACATAGACGACGAGGTTGGCGAGCGTAAAGGCCGCCTCATGCAGTGGCGACGATCCGGCCTCGGAAATGTGGTATCCAGAGATGTTGATCGGGTTGTAGCGCTTCATGTTCTTGGCGCAGTAGGTGATGCAGTCGCGAACGATGCGCACCGAAGGATCGGCGGGGAAGATGTATTCCTTCTGCGCCATGAACTCCTTGAGGATATCGGCCTGAATGGTACCAGACAGCTTGTTCAGATCGTAGCCGCGCTTTTCCGCCAGCACGATATACATCGCGAGGAGGATCCAGGCCGACGGGTTGATGGTCATCGACACGGAGATCTTTTCCAGGTCGATGCCGTCGAACAGGGCCTCCATATCCTCCAGCGTATCGATCGCCACGCCTTCGCGCCCGACTTCGCCTTCGCTCATCGGGTGATCGGAATCGTAGCCCATCAGGGTCGGCATATCGAAATCGGTCGAGATGCCTGTCTGCCCCTGCGCAATCAGGTATTTGAAGCGCTTGTTGGTATCCTCACCCGTGCCGAAGCCGGCGATCTGCCGCATCGTCCAATTCCGGGAGCGATACATGGTTGGATAGGGACCACGGGTGAATGGGTAGCGCCCGGGCAGGCCAATATCCTCGATCGGCGTCTGCGCGATGTCGGCGGCCGTGTAGGTGCGCTTGACCGGGATGTCGCCGAGCGTGAAAAAGGCTTCCTTGCGCTCCTTCTGCTTGGCAAGAAAGCGTGCAACCTCGCTGTTTTCCCAGTCCTTTTCTTCGGCGCGCAGCCTTTCGGCGAGATCCTGAGGCAATCTGTCGGGTGAAACGGTCTGGTTCATGACGGGCTCCTTTCCAGATCGGAGGCGGCAAGCAATTCGCTGGCAAGTGAGTAAGGGTCGCCCTTGCGTGCAGACAGACGGTCGGCAAGGGCATAGCTATGCGCTGAGGCAGCCTTGAGAAAGCGCTGAATCAGTAGATTTTCGGCGGTTTTTTCCAGACGAAAGCGGGCGATCGCACGTCGTCTGGTCTCGCCTTCCTCGGTGTCGAAGGCGACCTGCCGGTGTTTTTCCAGTGCCTCGGTCAGCGCATCGAAACCCTCGTCCGTATAGGAACTGACTCCCAGAACCGGCACCTGCCAGCTGTTTTTGCCCTTGAAGCCGGCATTCAGCGTCATCATCTGCTTGATGTCGGTCAGCGTTCTGTTCGCGTCACTGCGATCAGCTTTCGAGACGACATGAATATCCGCAATCTCCAGCATGCCGGCCTTGATAGCCTGGATATCGTCCCCGAGGCCTGGTGCCGAGACCACTACGGTCGTATGGGATGCCTTGGCGATTTCCACTTCGTCCTGACCGACGCCGACGGTCTCGATGATGATCGTGTCAAAACCGCCAACATCCAGCACATCGACCGCGTCCAGCGTGGCTCGCGCCATGCCTCCCATGGCGCCGCGTGTCGCCATGCTACGGATATAGACGCCGCTATCGAGAACATGATCCGACATGCGGATGCGGTCGCCGAGGATCGAACCGCCGCTATAGGGGCTGGACGGGTCGATCGCTACAATGCCGACTTTCTTGCCAGCGGCACGAAATCGCTTGGTCAAGGCCGCAACAAGGGTCGACTTACCGCTGCCGGGAACGCCAGTGAGGCCGATGACATGCGCAGCGCCGGCCTTGCGATACAATGTCGCCAGGGCCTCACGTGCCTCGGGAACCGCCGCTTCGGCGCGAGAGATCAGGCGCCCGATTGCGCCGATACGGCCTTCTTCAACACGGCCTGCAAGCTGCATCGAGGGAACATATGCGTTCATGCCGAAATCTCCGCGGCAATCTGCGCATTCATGTCCCTGAAAACAGCGCGGTCGTCGATGACACGACGCGCCTTGAAATCGGTCCGCGGCAGGGTACCCTTGCTCACGACCTCGGCTCGGGTGCGCAGACCCAGAAGACGCTGCAGGCGATGGGCCACATCCTGCCGGAAATGCTCCTCGCCGCCGACGCGCCGTGCTTCATCGTCGATCTCCACTCTCAGCAGAAGTTCGTCCATCGCCGCTTCGCGCGTGATGATGATCTGATGTTCGCCGCCATAACCGGGGGTCTGGTTCAGCGCGGCGTCGATCTCACTAGGATAGACGTTCTCGCCACGGATCGTGAACATGTCGTCGATGCGGCCAAAAATGCCGCTTGGCAGACGCGGGTAGGTGCGCCCACAGGGATTGGGCTCATTGACCCACTGCGTCAGGTCGCCGGATGCAAGGCGGATCATCGGCTGCGAGGTTCGCTCCAGATGGGTATAGACCGGTGTTCCGCGCTGGCCGTAAGGCATGCGCCGCATCGTCGCCGGATCGCAGACTTCTGTGTAGACGATATCCTGCCAGCACAGCATACCCTCCGTTTCCGCCGAACCTGCCACGTTCATCCATGGCGTCATTTCCGCCATTGAGCCGGAATCGAACACCTTTGCACCGTAGAGTTCCTCGATACGGTCGCGCACGCCGGGGATCGAGGCGCCGGGCTCGCCTGAAAAGAACATGTACCGCAGTCTGAACTTGCGTGGATCGAGCCCCTCGTCGATTGCAGTCTGGGCAAGATGGAGCGCGTAGGTCGGCGTTCCGTAAAACCCGGCCGGCTTCATGATATCGAGCCACTGGGCGCAGCGAGCGGTCATGCCTGGCGCACCCGCACCGAACGGAAAGGCTTTGGCTCTCAGACGCTCGGCACCCGCAAGCGCACCCCAACTGCCCATGTAAAGGCTGAGGATGGCAGCCACCACGATCATGTCTCCGGGCCGCATGCCCATGGCCCACATGATGCGCGCATGGGCATTGGCAATCGCATCCCAGTCGCCCCGGCCAATCGCAAACGCCGTCGGCCGCCCGGTCGTGCCGCTCGTCCCATGAACGTGGAAGATCTCGCTTTCCGGCACGGCCAGATAATCGCCGAATGGCGGCGCCGATGCCTGTGACTGGCGTAATTCCGGCTTCTGGATCACTGGGACTTTGTCCTCGAAATCCTCAAGTGATTTCAGCTGGTCAGGATGAAAGCCAGCCTCGTCCCAGCGCCGCTTGTAGAATGCGGTGTTCTCATAGGCGTATCGGCAGACCAGCTTCAGGCGTTCCAGAATGGCGCCTTCACGATCGGAAGCATGCATTGTCTCACGCTCTGGAAACCAGTAGCGGCTTTCCGCAGGCGGCAGATAGTTCTGATCATAGGACGGGGGGAAGGACCAGCTCTCCATTGACATCTCCTCCTGTCAACGTTCACCGCGCTCCGTTACGAGACGGGTCAGGGTTTCGACAATGGCGCTCGGCGGAGTGTCCTGCAGAAGCACCTCCTGGACACCCATCTCCTTGATGGCGATGACGTCCTCGTCGGGCATGACACCGCCCGCAACAACGATCATGTCTTTCGCGTCATTCTCATCGAGCAACTTGAAGATCTTCGGAAACACCGTCAGTTGAACGCCAGACAGAAGACTGACGCCAAGAATATCGACGTCCTCCTGTATGGCCGCTGTGACGACCTCTTCCGGAGTACGATGCAGGCCGGAATAGACGACGTCCATCCCCGCGTCCCGCAAGGTTCTTGCAACAACCTTTACACCGCGGTCGTGACCATCAAGGCCGACCTTGGCGAGCAACACTCTTATGGGTTGGGTCAACGAACTCCTCCTTTCGTTGATTTTGAACTCTGAATTCAGAACTCTAAATGCAAACTGCGCCCCGCTTGTTTATCTGTCAAGCCGAAGGCATAATTAAACGACACATTTAAATCGGAGAGATCGCGGGTTGGAATCGCTCGAACAGTCAAAAACACTTGTCGATCAAGCCTATGAGGTTATCCTTGATGCGTTGTGCGACGGTACTTTCATGCCTGGAGAGCGGCTCACCCAGGAAGACATCGCTGCTCGACTAAAAGTCTCGAGACAACCGGTGACGCATGCATTGGCTATTCTAAAGGCTCAGGGCTTCGTCGCGCCGTCCGGTCGCAAAGGATTGACGGTTACACCGATCAAGCTCGAATTTTTCGAGGCAATTTATCAGTTTCGTTCGGCGGTAGAACCGCTCGCCGTTCGCCTTGCCACACCAAAACTAACCCCCCAAGCGATCGTGCGAGGCCGATCGCTGGTCGAACACGGCCGCAATCTCGTCTTGGCTGGCGATGCCAGGGCCACTCTCCGGGCTGATATGGAATTTCATTCATTCATCTATGAATTGTCAGAGAACCCCTTGATCGCAGACACCATGCGGCTTCATTGGCAGCACCTTCGACGCGCGATGGGCAAGGTGCTGCGCTATCCAGGTATGTCGATCAGCGTCTGGCAGGAGCACGGACGGATACTCGAAACTATGATACGTGGCGACGCTGAAGCTGCGGCAGAGCTTATGCGCACGCATCTTGTCGAAGCATACACTCGCGTGGCCGCCTCCGATGGAGAATCAACAACCGCCTAAGCGATCGGGCCGCTCATGGCGCTCTCTGAGGCCCTCAGGCCGATGCTCAGTTGGATCCTCTGTTCGCAATCATTCAACCCGCGCCAGTAAAACAATCTGGCCGGATAGGGGCGTGTTTCCCACCCGTCACCGGATGACCGACCGGCTCCGTTCAGCGGCCAGCGCAGCGTGCTTGACCAGAGGGACGAGAACGTCACAGCCGCGCGGATCCTCATGCGGATCGAATGCCGAAAACGCGACGGCCAGGATTTCGAACCGATCTGCTATTTGATCCAACGAAAAGCTGATCTGCTCCGGCGTAAGGCCGCCGTTCGAAATCAAACTGCTCGCCGCCAATACAGAAGTGTCGAGCACATCGGCATCGATATGGATATACACTTGATTACAGCGAGACTTCAGAAGGTCCAGCGCTTCGGTAATTGCTTTTTCGTACCCTAGGGCGTCGATCTTGGGCTTATGCACCAGCTCACCCAGCGCCCGCTCAAGCCCTGGCACACCATCAGGATCGAACATCGATGCGAGACCGACACTGACTATACGTTCTTCCGGGATTTCACGGAAACCCGGTATCCGGCGCCGATAGTTCTTCCAGCACTGCCCCGCAATTGTCGCGACCGGCATAGCTTCGAAGAAGCCATTGGAAGAGGTCTCCGGCGTTTGGGCGTCGCCGTGGCAGTCGAACCAGATCATGCCGATGTCGCCTTCAGCGTCGCCCACGCCCGCAACCATTCCAAGCGAGGCTGAACAGATACCGATAGACGCGATCGGGATACGGCCTCTGGCGCGCGCCTCCGATACGACCTGAGCCAGGCGGATGTTCTGCACGAGGATACGGCTCATCTGGTCTCCGTGATAGACCCAATAGCCATCGTCCCGGCTACCCATTCGCCTTTCCCCCGGCTCGTCGACATCCTCAATGAAAGTGACCTCGACGTCCGAGAAGACGGATCGAACTGCCTTGGGCGCTTGCTGATCGGCAAAAAGGGCTCGTGTTCCATCCCCAAAGCGGAAGTTGAATGGATGTGGCGTACGCGTTCCCATCACGTAGGGGAGCGCTATCAGGGAGACCGGCTGAGTCAAGCGGTCGTTTTCAGACATGATGAGTTATCGCCTCCTCTGGATTACAGCGAGCATTAAAGCAGCATCATCGACGACCACCAATCGGCAAAAATGCCGATCTGAGATGAAAAGTTGGCCTGTCTGGCCATAAAGCTGACCGTCGCGGAACAGACCATTCGGCTTAGATCGTATATGAAATCGACGGGCGCCTCTTCGTCCAATACTCTCCCGTGGCTTTTTTCAATCGAGAAGGCAGCTAACACCCATGCCGAATGAATCTTTGCGGAATATTCCGATTTCCCTGATCGGCCTTCCCTATATGGAAGGGACCAGACAGCCAAATGCCGGCTACAGTTTTGCCTTAGGGCCTACGGTGCTTCTCGAAGCCACCAATGTCCCGGCGGCCATGCGCGAGGTCTTTGACGACATCGAAGTGATCATGATCGACGATGTGGATGAACCGGGACCGCGCGAGACAGGTGGAGACCACCGCCTGTTGCCGATTGGCGATCAAATGAGCCGCATCCTCGTTCAGAACATCCGCCTGGCTCAAGTCGTGTCGGAGGCGCGCGCCAAAGGCCGTATCCCGATAACGGCGATTGGCTGCTGCTCGGCGGCTTTGGGAATGGTAGGGGGCGTGGGCGACGCTGAAGGCGACATTGGCATGATCTGGTTCGATTGCCATGGCGATGCAAAGACCCCTGACACCTCCGAAAACGGATTCTTTGATGGGATGCCGGTCACGACGATCGCCGGCAAGTGCTGGCCGCGCCTGCGCAGGAAAATCCCGGGCTTCAAGGAAATTCCGGAGGACCGAATTGTCACAATTGGATTACACGAGCAGTTCACTTCCGGCGGACGCCCTGGCGCAGGAGATGCGCTCGGCTGGCAGGTTCACAAGCTCGAATTCGAGAAACATGGTTTCGAGGGCGCACTTGCGCTTGCGCTCGATGATCTTCTTAAAAGGTGCAAGAAGGTTTTCGTCCATGTCGACGTCGATGTGCTGGATCCATCGATCATAAACGTCAGCACGCACACCGCTCCCGGCGGTTTCACAAGCGAACAACTTGTCACTGCCCTGGATATGATCGGGAAACGGTTTGAAATACTTGCGCTTGCCTGGTCGGCCTATGATCCGACGATCGACACCAAGGGACCTTCCGTCTTGATCCCAATGGTCGTACAATCTGCTCAGATCGCTGCGCGCTCAAGGCTTCCCGGCTAGCTTCCGCTCATTGTCGCTGCGGGCCGCCCGATGCGGCCCGCGGGACCACTTCAGGGCTTCCTGATCGAACTTGGCGAAACGCCGTATTTCCTTTTGAAGACCTTGGTAAAGTGCGAGAGGTCGGAAAAGCCAGACTCGAACGCTGCAGTCGTCACGCTGTCGGCGCCTCCGGTTGACAGGATCCGGTGGCTCATTTCGAGTCGAAACGACCAGACGTGTTGCATGACGGAAACGCCTCTCAATGCAAATATTCGTGAGAGCGTCCGTGGCGACACGCAAGCCGCATTGGACACCGCCAGCACGTCGAGTTCCGTATCGGCAAAATTTTCGGCGATGTAATCCGTCGCCTTTCGATAAACGTCATCATGCCGCGATCCTCGCATGGACGGACTTTCGTCTACCAACATCTCAAGGGCAAGCGCCACGGTGTCTATCAAGATCGTGTTGAACCGCTGTTCTGAGTTACCAGAAGCACGCTCGTCGGCAATCACCTGGCTTTCCATGATCAGCGGCGGCAAAAGTGTGGTCGCTGGATGGGATTTAAGATTAACTCCTGTCAGGAGCTCTGCCCGCGGAAACCGAGCGAGAAGCCGTCGCCTTGGTATCTTCACTGTGTAGATGATGGAACTGCGAAAATCGTGTAAGAAGGGTCGCGCCGCATCCAACAGCACGATAGTGCCGGCTCCGCCAACGGCCACTCTTCCTTCCTGCTCAAAGCCATTTTCACCCGATACGACATAGACGAGAACGAAATCCTCATCGGGTTTCCGCCGCAGGAGTGTGGCGGTGCGCGAAAAGGTATGTGCCGGAGCGTTCATCTGACAGATAGTCACGTCTCCTAGCCGACACCCGTCGAGCGAGGCGTTAAAAGAGCTTGGAATTTGTGCGACCGCTTCGGCTGGGATCATCAGGTTGCACACGGCGTCCTGCCAGAACTGTACCTTCTGACGAATTGGCAGGTCTGATGTCGAATATGAAAAGCTCACGGTCCTCATCCATATTCAAAAGTCGATAGACCATTTAACAAGATATGAATGTCACATGACAAGCATCTTTTGCGATAAACCTCTCAATGAGAGGGTTCCTATTATGTTAGAAAATATAGCTGCCGATCTTTTCAGCAATTTGCCTTGGATTGCACCAATATTGCTTCGTTTCCGCACAGCCGCTCTCTCAAAGAGAGTATAATTTTCGCATACAACTTGCATGAGCGCGGCCCCAGTCGCGGGGAGAATCGTCCGGGGCGTCGCATGGTCTTGTATAAAGCAAATGCTGCATAGCAGATTGATGGCTAACCGACAGGGAACAGGGGTGCCGGTTCCTACCTAAGAGACGATCTCTGTCAGCTCCGACATATGGAAAAACAGCTCTGGGAGGGGCACCGATGAGGTAGGCGTACTGCTAAAAAGCTCCTGAGACGATCCGACCTTAGACGTATCCTATTTGGCGCTCCTCGCCTGAGATCGCTTCCGAAAGTTTGGCCGTCCGGGTCCTCTCTGTGGCGTAGCGGACAAAGAAGCACGAACTTTGGCGTGCTATACAAGCCTATCAGCTTCAGCCGGAAACCGCTCGATGTCGCCTGTTCAGATACCCATTACTTCGCTGCAATCTTTTGGTCTTGCAACAGCAAGGCTTTGTAACGTGCGCACCGCGGCGGAATTTCGATCCGTGCTGGGTAAATTTTTCCCGGAGCTTGAAGAACCGCTGGATGCGCACATTGAACTCGATCCCTGGGACCGAGCCGAGTGGCAGCAACAAAGAGAATGTCTCGAATATAGGGTTTATTCGAATTCTCCCGCCCAGGATGTCCATCATTATCTCGCGAGGAACCACACTACTGCGGCCCGATGCATGATTTTGTCGTTCTACGCTGAGAGCCGCATTGTCGCTGTTCTGCGCATTATAGCCGCAAACGGAGAGCCGCTTTCGCAAAGTGTAATCGCTCTCATTATGGCTATCGCCGCCCACGCGCACGCCGCTCTGCAGCGCATTTGCATTAATGTGGAAAACTTGAGTGTGCGCGAGCGGGAAGTCGCATGCCTCGTAGCATCAGGATTTCGAGACCGCGAGATAGGCGACCTGCTCGGCATATCGTTTTCTACGGTTCGCACGCACATCAATAAGGCTCTGAACAGGCTTAACTGCCCAAATCGTACCAAACTTGCTGCCCTTATCTTGCAAGAAGGGCTAACGACGCGTGCCTGAGTCAAAGAGCCTACCAACACGGATAAATTAAAAAAAGGGAACTCTGATGAACGACCAAAAAATTTCGGTTACACGCAGGAACATTCTACAAGCAACAGGGGCATTCGGTCTCGCGGCAGCCTGCAGCTTCCCGCAAGAACTTTTCGCTCAGGCGGCCGAGCCGAAGGTTGGAGGGACGCTCCGGATTGCCGTACCAGGATCTGCAACGGGTTCACTGGATCCGCACCGCACCCAAGGTTTCGTTGCGGATATTGTCCGGTTCACCAGTCTACTGGACGGCCTGACAGAATTCCTTCCCGACGCCACCGTAGGGCTCGTGCTGGCTGAGTCTTTCACGCCAAACGCCGATGCCACTGAGTGGACCGTAAAACTCAAGCAGGGTGTCAAAACTCACGACGGTAAGGATTTCGTCGCCGATGACGTCATCTTCACTGTCGAACGAATCCTCGACAAGAGCAATCCCACCAAGGGGAGCTCGCTCATCGGTTTCATCGACCCGAAGCGCATAGAAAAGATCGACGATCATACTTTGGTCTTTAAACTGGATAAGCCGTATGGCCTTTTCCGGGATGTGTGGGCCAACCGATATCTCCGAATGGTGCCGCGCAATTTCGATCCGGCAAAGCCTGTTGGGACCGGCCCTTTCAAGTTCGTTTCGTTCACTGTCGGTCAGCAATCGTCATTCGAGGCAAACCAGAAATATTTCCGCGGTCGTCCGTTCGTGGACAAATTAGTGCTTATCAATGTCGAAGAGGAGGTAGCGTCAATCAATGCGCTGCGGGGAGGCCAAGTCGATATCTCGTTTACAATTCCCTACTCGCAGGCAAGGATTATCAAGTCGGACCCAGCCCTGAAAATCCTGGACAACCCATCGACTATGTCGATACCGATTTTTATGCGCACCGACATCGAGCCATTCAATGATCCGCGAGTGCGCAAAGCCATGATGCTTATACCGAACCGTGAGCAGATGGTGAAGGTTGCGTTGGGTGGATATGGAATTGTCGGGAATGACATGAACGGGCGCACGGTGGCCCCATGCTCTGCTTCGACGACCGCGCAGAGAACGCAGGATATCGCCGAGGCCAAGCGCTTGCTAGCCGAAGCCGGCAAGGCGAATTTAACCGTCGATCTCATCACCGTGCGTGGCACAGCCGGCATGGTCGAATGCGCACAGATACTGGCCGAACAAGCAAAAGCTGCTGGCGTTACAATCAATGTGAAGATCGTCGACATGGCGGCGTTTATCGCCAACTACCCTAAGTGGACCTTTGGTGTCGATTTTCTCTCTGACCTTTATATGCCTGTGGCAACGCGCAGTCTGTTACCGAATGCGCCATTCAACACGGCGCACTGGAACGATGCCGAATTTAATGCCCTTCAGGCAAAGGCCGTCGCTTCGGTTAGCGAATCCGACCGATGCGATGCGATAGCGCAAATGCGGAATATAGAGCATGAGCGGGGTGGCAACCTGATTTGGGGTTTTGCCAACATATTGAACGGTTACCGCAATAACGTGCACGGTCTCGTTCCCTACAGTGTCGATTCACCACTCTACTATTTGCGAAGCGTGTGGCTCTCTTGATCGTTTCCAAGTAAGACAGGCCAGCACCGCTGGCCTGTCCGATGTCACTTAAAGGATAGGTAAAAATGTGGATACGGCGCCTCACATGGTTGTCTCGGCGGCTCTGTCTAAGTTTGTTTTTGTTGATCGTTGTTTCGATCTTGATCTTTGCGGTCACTCAAGCGCTTCCAGGCGACGTAGCGACGATGATCCTGGGCACAGACGCAACTCCGGAGAAAGTTTCCGTCTTGCGCCGTGAAATGCATCTCGATGAACCAATCCTTCTTCAATATTTCAGCTGGGTAAGCGGGATAATCGCTGGCAACTTCGGCTACTCACACACCGCCGGCATACCCGTAGCTCAACTCACATTGCCGCGAATATTCAACACCTTCGTGGTTGTGACTCTCAGCATGTGTGCCGCACTGCCAGTTTCAATGGTGCTTGGGCTTCTCACGGCACTTTACAAAGATACCTGGTTTGACCGCGTGATCCTCGGTCTGTCTTTGAGTGTCAATGCGCTCCCCGAATTCGTCCTGGCTTTGGTGCTTGTCATGCTGCTCAGCACGACCGTATTTCATCTATTTCCAGCGCTATCAATACCGGTGCCTGATCAGCCGATGGTTACCCAGCTAGACATCTTGTTGCTTCCGTGTCTAACGCTGTTTTTATTGCAAATGACCTATCTATACCGCCTTGTGCGGGCAGCTGTGATCGACGTGCTGGCAGCTGACTACATCCAGTTCGCAATGCTCAAGGGGTTGTCGACGGGACGAATTCTGTTCCGCCATGCCTTGCCGAACGCTGCAATCCCGGCGCTGCAAGCGGCGGCGACAGTTTTTGCCGTGTGTATAGGCGGTGTTGTGGTCATCGAATACGTCTTTGCTTTCCCGGGTATGGGCACCGCGCTCACTGACGCTGTCGGCAACCGTGATCTCGCGGTGGTGCAGTTCATTGTCTTAATCATCGCATCGACTTTCATCGTGGCAAACATTGTAGCCGACGTCATTACCGCCTTTTTGAAGCCGCCGGCGCGGGGAGACGCGCTGTGAAGGAAGTACGCATCGCCATGGATCTTCCAAAAGATAACGCACGTAAGCCACTTCATTTGCGGTTGATACGCTCTTCGCGCGTGGGTATTGGATTATCAATCATGCTTATGGTTGTCGGGATCGCTGTGTTCGGGCCGTTGTTCGCACCATATGGACCGACCGAATTAGTGGGGGTGCCGTTCGATATCCCACAACAGGATTATCTTTTAGGTACCGACGCCCTCGGCCGTGATGTCCTATCGCGATTCCTTTGGGGCGGTAGAAGTCTTGTTTGGATGGCCCTCGGGGCCACATCCATTGCGTTGGTTCTAGCAACGGCACTTGGGGTCAGCGCTGCATACTTCAAGGGCCGGGTAGATGAAGCCATTATGCGTTTAATCGATCTGAAACTGGCATTTCCGACGGTCGTCATGGCGCTCTTATTTGTGACCATGTTTGGCACGGGCAAGCTACTGTTAGTGGTCATCGTAGGCTTGTCGCTCACGCCAACTGGAGCGCGCGTCATCCGCGGGGCTGCGTTGTCCGTTGTCGACCGCGAATTCATCGAGCACTCGAAATCGATTGGTATGCCGACCCATCGTATCCTTTTGAGCGAAGTGCTTCCAAACATCACATCGCCGTTGCTTGTTGAGGTCGGCTTGCGTCTGATGTGGGCCATATCGGCGTTGGCAGGTCTCAATTTTCTTGGCTATGGGGTTCAGTCTCCAGAAGCTGACTGGGGACTAATGATAAATGAAAATCGAAACGCACTTTCCATTCAGCCCTGGGCGGTCTTGGCTCCGATTATAGCCATCGCGTCTTTTACCATCGCGGGAAATATCTTTGCAGAAGGAATCGCCCGAGTTGTCGGCCGTACCGAGGGAAATTGATAGATGAGTGTCGTCGTAGAGAACCTCAGCGTCGAAGCCGTTGCCTTGAACAAACCAATTGTTCTGGATGTTTCCTTCACAATCGCACCTGGCAAGGTCCTCGGGCTTGTTGGAGAGTCGGGATCCGGGAAAACGACTATAGCACTGGCAATGCTCGCATTTGCACGGCACGGCACGCGCATTTCCAATGGGAGTAGCGTTTGCATAGATGGCAACAACATTCTGGGGCAAGACCGCAAACGGACGCGAGAAATCCGCGGCAGGTTAGTCGCCTATGTCCCGCAGGATCCGGGCGCATCGTTAAATCCCGCGCTGACACTACGCGAGCAATTGCTGGAAGTGCTTATCACCGGTCCCGGCAAACTTTCGAAAGAACAAGCCCTCGAACGAATTGGCACCCTGTTGAACGAAGTGGGGCTGCCGTCTTCGTCGGATTTTCTCTCGCGATATCCTAGTCAGGTGTCAGGAGGTCAGTTGCAACGCGTCGCAATTGCCATGGCAATTGCTGCTCATCCCCGGCTGATCGTTCTGGATGAGCCGACAACCGGCCTCGACGTATCGGTCCAACATGACGTTCTCAAGATGGTCGGGCGCCTTTGTGCAGACCACAAAATATCGGCAATCTACGTTTCTCACGATCTCGGCGTCGTGTCGCACGTAGCAGATGAGGTTATGGTCCTTTACACCGGTCGCGTTGTCGAATACGGCCACTGCAAGGATGTATTTGAAAAACCATCGCATCCCTACACCCGAGCTCTATTAGAATCGCTGCCCTCAGCGCGAGAGCGGCTCGTACTGAAGCCGATTCCAGGCATGATTGAAGCAAACCGACTGACCGGAGGATGCGTGTTCCGCTCCCGATGCGCGTTTGCCAAGGCGACCTGTGAGCAAGAACCTCCCCTTTATTCGGTGGCAGAGGAAAGCCATCTCGTCCGATGTCACTGGCCAATGCATTCCAAGCAACTGCGTGTCGTTGCGCAAGCCCGCTTATCGGCTTTTAAAGAGAGTGAGCTGGTACTGCAGGTGGAGAAGCTGCGCGCCTTCTATGGAACGCATCAGGTGTTGCACGATGTGGAGCTTGCCGTTCGCGCGGGCGAATGCCTGGCAATCGTCGGCGAATCTGGCAGCGGTAAATCCACTCTTTCGCGCTCTATCATCGGCCTTCATACTCAATGGCACGGCACTATCGCCTTTCGCGGCGCTCCGTTAGAAGCAGACTGCAGACAACGGGGCCGCAACACCGTGCAAAGGATCCAATACGTCTTTCAAAATCCCTATGGATCACTCAATCCGCGACGAACCATTGGCAGCAGCATAGAAAGTGTTTACGCCTTGTTTCACCAAGCAGATGCAATCACAGCCCGGAAAAAGGTCAGAGAGGTACTAAGCAAGGTTGGGATACCGCAGAGTTATGCCGATCGTTACCCTAACGAGCTTTCCGGCGGAGAAAGGCAACGCTGTGCGATCGCTCGGGCTTTAATCTGTGCGCCGGATCTCGTCATATGCGACGAAATCACCTCCGCTCTTGATGTCTCGGTCCAAGCAACCATACTAGCGTTGTTGCAGGACTTGATGCATGATGGCGTCAGCCTCATATTCGTCACACACAATCTCGGGGTCGTTAGAAGCATTGCCGACCGTGTGGCCGTCATGAACAATGGCCGCCTTGTGGAACAAGGAAACTGCGATCAAGTTCTTTCGGAACCGAGCGCATCTTATACCCGCCAACTCTTGTCGCACACCTTAGAACTGAGCTGAGGGCCGTCCGATCGAGGAATGGGTCGGGGATCCAAGCCTCGACCACTGGTAATACGGGCGGCGCAATTTACCAGGTAGGCAGGAAAGCGATGGGGCATCGTCGATTGTCCAAAGCGCCGGTCGAGCTCTTGCAGAGCCGCTTGCACCTCGTCGATCGAGATTGGTTCAGGTGTTCCCCGGAGAAATCGCAGTGCCGGCCGCGAATCGACAGCGTAGAGATCGGATGCCCAGGCTGCGAGGATCGCGCGTTTGTCATCAACGGACAGTGCCCGTGCGTTTAAGGGGCCAGAACAAGAGGAGTGCGAAATCGTACGCGGCCTTTATCAACCAACGACAGACACAGCCGATTTGATGGTGATGCCTCCGCTATGACTACGGCACATTTGGCAGCCGGTAGCAGCACGGAAGACCTGCTGCAATTGCAGTGCGGGAGGTACGCGTGACCAGAGGGTTTTCGTGCTTTCCTTGCCGCTTCGGCTTTTCCGCCCAGAGCGCATCACAGCGTTGCAGCTTGAGCGATGACAGGAAAGCATCGGCTTCGGCAAGTTCAACGAGCGACGCCGCCGGCACGCCCGATCGCCGCCAGAGATCGTCGACGCTGTCGAAGGGTTGATCGGCACGGGCAGCAATGATGCGAGCCGCATCGGTCTGGGCAAGCCCATGGACCATGCGCAAGCCGAGACGCACGGCATGCTGGTCGCAGCCTTCGATCGCCTCCAATGTGCAGTTGTTGATTTCCGTGATGATTTAACCCGGTTTTGCGTTTGGCCAAGGTCCAGCAAAAAGCTTCGAATAATCAATCATCTCAAATGATTGGTTTTTCCAAGCTGGGTCAGTGCAAAATGAAATGCGGATCAAAATCTCGCGCAACTCAACAGAAGAGCTCAAGGGGAGGTGGAATAAGAAATCTGCGGCCGCTCAAAATGCGCCCAGCCTGCTCGACATCCCCTGGTCTGCGACGATTTCGCTTCCACTCAAAGCCTGGCCGGCATCGGAAAGCAAAAATGCCGCCAATGCGCCAATCTCATCAACGGTATTGTAGATTCCCGTCGCGTGTGCCTGGCGGAAATGATCTGCGAGCTGAGCATTCCCGGCTTCCAGGGCGGCGATCTTTTCAGTGCGTGTCAGGCCCGGACAAAGGGCGTTGACACGAATGCCGAGCGGACCGAGGCTCCATGCCATGGCCCGTGTCATCGAAACGATCGCGCCCTTGGTTCCGGCATACATCTCGTAGCCGGCGAGCGTGGCTCTTGCATGATTGGAGCCGATGTTGACGATGGATCCCGGCTTGCGCAGCAGCGGCACCAGCATCTGCGAAACCAGAAATACCGAGCGCTGGTTTACCCGCCAGAGCAAGTCGAGTTCGTCCAGCGGCATTTCCAGAAACGGCTTTTCGATGGTCACACCAGCATTATTCACCAGGCCATCCAGGCCACCAAATTGCTGTTTGACCACTGCAGCCAGGCGGCTAATGGCTACGGGATCGCCGACATCCGCTTGCAGGAATTCCGCGCCGACATCGAGAACCGCTCGAACTTCTTCTGCGAGAAGCGAAACGCCGAGCACGGTTGCACCCGCCTGAACGCAGGCCCGCGCGATTCCCAGGCCTATTCCTGCCCCTGCCCCGGTGACAACGATGATCTTACCTTGAAGCGCCTGCATGCCGCTCATTTCACTGCTCCCGCTGTAATTCCGTTGACAATCCGCCGCTGAAACAAAAGAAACAGCACGAGGAGCGGTAGTGAACCCAAAACTGCCGCCGGGAACAGCTCTTCGGGATTGAGGCTTTGGTTGCCGACAAAGCGGTAGACGCTCATCATCACCGTGAACTTCTTATCGTCGGTCAAAAGCAGCAGCGGATAGATAAAGTCGTTCCACACCATCAGCATGACGAACAGGGACAGCGTCGCGGTCGCCGGACCGAGCAGCGGCCGGATTATGTACCAGAAGACCTGGAACGACGAGCAACCATCAAGTTCGGCCGCCTCTTCCAGCTCCTGCGGAATGACGCGGATGAAGCTCGTATAGAAGAAGACAGCGAGCGGCAGGTTAAGCGCGGTAAAGGCGAGAATGATCCCTAGATATGTATCGAGCAGACCTACCCTGGCGAAGGTTTCGTAGATCGGCGTGATCGTCACAAATGACGGTGTCGCCAGACAAAGCGATAGTAGTGAAATTAGGATCTGTGTCCCGCGGCTCTTCGAACGAGACAGCGGATAGGCGGCGAGAGCCCCAATGAAGGACACCGCCACAGTGACGGCGACCGTGATGCCGAGCGAGTTCAAGATACTGCGCAAGTAGGACATATTTTCATACGCACGTGCGTAATTCTCAAAATGCCAATG
This sequence comes from Martinezella hainanensis, assembly GCF_900094555.1. Taxonomy (GTDB): domain Bacteria; phylum Pseudomonadota; class Alphaproteobacteria; order Rhizobiales; family Rhizobiaceae; genus Rhizobium; species Rhizobium hainanense. The sequence goes on from NZ_FMAC01000013.1 coordinate 120,483, forward strand.
CTTGGGCAATGCCAGGGGCGCATTGACGATTTCCTGCCCGTTGCGAAACGACATCAACAGCATGTAGGCGACCGGCAGCAACATAATTGCTACGAGGCCGAGCACGAGCATGTGTTGGAGAAAGCGCAGCGGCGATCTTGATATGTTGTTCACAGCATCTCCTCCCGGCGCCGCAAAAGGCGGTTTTGCACGAAGGCGACTATAAGCACCAGGACCAGGAGGACCACCGACAGCGCACTTGCGAGGCCAAAGCGATATTCCTGAAACAGGGTCTGGATGATCTGCAGGCCAATGGTCTGCGTCGCTCCATCTGGGCCACCCTTTGTCATGACGAAGGGGAGCTCGAATGTCTTCATTGTCCCGATCGTCGAAAGCATGATGTTGACCGTAAAACTCGGCGCCAGCAGTGGAAGTTGGATGCGGCAAAAACGCTGCCAGGCATTTGCGCCGTCCAGCTTTGCCGCTTCCTCCAGATCGCTCGGAATGTTCGCGAAGCCTGCCAGAAAAATCGCGCAGGTATAGCCGGTGAACATCCACACGTGGGCGACCGCCACGAAAAGCAGCGCGGTCACCGGATCGCCCAGCCATTCGTGCTTCAGCATGCCGAGCCCAGCGGAGTCGAGAAACGCATTCAGTCCGCCGCTGAACGGAGAAAGGATGAAGGACCAGATATAGCCTACGATGATAAAGGACATCATCGCCGGCATGAAAAGCGCTGCGCGGCAGAAATTGCGGATGGTGGGCATCGCGTTCAGCACGGTCGCGAACGCAAGTCCGAGCGCCGTCTGCAAGACGACGACGAGGGCCACGAATTCGATCGTAATCGTAAAGCTGTCGTAATATTTCGAGCGGGTGAAAACCCTGACGTAGTTGCTAAACCCGACATAGCTGTAATCACCGAGCCCGGAAGAATCGGTGAAGCTCAGGCGCACGGCTTCAAACAGCGGAAAAAGAAAGAAAACCGTCAGCATGATGACAGCCGGCGCTAAGAACAAAGCCTTCTGGAACTGCCGGTTCAATGTATTCTCCTTTCGGCAGGTTGCATGCGGACGATAAGGCCCAACGAATGACTCCATCAGGCCTCACCAGTACCTTGCGTTTCAGAGCGTGGTCCCTTTAAGGAGCCCGAGCCCGCCCGCATTGCTTGCCCTACTTCTGATCTTCAACAACCTCGTCCCATTTGGACAGGGTCTCTTTTGGCGAGGCCGATGTGTTGGCAAGAAAGCCAGCCATCGAACTGAAGATCTCCGTTTCCAAAGCCGCGGGCCACTGGGCAAGGCCGACAGGATACCAGATCAGCCCCGAACCGGTACGGGCCGCTTCGTAGCTGGCCGCCTGTGGCGGCGTACCGGTGGAACCACCTGCAAACGGGCTGCCTGCGGCTTCGCCCTTAAGAAGGATCTTCAGGTTCTCATCGCTCCTGAAGAACTCGATCCAGGCCTTGGCGGCATCTTCATGCGCCGCATGCTTGGGCAGCGCCCAGCCGAAGCCGAAAAGGTCAAAAGCGACGCCCGGAGCCTTTGCCGATGGGATCGGCGTGAAGACAAAGTCGAGCCCCTCGACTTTGCCGAACGCCGCTATATTCCACGCACCCTGTGGCATCATGGCGAAATGACCCGCCTTAAATTCCTGCAGGCCGGTCGACCAGGCGTCGACCCCGGCCTGCTCCTTGCCCTTGAAGCAACCCGCGCCGTCAAGATCTTTCAGCACGCCTAATGCGTCGGTAAATGCCTTGCTTTTTGCAAAAGGCACGCTACCCGTTCCGTAGTCACCGGCCGGCGCCTCCCCGGCAGCCAGACCCTGCGCCATCATGAAGACGGACGCTGGGAAACCGGGCGCCATGATCATGGGCTGGATACCAGCCGCGTTCAGAGCCTTGCAAGCGGCCTTCACTTCATCGACGGTCGCCGGTGGCTTTTCAATGCCGGATTTCTTGAGCAGCCCCATGTTGACGAAGTTGCCGATACCAATGACCTCAAGCGGGAAGACATAATTTCCCGTGCCCTTCGACAGCGCATCGCGCAATGTTGGCTCGATTTTGGCAAACCAATCGCCCTTGTCCAATTCGCTCAGAAGACCGGCTCGCGCCCATTGCCGCATGAGCACCATATCAGCCATGACGACATCTGGCGAATTGCCGCCCGCAAGTCGCGGAGAAACTGCAGTATTGAAATCGTTGCGGCCGACATAGGTCAACTTGACCTTGATGTCAGGATGCTGCAACTCGAACTTCTTGATCAGCTCGGGCAGGCCCGCGGGCTCCGCCTCGTTGCCCTTCCAAGAGGCGACCTCCAGCGTGACGGTATCAGCCAAAGCAGCCACGGGCGCCAGGACAAGCGCACCCGCCAGCAACATCGATTTCAATGACGACATGAAACATCCTCCCACAAGTCGAATTCACAAGACGTTAACATTATCGCACACTATGTCAACAGTTTAATACATTTTATGATCGAAAATCAGAATAAATAATGATTCTCGACTGCCAAAAACGCCACGAAGCGACGAGAATCGCATGTGAATCAGCCAGTATTCGGTGAGCGGCACTTGAACTGCGTACCGTACAAACGCATGATAACAGAGGATAGGCATTGGTCGGGCGCGCGCGAGGCAGCCCGAACCGCGACGAGGGAAAGAAGCCATGCTCAAACATCCGGAAGCCATGAGTGATAGCGACGACATCTACTCGAGATTGATTGAAGATATCGCAAGCGGCCACCTTCCGGGCGGTACTCGCCTTAAGATATCCGATCTCGCCTCTCGGTATGAGAGCAGCACGAATCCTGTCCGTGAAGCCCTCCGCGTGCTGCAAGGCGAAGGATATGTCGAGTTCGAGCCCAACAAAGGAGCGATGGTATGCCAGCTAGATTTCAATACAGTTCGCGATACCTATGAGATATTGAGGATATTTGAACCGTATCTTGTTGAATGGTTTGCAGAATATTCCGAAGAAAAGAACATAGATGAACTTGAAAAAATACAGAACGAACTGGAAAATATCACCGATCCAGCGCGTGACAATGTCACAGATATTGATCACAGATTCCATAATTACATAGCAGATTTCCATTACAATAAGCGCGCAGTGTCACTCTGGAAGGGGCAACGAACCGCCTTGCGCGTCTTTGCGGCACGCTTGCCGATAGGCCGAAGCCGCTACAAGGCCATTTGCCAGGAGCATCGCATGCTGATCGAAGCCTTCAGAAATCACGATGCCAACAAGGCGTCCGAGGTCATACGCACGCACATTGAACATGCCGGGCAGCATCTCTATGAGCAGATTCGCATGCGAGATCAAAGATAGCACATTATTTTATGATTATCGTGTATTTTTAGATTGCGTGGCCATTTGATCCGGCGTAATCGTTCTCCCGGACAATTCGGGAGAATCCAAATGGAATCCAGTTTGAAGGAACCATCGATACGGCTGGAAGGAGTGCCCGCCCGCATCCGCGCCATCGAGCCGATTGCCGCACGCGTCGGTACGCGCAATCAGCTGGTGGTGAAAATCCAGTCGACCGACGGCTTGGTCGGTTGGGGCGAAGCCGGGCTTTCCGGTCGGGAACGGGCGGTCGCCGCGACCATCAATCACTTTGCCGATTTTCTGGTGGGCAGAGACTGCCGCGAGATCGGCCGCCTTTGGCAGGAATGCTATCGCAGCCAGTATTTCGAGGGCGGTCGCGTGATCACAGCCGCCATCTCGGCGATCGACATCGCGCTTCACGATCTTTTAGGTAAAACCTACAATATTCCCATCTACCAATTGCTCGGAGGCAAGCAGCGGGAACAGGTCCCGGCTTATGCCAGCTGTTACTCCGAAAGCTATGCCGGCGATGCCGGGTCGTTTACCGCAGCCGTGCTGGACGAGGTTGCCGGGTTGGTGGAGCAAGGCTGGACGAGCATACGGGTGCCCGTGGCCGGGCATAGCGCCAGAGATGTTTTCGAACCCCGTGAATCGATCATCGCCACCGCCGAGCGCATCGGCACCATACGCGAGCGCTTCGGTACGGGCTTGATGCTCGGGATCGATTATCACCACCGGCTTTCGATCGGTGAAGCGGCATCGTTCTGCCAGCGCCTGCCCAAGGGTTCGCTCGACTATATAGAGGAGCCGATCCGCGACGAAACGCCCGAGGCATATCGAGAGCTTCGCCGCCTGACCGACGTGCCGTTCGCCATAGGTGAGGAGTTTAGCTCCAAGTGGCAGGCTGCTCCCTATATCGAAAGCAATCTGACGCAATATCTGCGCATAGATGTCAGCAATATCGGTGGCTTCACCGAGGCCATGAAGGTGATCGGCTGGGCGGAGATGCACTACATCGACCTCATGCCGCACAATCCTCTGGGAGCGATCTGCACCGCTGCCACTGTCCATATGTCGGCAGCGACCCCGTTGTTCTCCTATACGGAAACACACCAGCTTCCCAATTGCCCACTTGGTTTTCACCACCCCGACATCTTTCCGGTCCAGCACCAGCTTTCCGGCAATGGCTATCCAGTCCTGGACGCACCGGGGCTCGGCATCGAGGTCAATGAAGAAGCACTGCGCAAATCCGAGGCGTTAAACTGGAACCCGCCGTTCCTGCGCCGGCGCGACGGCTCGCTAACGAACTGGTAGGCCCAATCATGTCAGCAGTTGAAATCGATCACATCGGCAAGTCCTTTGGCGGGCTTCAGGTTCTGCACGACATCAACATCAATGTCGATGAGGGCGAGTTCTGCGTTCTCGTCGGTCCTTCCGGATGTGGCAAGTCGACCTTGCTTCGAACCATTGCCGGGTTGGAGCAAAGCAGTTCCGGCACCTTGAAAATCGCCGGCAACGACGTGACCCATGCCGATGCGGCGCGGCGTGGCATCTCGATGGTGTTCCAATCCTATGCGCTCTATCCGCATATGACCGTCCGCGAAAATATCGGCTTCGGCCTCAAAATCGGCAAGGTTGCCCCGTCGGAGATTCGCGCACGGGTCGATGAAATCGCGTGCATCCTGCGGCTCGAGGACTATCTTGAGCGGCGACCGAAACAGCTATCCGGCGGCCAACGGCAGCGGGTGGCGATCGGCCGCGCGATCGTGCGGGAGCCCAAGGTCATTCTCTTTGATGAACCGCTTTCCAATTTGGATGCCGAATTGCGCGCCGAAATGCGAGTGGAAATCGCCAAGCTGCACAAGCGGCTGAAATCCACTATTATCTATGTCACCCACGATCAGGTCGAAGCCATGACACTGGCCGACCGCATCGTCATCATGCGCAAGGGGAGTGTCGAGCAGATTGGTACCCCAATGCAGCTCTACCGAGAACCTGCCAATAAGTTCGTGGCGGGCTTCATCGGCTCACCGCCGATGAACTTTCTCGACGTGGAATGCGTCGACGGTCATTTGGATTGTCCCGGTCTCGGGCAGGAGGTCAAGGCCCGCTTGCCGGATGGCTCCTATGTGTTGGGTATTCGGCCGGAACATCTTTCGCTTGACCGGACGGCCGGCAACCTCACCGTAGATATCGTTGAAAAGCTTGGCGCGACCGCCATCATATACCTCCAGGCCCAGAGCGGCGAGCGCTTGATTGTCAGCCATCCTTCCAGCGATGCGCCGATGGCCGGCGAACGTGTATCGGTTAGAACCGAGGCCAATTCCCACTACATCTTTGATCGTCAGACGGAACGCATGCTTGCGAACGGCCATGGCACCTGAACTGCTCACCTCTCCCAAGACCCAGCTCGGCGAAGGCCCAGGCTATGACTGTGAAACAGACATAGCCTGGTGGTTCGATATTCTGACATGTCGGCTGTTCACACTTGAGATGAAGAGCAGAAAGCTCACGGAAATCCCCCTTCCCGGCATGGCCAGCATGATGGCGATCACTACGGATCGTCGTCAGTTGATCGCAATGGACGAGGGTTTGTGGCTGCGGGACCCCGACAGTGGCGCTCTTTCTCTTTATATTGCCCTCAACAGCGGCAAGACCGGCGGCATGCGAACCAATGATGGCCGCGTGCATCCAAGCGGTTCGATCTGGATTAGCAGCATGGCGCATGACCCGATCGATGGCGCGGCATCCATCCATCTGGTGCGGCAGGGTGAAGCCCGGCTTCTGTTCTCCGGCTTGACCATTCCAAATTCGATCTGCTTTTCCCCGGATGGCGCGGCAGGTTTCTTTGCCGATACCAGAGAAGGCATTATTTATCGGGTCCCGCTCGATCCTGATACTGGCGATGTGACGGGCGCATGCGTTGTGTTCCATGACGGCAGAGGCCGCGCGGGCGGTATCGACGGTTCGGTCATCGATCGCGATGGTTGCCTATGGAACGCTCGCTGGGGCACCGGCGAAATCGAGTGCATCACACCTTCCGGTCATGTGGCACGCACCGTCGGGATGCCATTCAAACAACCGACTTGCCCGGCATTTATCGGTGCGCAAGGACAAGGTATGCTGGTGACCTCTGCCTCGGTCAATCTGCCGGACGACGGTATACAGGGAACCACGATGATTACCGGCCATGAGTTCAACGGAATAACAGATGCATACGTGATTTTATGATCGAGCCGATTCCATAGATGCCAAAGGCGATATGAGTTGCTCTTGAAGAGATTCGAACCGTCGAGCCGGTGCGCGGTCAGCTAAAGGCTTGTTCTCAAATTCGGTCGAGGTGTTTCTGGCCCTCTCTGCGCTGGTGGCTCAAGAATAAGAGGTCTGGGCGGATCGCGCTCGCGTAGGCGAGACACTAACGAATTTGCAGACTATCAAATCGTGAATGTCTACCCCTGGGAAAGCCAATTTTTGTCGGAGTGCATCAGCTCTTGAGCCAGGCGGAAACGAAACCGTTAATGCAGCGTGCCGCTGATGATCATCTTAGAAATAAACGCCGACAGGAGCGGTTGGTCGAAATGCCCGGGAGAGTTCATCATCAAGTTGATGGCCTCGGATTGCGAATACGCTCGCTTATAGGGACGAATGGTCGTCAAGGCCTCGTAGACGTCACAGATCGCGGCAACCCGGGCAACATAGGGTATCTTTTTGCCTGAGAGCCGATGGGGATAACCACTGCCATCATACCGCTCATGGTGAAAACGACAGATATCAAGAACTTCCGCTGGCGCGGCGCCAGACTTCGCTACCATCTCGAAACCCTTCTGCGGATGAGCGCGAATAAGATCCATCTCTTCGGCCGTTAGTTTGCCAGATTTACCAAGGATTTCGCCAGGAACGGCCATCTTTCCGAGATCATGCACCAGGCCGCCGAGACCGAGAACCCGCACCTCATCTTCGTTATGACCGAGAGCGCGCGCAAATGCGATCATAAGGGCACTAACGGCGAGCGAGTGAAGAAACGTGATCTCGTCCTTCTCCTTCAGCTTGGCGACCGCGATCAAGGCATCAGCGTTGTCGAGCGTCTCCAGCATAATGCGCTCCACCGCAGTGTTTGCCGCCCCGTCCGCGAAGCCGGCATTGAGACGAGCATCATCCAGTACATGACGTAGATGCGGCCCAATATCCTGAATGGATTTTTTCGCACGGCCGATCTCGCCAGGTGAAAATACAGCCAGCACGCTCGTCTCGAAGCTCGTTATTTCGGTAGGTTGCGCTCCCCCCGCGACGTCCGCTCCCTTCGCGATGTCTATGACTACGCTCCTGACGTGCCCGGTCGTGAGCCGTCTGACATCCTCGCCTCTGGTGAGCAGAAAGGGCCTAAAGCGCTCAGCATCGGATTGAATGGCGAATTCCATATCTCTGATGAACATGCCGACCCGCAGCTGGCTCAGTTGGATGCGCTTGAGCATTTGTGATTTTCCTGAGAGGATTCCATCTAAATATTGATGATGCAAAGCCGCTGACAAATTAAGGTGCTGTCTCAGCCGGAATACCGGAGTGGCTGCCGGGCTGAGCTAGTGTGAACGCCGCGCTGACCGTGGGCTAGGAGGAACTCTCCGGCCTTCGATCCATCCATCGCCCTTGCAAAGAGATATCCTTGGCCAAGCTTGCAACCGAACTCTTGAAGGCGTCGCGCCTGTTCTTCCTCCTCGATCCCTTCCGCTACGACGCGAATGCCAAGTTTTCCTGCGATTGAAATCAAGCCCTCGACGATGGCCATCCCCGCATCACCGAGCCTGGTCCGGTCAATAAACGACTTGTCGATCTTGATGATGTCGACAGGTACGGTCAGCAGATGTGTCAAGGAGGCATAGCCGGTACCAAAGTCGTCCAGCGCCACCTTCAAGCCTTCGAACCGTAGAGCCTTGATCTCATTGGCGACCACGTGGTCACGTTGTCCGAGATAAACGGATTCTGTCACCTCAAGGATCAGATGTTCGAGCGGAACATCCGCTGCTTCGAAGAGCTGGCAAATTTTCTTGCGCAGTCCTCCTTTGCGGAAGTCGGCGGCCGAAAGATTGACGCTGACATGCTGCAGAGGAAGCCCTTTGTCGAGCCAGGTCCGCATATCCTTCGCAACCTTGGTCAGCATCCGCTCCGTCAGCATTGCTGCTACGTGGGCGTCTTTGGTCGCCTCATGAAAATGAGCGGCGGCAACGACGTCGCCTGAGTGGGTTCTCATCCGGCACAATGCTTCCAGGCCGATAGCCTCGCGCGTGTCAAGACGGACGATGGGCTGATAGTAAGCTTCGATGCGGTTCTCCGATAGCGCCAGACCGACGTCCCTTACCGCCCTGAAGCGGCGCGTTAAAGCTGTTCCGAGGCCCGAATGGAACTCGACGAATTGTCCACGCGCATGCTCTTTGGCGTGGTAGAGCGCAATATCCGCATTTTGCCGGACCTGTTCAGGATCCATGCTGTCTGTCGTCAAGGCGCCGCCGAATGTCACCGCCGGAAAGACAACGTGACCCGCGCAATCCGTCGGCGGTGCAAGCCTGGCCAGGATCTCCGCCGCTTTGCGCTGCAGGTTGAGTTCCCCTTCGCCGACAACGATAACTGCGAATTCGTCGCCGCCGAGCCGATATATCGTTTCCCCGACCGCGGCTGCCGCGATCCGCTCCGCTACGACGCGGATCAGACCATCTCCGGCCGCGTGACCAAACGTATCGTTCACCAGCTTCAGGTTGTCGACGTCGGCTATTATGATGCCCCAGCCGCGACTCGCAGGGGTCACAAGGGTCCGGAGGGCCAGATCGAACGCAGCCCGGTTCTGGAGCCCCGTGAGGCTATCCGTGTATGTCAGCCGCTGACGCTCCGCCACCCGTTCGTCACGCTCGATTGCGATCGAGCAGAGATGTACACATGCATCCACGATCTTCTGCTCAAGTGTGCTCGGACCACGTTTTTCCCGATAGTAGAAGGCGAAAGTACCGACCACACGGTCGGCGCTCTTGATCGGACTAGACCAGCACGCCCTTAGACCGAGCGGAAGAGCAAGTGCCTTGTAGTCGGCCCATCTGCGATCTGCTTCTATGTCGGTGACTACAACCGGCGTTCCAAGGAAAGCGGCCGTACCGCAAGAACCAGCGTAAGGCCCGACCCTGAGGCCGTCGACGGCCGCGGAATATGACTGTGGCAACGATGGTGCCGCCAATGTCGCCAAACCGGCGCCATTGGACTTCAGAACGGTGGCCGTAACACCGGGGATGGCTCTTTCGACCATCAAACAAAGTGTCGAGAGCGTGGCCGCCAGCGGTTCGCCTTTGGCGATCATTTCGAGAATGGCATTCTGCAATTCCAGGATCATGTGAGGGCGTCTCAAAAGGAAAACCTTCTCTACCAGCCGCGTTTTCAGATCGGGTTACCCGATTAGATAGACTTTGATCCAATTCACCGCACAACACCCAGCTCCTTCCCCGCGACAATGACCGTCGGATTGTGGGTTCAACCATGGAATGCGAGTGGTTATCGTGCGATACGATGGAACGCCTGAACGGTAGATTCTCGAGGTCCTATGTCTGAACTCGATTGGTTGAGCCAGCTGCTGCAAATCATCACGGTCACCGGCCAGCTCGAGGTGCGATGCGCCTACGGCGCTCCGTGGCGCATTACCTGGAACCGGGCTGCGGCGAACGAAATTCCCTACCATGTCGTTGTCAGGGGCCGGGCGATCTTTGAGGATCCGGCGGCAAGAACCCGGCGAGAATTGACAAGCGGCGATATCGTGCTGCTACCACACGGTGCGGCGCATGTGTTACACGATGGTAGCGGCCGGACGCCCGTTCCTACGCAGCAGCGGCAGGGTGCTGCCGGTTGGATGTTGAGCGAGAACGACAGCGACGGCGAGCAGCTCGATCTGTTGTGTGGCCGATTTTTCATCGCACCTCCTCACGACCGGCTGATCCGTAACTATCTGCCTCTGAACCTGGTTGCGCGAGCCATGGATGGCGCGTCAGAAGACAGTTTGGCGTCCGCAACCGATGGGCTCGCTGGCCTGGTGGGGCTGATGCGAATGGAAGCGGCCGGCGACCGGCCGGGAGGACGGGCCGTTCTCAACGCCCTGTCTTCGGCTCTTTTCACGCTGGTGTTACGCGCAGCCAGCGAGTCCGCAACCGCTCCCGAGGGTTTGTTGGCGTTAGCCGGCCACCCGCGATTGGCGCCGGCAATCAGCGCCATGCTCGCGGATCCAGCCAAGCCTTGGAAGCTGCCTGATCTGGCGGACTTGTGTAGCATGTCACGCGCAACATTCATGCGTCACTTCCAGGACAGGCTCGGTTGCTCTGCCCTCGACCTCTTGACGGATCTGCGCATGAGTCTGGCTGCAAACGAGCTCAAGAAACCGGCGGTCAGTACCGAGGCAATCGCCGAAACGGTCGGCTACCAATCCGTTTCGGCATTCCGGCGCGTATTCGCCGAGAAGATGGGGATGACGCCAGGGGAATGGCGCAGGCTGGCGCAGACCGGCGGGAAAACTGCAGGTTAGTGCCGACCTAATGCTTGATCCTTTTGAGCATGATATTGAAGCAATTCAGTCTCGATAATATCACTACCGCTCGTAAAATCGGCTCCGTAATCACTTGATGAGGAGCCCCCCAATGAACTACATCAGCAACACGACCTCCGAAACTGCGCCGACGAATGCGGTCATCGAAACCATTCTAAGCCGTAGCGCCGCCAAATATTACGACACTACCGCCACACTAACCGACGATCAGATCCGGGATCTGGTGCGCATCGGCACGGCAGCGCCGACGTCATTCCACCTTCAGAACTGGCGGTTTATCGCCGTCCGCACGCCCGAGGCCAAGGCCCGGCTCCATCCGATCGCCTGGAAGCAGCCCGCGATCCTCGATGCCGCGGTGACGTTTATTATCATCGGCCAATTGGCCGATGCCAGCACTGTACCCGCCCGCCTGGCGCCGGTCGTGGAAGCCGGTATCATGCCGGCCCACTTGGTGCCGGAATGGGAAGTGCCCGCCCGCGGCCTCTATGATAACCAGCCCCAGCGGCAACGTGACGAAGCGGTTCGCTCCGCGACCTTCGGCACCGCGGCAGTCATCTATGCGGCGCGCTCGCTGGGTCTTGGCTCAACACCGATGATCGGGTTCGACGCAGAGGCCGTGCATCGCGAATTCGGCCTCGCCGAAGATGAAATCCCGGTGATGCTCTTGACCGTCGGGCCCGAACGGTCCGGCAACTGGCCGCAGAAGCCACGCCTGCCGGTGGCCGACGTCCTGTCCTTCGCATAACCGCCATCTCAATCAAACATTTATGGAGACGACCATGACCAGAACCACTGTTCTGACGCCGGAACAGGTGCCGGCTGCATCCAAAGAGACCCTCGATGCCCTCACGAGAAACATCGGCTTTACCCCAAACATGATGGCAGCCTTCGCGCAAAGCCCGATCGCCTTCAACGCATGGGCTGCCCTGCTGGGCTCCCTCAGCAAGGCGCTCGACGTGAGGACACGAGACAGCATCGGCCTTGCTGTCTCCGAAGTGAATGGCTGCAACTATTGTCTCACGGTTCACAGCTTCACCGCTGAACATATGGCCAAGCTGCCTGTCGACGAGATCATTCTCGCTCGCAAGGGCCATGCAAACGACCCGAAGCGGGACGCGGCGGTGCAGTTCGCCCGCAAGGTTATCGAAAGCCGAGGGCAAGTCAGCGATGCCGATCTGAAGGCTGTTCGCGATGCCGGCTTCACCGAGGCGAACATCATCGAGATCGTCGCTCTGGTCGCCATGTACACGCTGACGAACCTGTTCAACAATGTCTTTGATCCCGACAAGGACTTTCCCGCCGTTGCCCCGGCCGGCGCGATCTGAGTTCCGCTCTCTCGCAACCTCATGAAGCCGTTGGATCAATCCCATGAACATTCTCCACATCGACAGCAGTCCGCGCCAGCAATCCCATAGCCGTCAGTTTTCGGCGGCCATCGTCGAAAAGCTTCTTGGGGTTGCGCCTGGCGCGGACATCATCCGGCGTGATCTGGGCGCCGATCCCCTACCTCAGACCGTAGCCCTTTATGCCGCCGCGCTGGCGTCGCCGGCTACTTTGGCGGCCCCGCCGACAGGGTCGCTCGATCTTTCCGAACAGCTTATTCAGGAGGTCGAAGCGGCGGATGTGGTCGTCATCGGAACGCCGATGCACAATCTGACTACTCCCTCTGTCCTCAAGGCCTGGATCGATCAGGTCCTGCGTGTCGGCCGCACAATGAAATCAACGCCGGCAGGGAAAGTCGGAATGCTTCGAGACCGTCCGGTCTTTATCGGCGTGACGTCTGGCGGATTCTTCACCGGCGAGTGCGCCAACCAACCGGATTTTCTGACGCCCTACCTGTCCCTGACGCTGAGCTCGATTGGGCTGAAGACGCAACAATTCTTTCCGCTGCAAGGCACCGCCTTCCTTGACTGGGAGCAGGCGTCGGTGGCGCGGCAGACGCTTCTCGCCGCCATCGATCTGACGGTCGTGCCGAGTCCCGGAGACATCCACACAAGCTCAGCGCTGCCGGCGGATGCCGGCGGACGATAGCCGAAGTTGTGTTCCATGCCAGTACGCTGGCGGCCCGGACATCTCAACCATTTCGCCCCGGCGGGGCACATAGGAGTCATTTAAATGCGTGAAACAACACTACCCCTTCCGCAGATCGGCGACCGAATGACCGAACGGGCAGCACCACCGCTTGATGCCGCTATCCGGACGTTTTTGCCCCGGACTGGCTCTACGGTGGCAAGAACCGCGGCTGGTCCTTGCGCTACAAGAAAGCCAGGGCCTTCACCACCCTGGTCCCGGAGTTCAAACGGCTTTCGGCCGTCGTGGTGATGGGCCGAGCGGAGCGCGAGAAATTCGAGGAGCGGCGCTATGCCTGGCGGCCTGAACTGGTCACCCTCTACGACAACGCCAAAACCTATATCGACGGAAAATGGCTGACGCTTCCCATCTCGGATGGAAGCGATCTGCAGGATGTCAAAGACCTCTTGCTGATGAAGCGCCCGCCGGTATCGAACGTGTGATTGCCAAATATCGCGGCTCGTCCGTCGGCATCCAATCGACCAAGCCACAGTCGAGCAGCACCTGCCTGCACGAGGCCGATATGGGCTCGTGGTCCCCAATTCATCTTTCAACGCAACGGAAATTAAGGAGTGCGTCCCATGAAAGCCATTGTAGCAACCAACCCGGAGGCGGGGCTTGCCGGTTTAAAACTGGTGGAACGGCCCGAGCCGACGGCTGCCATCAACGACGTCGTTGTCAGGGTTCATGCGGCGGGGTTCGTCAATACCGAACTCGAATGGCCGTCCACCTGGACCGATCGCAGCTCGCATAATCGGACGCCGCCAATCCTTGGTCATGAGGTGGCTGGCGTGGTCACGGCTTTGGGTTACGGCACCACGGGCCTGTCGATCGGCCAGCGGGTATTCGGCCTGGCTGACTGGTACCGCGACGGCACGCTCGCCGAGTATGTCTCTCTGGAGGCGCGCAATCTGGCGCCGCTGCCGGGCGACATCGATTTCATCGTCGGTGCGAGCCTGCCGATCTCGGGCCTCACCGCTTGGCAGGGCCTATTCCAGCATGGCCGACTTCAGGCGGGACAAACGGTTCTGGCGCATGGCGCCGCCGGAGCCGTCGGCTCGATCGTAACGCAGCTCGCGAAGGAAGCCGGTGCCTATGTCATCGGTACCGGCCGCTTTGCAGACCGTCAAAAGGCTCTCGACTTCGGGGCGAATGAGTTCGTCGATCTTGCGAACGACAGGCTTGAGGACATAGGCGGCGTCGACTTGGTCTTCGACGTCATCGGCGGCGACATCCAGAAGCGGTCAGCTGCCCTGATCAGAACCGGCGGAACGCTTGTGACGGCGGTCGGGCCAACCGATGTCAGGCCTGCAAACGGACCCACGATTGATTTCGTGGTAGAGGCCGATCGAAACCAACTGTCCGAGATCGTGCAGCGGGTCCGCGATGGCAGACTGCGTACAAATGTCGGCAAGATCACAACCTTGACCGACGCTGTCGCCGCGCTCACCTCAACGGAGCGGCGTGCAGGAAAAACCGTCATCCGCGTTCTGGCCTGATTGATGCCGCATCTGGGGCGGCCAACAATTCTGGACGTCCCAGTCGCCTTGAACCAGTTCGAACCAACGGCCGTTATTCTGTCCCAAATATCACTGAAATTTTCGAGCCTTCACATCCAAGGTGTATTGAGATCGAATGTGGACATGTCCCGCAGGAGGATCCTATCCGGCTTAGTGTAAGATTTGTTCCCGACCCGGCTGGCGCAGGCGACATCATCGATTGTATGTTCGCCCATGAATTGCATTGAGCGCTTCTTGCTGCCTTCTCTTGACTTGAAACCGGCGGACGGACAGAAGCAGATGGGTTTGGCTTTCGGTTTGGATCACGAAAAAAATGACGCTCGACATCAGGGGAAGCATCAAGAATACCAAGCTGAGCTTAAACCAATACGTGGTTTTCGAAGAACTTATCGCCAATGCGATCGACGCATATCTCATCCGGCGATCGACTGACCCATCCGCCCCGGATATGAATATCACGATCGAAGTCGATTTCTTGCGTGCTGACCTGCTCGACGATCGCGAACTGATGAACGTGTCATGCGGCGACAATGGATGCGGCCTTGGCGACGACCAGCTCAAAGCCTTTCTTACCAAGGATACGTCCTACAAGGACGATCTCTCCATCTCCGGCATCGGAAAGTGCAAGGGTGCAGGGCGCATTCAATTCTTCCATCATTTCGCAGCGATGAGGATCACCAGTACCTACCGTGTCGGTGAGACTTTCCTGAAGCGCGAGTTGCAGTATTCCGAGCCGCAAAAGCAGATCGAGGCCGATGATTTCAACGCTGCGCCGGGCTCCAAGGCCGACATCGGGACTGTCATCCGGCTTGAGCAATTCAAAGAGGCTGTTCGACCGCGCATATCCCACGGCGACGCCTTAAGCACCCTCTTCTCGGCGCCGGCGCTGAAAAAGCAGATGCTCGTCGCTTTCCTGCAGCGGCTCGTCGGATTGGGTGAACAGCTCGGTAATTTCAAAATCGAATTCACGACACGGCACTGGAAGGACGACCAGGCGAAGATCGAAGTGCTGCGGCTCGCCGACCTGCCGGCAGTCACCGCCGAGCGGGCTGTTGATGTCGAAGAACGTGATCCCGCGTCGGGGGACCGTCTCGGCACATGGCAAAGATTCAACCTCTCCCACTATCAGCTCGATGCCGAGCAGTATGATCTTCCGCGCAACGCCATTGCCTTCTGCGCCAAGTCCACGCCCGTGAAGGACATCACGGGCCACTACCTTCGGACCCGCACCGAACAGAACAATCCGGTGGGCGGTTTCCATCATATCGTACTGATTGAAGCCGATTATCTGGACGCCCGCGTCAACGAGCAGCGCGACGACTTCGACAATATACCCGACGAGATTCCGAGCGGCGATATGTTTTCGTCCGAAAAACTATCCTACGCCGACATTCATGAGGCGCTCGACCCAGTCATCGACGAGATGGTCACTCCTGCCGACTGGAAGAAGGAGGTGGTGCTCAAGGAGGCCACCCACCAGTTCGGCATCAGCGAAGCGATGCTGCAGGATACCAAGACCAGGATCGTGTACGGCGAATCCGCCCAGTCGGTCGCCGAACGCGTGTTGAGCAAATACCAGAAGGCCGTCATCGACGAGACTGCCGCGATCTTCAGCCTCAAGGAGGAGATCATGGCGGCCGAGCCGGACTCCGACGAGTTCCGCCAGAAAATCCATGAGCTTTCCTGGAAATATACGTCATCGCTCAAGAACTTCGATATGGCTAACCTATCGCAGCTCATCGTGCGCCGGGCCGCTATCGTCGATATTCTCGATCTCGCTTGCGGCCAGCGGCTTGCGATGCAGGCGCCCGTCGATGGCGTCAAACGCAAGGACGAGCAGATCATCCACAGCATCTTTTTCCCGATGCGCAAGGACAGTACCGAAACGACGGATCACGATATCTGGCTGCTGAGCGAAGAGTACCAGTATTATGACTATATCGCCTCAGATTTGCCGCTCGCAAACATCAAATGGAACGACGACACCAACGTATTCGAAAGTGACATCGACGATGCACTTCGAAAGGTTCTTGCAAAACGCACAAGCGACAATGGTGGCAAGCGCCCCGATATCGCGGTCTTCAGCAAGGAGGGCTCGGCGATCATCGTCGAATTCAAGGCACCTGGTGTTTCCACCGACGAGCATATCGGTGATCTTTCTGAATATGCCCAGTTGCTTGCCGCCAAATCCGGCGGTAAATTGAGGAAATTCTATGGCTATCTTGTCGGCGACAGCGTCAACACGCTGCGTCTGAGCGGGAACTGGACGCCGTTCCCGACGGGCAAGGGCTGGTTCCAATCAAGCGAGTTGAAGGATCCAGAGACGCGGCAATCGCTTGGCGAGACCTATTTCGAGATACTGCATTTCAGTGACGTGATCGACCGCGCCAAAAAACGCATTGGCGTTTACCAGGATAAGCTCAAACTGGACTTTCAGCGCGACAGCAATTGATCTGCGCCAATCGCCGCAGGAGAACGCGCTGGCGATTGCGGCTGATTGCAAAGTATCGATCCGAGGGGTGGCATGGGAATAGGGTCTTGGATTCGGCAGTGCGCGATGAAGCGCGTGCTCTCTCTCGCGTTGAGGAGGAATGCCCCCTCGCTGATTCCGACGTCGGGAAACCGCGCCGAGGATAACGATTGCTACGCGGTCTATCTTCTCGATGAAACCGGGGAAGCACGGTTTCTCGTAGAGAACCTAGAAGGGGCTGGGGTTCGGGGGAAGTGGTCGCACGACGGCAAGAACTTCACCGAAGAGAAAGTGCTCTCCACTTCGGAACTGCCCGACTTCACGGTCTACATCCAGCACTATTACCGAACATGGACCTTCTACAGCGTAGGTGTCTGGAAGTTCCTGCGGTATCGCTGGTCGCGCTGGCCCTGGATCCGCGTAACATTCGACCGCTTTCTACAGTCGAGGTTCAACAAGAAGGAACTAGCGCGACAGGCTCGCATGGATGTGCTGGAATATGTTCTGACCGAGACCATGAAGGATCGGAAATTTCAGACTCATCCCACGAGCCTGCTAACCCACCTCTATTCGGTGCGTTGGGTGCATCGTTTGGACAAGGACGAGCTGATGAACTACTACACGTTCATGTTGGATGCCCTGAAAGAGTCGGGCGACCTGGAGGTGGCCGACCACCATGGCTACAAGCTGACACCCAGAGCTCTGAATACGGTGAGCGCATTCGTCCAGGAGGAGCGTCGCCATGGTGACAACTACAAGATCCAGCGCGGTATCTTCTGGCTGACAATCGCCTTGATGTTCTTCGGCTTTGTTCAAGCCGGTGCCGCTGCATACGAGCAATGGCTGAAGCCACCCGAAACATTCACCGGAACCCTCGGCGGTCAGCCTATCGATCTCACCCAACATTGATGTGGAGACAGAGGGCGACGGAGAGGGTTTCGGGTCTACCGTCCGTACCGGTCGAGTTATCGGCGCCAAGCTCTATCATCTAAACATCGCGCGCGTGCCATGGCGCGACGCTAATCATATGCGGTTCGGTTTCCACCGACATCACCTCGGCTTCCACGAGCACTTGCAAGGTCGCGGCCCATCGCTCCCCGGTCTCGTTCAAATCGATAGCGAGCCGATGTTCGATCATCTCGCCCCCGCCCATGTCACCGTAGGAATACCTTTCGTTGCCAAGATCAAGTAGGCACTCTCCATCGAATTCTTCGTCATCGAGCTCGTCACCGGTAGAGGTGTCGGTGACGGAGAAACTCTCGTGCCACACTTGGAAAGGGATCCCGCCGAAGTCTTCGTCCGTTTCAGACCACCGGACCGGCATAGCCTCGAGCGCCGGCGTGAAGGCTAAATAGGGGAAAGTCGAAGACAAACCGCCCATAGAGAATTGCCAGTGGGTGCGGAATGATTCCCATTCTCCCTCAGGAGCCTTGCTCTGGAAATACACTTCGGTCCGCATCTTCGACATCCATTTGACCACCATCAGACGTGCATCCCGTCCTTCCTCTCGGCAGTTGTGCAGCCATTGCACCACAGAGGAGTCGCGAAGGAATCGGGCGATGCCCGTATCGTCCTCCTGTCGCAAAGTGCCCCTCAGAACAGGGACAAGGTTGCGATCCAGCACAATTCGGAAGAAATGCCCGTCGAGAACATTGCTCTTGTCGATCTTTACGCGCACCGTTTTCTGATCAAGGCGAAGGATCTCCTCACCGTAATGACGCTTCACCCATTTCTGAAGATCGATAGCGAGGAACTGATCGGCGCTTTCCACATAGACGGCAAGATAGGTCGGCTGGATATTGAGGTACCAGAACCTCAAATGGGCGACCTCAAGGTCAAGGACGACCTCTTCCGACTTCTGATAGTCGGCGAGGGCCAGTGTAGCGGCCATGATTCCTTTCATCTGGAACCAGATCAAGGCAGGGGTGACGATTTTGCCGTCGCCAGCTTGGTTCGTGCGCGTCAGTTGCAGACCGATGTCCCTGCCTGCGCGGTCGCGTTCATACTCTACAAATAACCCGTGTGGAGCTGCCAGAGCACGGAATTTGCCCATGTAGTCGTTTTCGAAATCATCGCGAGCGCCAATCTTCACGCTGGTCCCCGTCCCGTTCACCCTCGGCTATCGCCAGAAAAACCACATCTTCTAAAGTCTCAAACATGGAGTGTTAAGTTTGCTAGATCGTGGAGGAGACTTCGTATCTGGCGTCGCCTCTCGTAGTTGTGGCACGAGACGCCGCTCGAAGTAGCGCACGCTCCCGATCCGTCCGGCGCCAAGCGTCGACATTGCTGCCGGCATGGTCGATGAGCTAGTTGAGACCCCGCCAAAGCCGCTAGCAACAGCAAGCGCAACCTGAAAGCAATGAGTTGTCAATGAAAATTCGTTCGTGGATTGCGAGCGTCTGACGTCGAGTAACGGTTTTTGATCGAGTATAGTCCTCGTACTGGGGGATTCGATGTACTTAAGAAAAATCAAACTCGCGAATTTTCGCTCGTTTCAAGAAACCGAAATCGAGCTTCAAAAGGACCTGACAGTTTTCGTCGGAGAAAATAACGGCGGCAAAAGTAACGCAATCGATGCGATGCGGCTTTTGACGGTTCCTCTTAGTGGCCGTCGGGAGATCTACTGCGAGGGAACTGATGTCCGCTTTCAAAGCACGCGGCCGGACTTCGAGATCGTCGGAGAATTCGAGGAACTGTCCACCGGCCAGCAAGGCCGGCTCATTTCAGCGGCTACGGACACCTCCCTCACGCGCGCCGCGTTCGGTTTGCACTTCGACGCGAGCCGCGTCGGCGCCAGGCCGACGTTGTGGGCAGGAAAAGATGGCAACACGCCTGAGCCAGGTTGCCATGACATGATACGCCACGTCTATCTCCCCACCTTGAGAGATGCGAAGCGATCGCTCGCGTCCGGAAACCCGACCCGGATCATGGCTCTCCTCACGCATTTTCTCGACGGATCGTCGCCAGCGCAACTGGCCAAGGATCTGGCGCGCACTCACTCACACGATGTACTTCAAAAGGTCGATGGCGCCGTCGACAAGGGGCTACAAGCTCTCACTTCCGGCGTGCGGCGGCAAACTGCGTCTCTTGGCTTTGCATCGGATGAAGCCCTGGTCGACATCGCTCGCGACCTTCGCTTTAAACTCGCCGATCATGGGGTGGATCCAGAAGATCTGCGATATTCAGGACATGGTTATGCCAACCTGTTGTTCATGGCGACCATTGCAGTGGAACTCGAAAAGGTTCGGACGGCCGATCTAACCCTCTTTCTGGTGGAGGAGCCGGAAGCACACCTGCACCCTCAGCTACAGGCCGCCGTCCTGTCGTTTCTTCGCGATCAGGCCGCCCTCTCTCGGTCGACACCGTCTGACGATGGATCCTTGGCCGGGGAGCTTCAAGTTGTCGTCGCGACACACTCACCAAACTTATCGGCGTGGGTGGCTAACGAAAGACTGGTCTTGTTCAAGTCGGTCGCAGTGCCAGTACCTCTCTCGGAGAGCGACAAAGCCGAGCCCGAGCCACAGCTGGCCGACGCGGCTGTGATCGAGAGCAGCGCAACGTCCGAGACCTACTCCCCAGAGGAGTTGAAGGACAGTGTTGTCGTGGCGACAATGACAGCCGCAGCGATGCGCAGATCGACGCGCGTCATTCCGCTTTGCAAACTCCCCCTTGACGACGGTGAACGCCGGAAAATCGATCGTTATCTCGACGTCACCAAAGCTGCACTCCTGTTCGGTGGTCGCGTGCTCCTCGTCGAGGGTATCGCGGAGGCTTTGTTGCTTCCCATTATTGCGAAATACCACGCTTTAAAGGGTCACCCGGAAAAACTGCGGCTATTCATGTCGACTGTCTTCGTGCCCATCGACGGTGTCGATTTCGCGCCGTATATAAAGTTGCTGCTGACATCGATAAATGACGCCCGCATCGCCGATCGACTTGTTGTTATGACCGATGGCGACAGAGCCGCTGAGGAAGGTGAAGAAGACGACGGCGATGCGCAGGACGAGATGAACGAGAGCGATGGTGTCGGTCCAACACTCGTATCGGAAGACAACGCCGAGACCGCCTCAGTCCAGGAAGAGGTCGCGCAAGCGCTCGATCGGGAAAAGGATGAAGCCGTGACGCCGGCGAAATCCGTCAATCCCGTTATCCCCGGAGAGCAGCGCAAGAAGGAGTTCGACGATCTAGCGACGAAGCTTGGGGGGATTGATCACTTCAAGGCGATAGCCAGCACCTACTCCTTGGAAACGGAACTAATCGAGGCTGGGAACGTCGGCATTCTCCGAAACGTGTACCTCGATCTTCATCCAAGGTCTCGACGGAAGTGGGATAAGGCCGTTGCTTTGACGGGCGACGCGAGAGCGAGAGCGATCCACAAAATCTTCAAGACGACCCGAAAAGGCGACTTTGCCCAGATGCTGGCCAAGCGAATCGAGGATGGCGAAGCCTTCAACGTTCCGGGCTACATTGGCGACGCGATCGAGGCAGTGGTCTCGTGACCCAGAAGTCTTTCAAACCGACTGATGAACAGAGGACGATTATCAACCATACGGGGTCCGCTTTCATCACCGCCTGCCCGGGGGCTGGGAAAACGCGCACCCTCGTCGAGCGGGCGAGGACGGTACTGCAAGACGGGAAACTCCGGCGCGGAGTTGCCTTTCTCTCTTTTACAAACGCAGCGGTCGAAGAGCTCGAAGCTCGCCTGAGAGGACTACGTGTCCTGCCAACGCCGCTCTTCCCGAGTTTCATCGGAACATTTGACCGGTTCCTCTGGCAATTCTTAATTCAACCATTCGGTATTCCGAGCAATGCCGCTCTACCCCGGCTCGTTCCTGACAAATCCGATTGGGACATAGTCCCGTTTCCCAATGCTCAGCCACTCCCCTTTCGTGTCTTCGATAGAGACACGGGGGACGCCGATGAAGATTTGTTGAAAGAAGCGGGTTTCGATGTCGAGACACGCAATATAACTGCCTGGGAAACTGCGGCGATCCGAACCCAGAAAAGTGCCCTGGCCAAAGGGATGATCGACTTCGACGACGTGCGATGGATCGTGTCGCAGCGATTGGGTGATAGCAATTTTCGAGATCGCGTAGGAAAGGCGCTGGCCGCTCGCTTTTGCGAGGTAATCGTCGATGAGGCTCAAGACTGCAATCCTGCGGATCTTGACATCGTCGCCTGGCTAAAAACGGCCGGCATCGCGATCAAAGTCATTTGCGATCCGCACCAATCAATCTACCAGTTCCGGGGCGGGGTTACCGACGAGCTGATGAAGTTTGCGAAGACATTCCCTGACGACCAGCAGCTGTCGATGACTGGCAATTTTCGATCATCTCCTGCGATCTGCTCGGCAGTCGTCGCCCTGAAGCCACCTGGTGGCGCGGCAACAATCGACAAACCGCTCGGCCAGCACAAGCATGACCTTACGCCGGTTCATATCCTGTCCTATCCGGGTACGAAAGTAACGGCAGCGATCGGCGCCGCCTATCAGAAGATCGCCGAGCGACACAAAATCCCATTGGACGCCGCGCCGGTAATCGCCTCGACACGACCGAGCGGAAGTAACGCCATCGGCCAATCGACCGTTAGCCGAACCAAGGAAATGACGTTGCTTCTCGCGGAGGCGGCGATGCAATATCACTTTGCCTTTGCTTCAGGAAACCGCAAGGAGGCACTTGTCAATTTGCACCGCACGGTACTCTATGTGCAAGATCGGATCCCATCGCTCGGACGCTATCACGCCCACGTCGCGGAGACGGATCTTGACGATGGTCGGTGGCGTCCTGCCGTCATCGCGATGGCAAATGACCTGGGTGTCCGCGAAGGCGAGACCGCAGACGATTGGCTCGCTCGTGCGCGATCCCTACTCAGCCCTGGCCTCGTTGGCACGCGGAAAATTGGCCAAAGATTGAGGAGGCATAACGACCTAGGCTCAGTGCTTTCACGGCCGCCGCTCCAATCATCTCCAGCGAGGACAATCCATTCGGTAAAAGGCATGGAATTCCCGGCGGTATGCGTCGTCATGACCACCCAAACGAGTGGCGGAATCCTCGACTTCCTCGAGGGAAACCCGGCCGCGAAATGGGAAGAGGATGCTCGAAAAATTTACGTAGCGGCCTCTCGCGCCGAACGGCTTCTCGTGATCGCCATTCCGAATAGCCGTCTATTGCGCCTTAAAGCTCTGCTCGAAAAGCACGGCTGCAGCGTTGAGGTGACAGAACTCGCGAGGGATGCATGAACTACCGCTGGTCTACATGCGAGTTGACAGGGTTGATGTTACCGGGGAACGAGGAACGCGAAATTCCCGAAAATCCCCTAGGACGCGGCAGGTTACCCGGAAACGTTTTCTGTTATCCACTCGTAAATTCCTGGCGGAAGACAATCTGGTCCCTCCTCGGCGATGTGATCACCGACGATGTTAGACTCGCGTTTACAGAAGCGCCACCAGAGTTCGTCGTATCCGATGACCTGAGCTGGCTGGACGAGCTGATTTTTGAGGTGACGGGAGAGCTCGGGAACATAAAAGAGTTGACCGCACATCGCCTCCGGCAGAAGTACCACTTTTTCCGCGCCGCTCATGGCACCCGCACGAATGATTTGGCGCAGTTTTATAACAACGGTCTGCGCTTTCTCCGCTCTGACGAAATGGAAGATCGAGCAAGATCGCTTTTTCTGAACGGCAAACTCAGATTCGCCAATGAAGAACGACTGCAGCTCGCTATCAGAGAGAACGACGCCCGGAAGACGACGGGTGGCCGGGAGGGCCGGCTATATTTTTGCGCTGACGAGCGCAATCTACTTACCCGCTCTGGCAGTTCGGGCCACTATCTCGTCTATGGGAGTGAATATCTCTACTGCCTGGGCATACGTCTTGGTAGTAGCTGGGAAGCCAAACGTATTCTGAAAGAGATCGGGCGTCCGACAATGTTTATTTGTGACATCCCGATGTCTCAGATTCGAGATTACACTCTCCAAGAATTTGCAGGTTTGGTTCTTGAATTTCTGTTCTGTGAACTGGTGAAGGATTTGCAAGCTTACGCACTCAGCCCCGGAGCGGGAAGTGGTTTCAGCCTACCGAGCGATCTATCTCCGGATTACATCGTCGGGCATTACCATCCTGACACGGTGCACGATCCGCTCTGGTCGGCGTAGTGCCAGGTCCGAATAGCTGTTTGAGCATGATTTCATCTTACATTGGCGAGGCAATGATACAAGGATAGACGAATGCAGCGGAACCTGCCCTGGGGAGAATTAGATGACTGATGATGGAGATAAGAAGAAGCCGATCCTAGCCCCGTCGAAAGACCATCCCGGCGATAGGCTCAGAGCTGTTGCGACTGGGATTGCAGGATTGGCCCCTGGCGGCGGCTTCGTCACCGCACTAATTGATGACCTCGTGCCGACCGGCGAGGAAAGGGCCCGCACCGATTGGGAGGCCTCGATCTCGGAAAGGACAAACGAGCATGGAGCGAGGCTCGATGAGCACGATGCGCAGATCAACCCAAAAGAGACGATTGACGGCGTAGTTGCTGCGCTTGCGGCTGCGCTGGCGCAAGCTTGCCCGGACGGATTGGGACACGAGGTGTACGAACCGGACGAGATCTACGCCCTTTTCTCGGATATACCGCAATCGGAGATTGAGGATGCCGTATGGGAACTGGACGCTTTGGGCCTGATATCGGTAACCCATCTGATGGGGCCAATTGCGTGGCGTTTGCGTCTTGAGTCAGTTTTTTATGAGCAACTCGATCATCAGGTGATGGGGTGGGCAACCGCGCAGGATGCCGCGGAGTTAGCGCAGATCATTCTGGATACGGATGAAACACGTGCGGAGGCCCTCCATGAAAATACCGGCTGGTCAAAGCGGCGCTTTAATCCCGCCTTCCGAAGAGTGCTTGAGGAGATCGGAGAGGGCCGTATTTCGCGAGAGGTTCAGCCGGAATATGTGGCAAGGTATTTTGCCTTGATGCAAGAGGACCGCGTTAGGCTGAAGCGGATGATCAGAAGTCAGCATAACCAATAAGCAGCCTGATAGACTGCCAGCGACAAGGCGGAGGAGCCCGGCTTAAATTCCGCCCTTAGCGCGCGCTCCGAGATTGTACCAAATTCATTGCCGTGCTCTGTCGTCAACCACGCGAGCGCAGTTCTTCAGGAAGAGCAGTTTCAACACGCTCCCAGTCGCCCAACGTCCATTCTCTTTCCACCGCGTCAATCCTGACGGTATAGTCGCGTCGGTACGCCTCGTCCAAATCTTTTGCTTCCAATTCAAACGAAATGAGTAGTTCAAGGGGTAGCGTTCCCTCCGATATGATCCCAATCTTGTCGGTGTGCCGCTTTCCCACGCGAAACTCTTTGTTCGTAAGCGCGATTTTCCATGCGCATTGACGGCCTGACCGGTGAACCGCCCTCGCATCTGTAGCGATTATTCCGGCTCTGTTAGGCGGCGGCAGAGGCTTTGGAGAAGTTGATCGGCAACAGGTCACCTATGTCGGCCGCTTCCGTCCGCTGCGGCAACTCGATGAGCACGTGGCGCAGCCATGCCAGCGGATCGACGCCACAGGCGCGGCAAGTGAGCATCAGACTGTAGATCACGGCACTGGCCTTGGCTCCGTCGGCGGTGTCGCTGAACAACCACGATTTTCTTCCGGTCGCAAAAACTCTGATCTCGCGTTCCAGAACGTTGTTATCAATCGGCATCCTGCCATCGCTGGTATAGCGTGTCAGGTAATCCCATTGATTCAGAGTGTAAGACACAGCGTCGCCGAGCTTGGTATCCGGCACGACCTTCGGCGCGATATTGTCGAGCCACGCCTTGAGGGCATTCAGGATGGGCAAGCTGTGTTGTTGTCGGAAGCGGCGAATGCAGTCGGCCTGCGTTTCATTGGCGCCGTTCTTTTCGCTTCGGGCCTGCCTCTCGATCCTGTAAAGCTGCTCGAAGAACCGAAGCGCTTGCTCCGGCGGCCCGCCGCCGTTCTTTCTGGCCTTGAGCGCGTCAACGAAGCGTCGCCTGGAATGGGCCATGCATCCGACATGGGTTGCACCATTCAATGTGCGCCATGCAGTGTAGCCATCGCTCACCAATATGCCGCGGTAGTCTCCGAGGAAGGTCTGAGGGTAAATCTGGCCGCGGCCGGGCTGATAATCGAGAAGCACGATTGGCTCGTCGCTGTCCTCGCTACTGCGATATGCCCACATATACGACGTGCTGGTGGCTTCCTTGTCCTTCTCCTTCAGGACTTGAACCGTCGTCTCATCGCCATGAATGAGAGGCTGCGATCGCAACCGCAGTTTCAGCGCATCATAGATGCGGTGCAGATGCTTCTCGCTTGAGCCGATCACCCAATGAGCCAGAGCGCCACGGCTGATCGGAACACCGGCCCGCTCAAATGTTTGCGCTACGCGGTAGAGCGGTGTGCCATCGACGTATTTATGAACGAGCGCGAAGGCCAGCGTCGAGGCCGTGGCGATGCTGCCAGGCAGGGGCTGGGTCGGCATTGGCGCGATCACGACAGGCGTGTTGATCCCGGTGCGGTCGCAATGACGGCAAGCGTACTTGAACCGCACATTCTGCAGGACCTTCGCCTTGACCTCGATATGGAGCTGCTCGGTCACGGCCTCGCCCATGCGATGCATTTGATGACCGCAGCAGGGACAGGTCTTCTGGTCTTCGGGAAGGTCGTATTCGACACGCTGGCGCGGCAAATCTGCCGGCAGAGGCCTGCGGCCACGCTTCTTGCCCGTCTGACCCTCTATCGCTGGCAGGCCAGTGTCCGGAAGCTTGACGACGTCGTCGCCGGCATCACCGTCGCTACCGTCATCGTCGCCCACCGCCTCTTCGGCTTCGTTGAAGAGGCGGTCGATGTGCTTTTCGCTGCGAGGAGCAAAACGATGGAGCTTTGCGAGTGCCAGTTCCTCTTCCAGCTTGACGACCCGAAGCGACAGCGCATCCTTCTCGGCTTTGAGCGCGGCGATTTCGGCAGCATTTGCCGCCAACTGTGCCATCAGTTCTGCAATGCTTGGCTCGCCGGTTCTCGTCATCAGATTCTTGAATCTGAACCGGCCCTGCGCGTCAACAGCTCAATTCGCCATCCTCAGCCGGCGATCTGATATTGCCGAACCGGATGGCGCACCATCGCATCAATATCGATGCCGTCCAGGATCCAGTGGAGCTGCTCGGTCGAGAGTGTCACCACCACAGTCTCTCGGCGGGGCCACCTGAACTTGTCTTCCGTCAATTTCTTCAGGACCATAACAAACCCGGACCGATCAAAGAACAAAAGCTTCACCCGGTCACGCCGGCGATTGCAGAAGGCAAATACCGCAGGAGTAAACGGGTCCAGCGCCATCGTCTCCTGGACCAGGACTGCAAGGCTGTTGATGCCTGCCCGAAAGTCGATCGGCTCTCGGTGCAAATAGACCTCAAGATCAGCGCCCAGTCTGAACATGACCCAGCGCTCCTACGATTGCGACCAGTCCATTCACATCGTCGTACTCAACGGTCAGGCTAATCCCATTCGGCAGGAGCGCACTCACCCTGGATGCATGAGAGTGCTTGCCCAATGGCTCGGTCTTCGCCAGCAAATCGCCGCCAGAGGCCGAGGAAATATCTGCAGCAATCCGAACCGGAACGAACCCCGAGACCAGAGGCAAAGGACGTCCTTCTTTGGCTCTCTTCACCCATTTCCGAACAAGATTAGCATTAACGCCGTGCTCCAGCGCCAGACGCGAGACCGAAACGCCGGGTTCCAGGCAAGCCGCGACAAGCCGATCTCTCCACGCAGGGTCATATCGACGACGGCCGTCGCGACCAACAAGCCGCACTTGTAGTTTAGGAGCATCTTCATCCATGATTTGGTGTCCACCTATTTTTGGCGGAAACTTCATGCATCAGAGCACCGCGCTTCAGAAGGCGCACAGAAATTCGCGCTTAC
>NZ_FMAC01000009.1 GCF_900094555.1 Martinezella hainanensis
CCCGATCAGATGTTTGCACTACGGCTTCAAATAGCCGTCGCCATATTCCTTTGGCAGACCAGCGATGGAAGCGGTTGTAGACGGTTGTCGAAGGCCCGTAGCAAGCTGGACAATCCTGCCATCGGCACCCCGATCGCAGCACATGGATGATCCCACTGATCACCCGACGGTCGTCGGTGCGGTGAGCGCCGGGTTGGTTCGTCGGAAGCAGAGGGGCAATCAATGCCCACTGCTGATCGCTAAGCCAGAACTCTCCTGCCATGATCAAAAACTCCCATTATCATGGAAGTGAATCACAGGAATTACTTTCAATCAATAGCTTGATTGGGTTTGGACCCTAGGGCTGTGCGGCAGACGACAGAGCAATTTCTTGTCGAAACGGGAACAGTTTTATCATCGTACGCAGTGACGCCCTCAGGCGATTTCGCGCAGCCGTTCGGCGGTCTGCAGGTCGACAGAGACAAGCTGCGAAACGCCCTGCTCCGCCATGGTCACGCCGAAGAGGCGATTCATGCGGGCCATGGTGATCGGATTGTGAGTGATGACCACGAAGCGGGTTTCGGTGGAAGCCGCCATCTCATCCATCAGATTGCAGTAGCGCTCGACATTGTGGTCGTCGAGCGGTGCGTCCACTTCGTCCAGAACGCAGATCGGGGCGGGATTGGTGAGGAATACCGCGAAAATCAGCGCCATGGCCGTCAGCGCCTGCTCGCCGCCCGAAAGCAGTGTCATGGTCTGCGGCTTCTTGCCCGGCGGGCGGGCGAGGATTTCCAAGCCCGCTTCCAGCGGATCATCGGATTCGATCAGCTGCAATTCCGCCGTGCCCCCACCGAAAAGATGCGTGAACAGGCGCTGGAATTGCGCATTGACGATGTCGAAGGCGACGATCAGACGTTCGCGGCCCTCGCGGTTGAGGCTCTGGATCGCGCCACGCAGCTTCCGGATGGCGTCGATGACGTCATCGCGCTCCTTGATCAGCGCCTGCAGCCGTTCCGTCAGCTCCTTGCTTTCTTCCTCGGCGCGCAGGTTGACGGCACCGAGACGCTCGCGCTCGACCTTCAGCCGTTCCAGTTCGCGCTCAACCTCTCGGAGGTCAGGCACGTTTTGCACGACTGACAGTCCGGTCAGGCGCACGGCCTCATGTGGCTCGACGTTGAGGGACTGGCGAATGCGCAGTTCACTTTCCTGCCGGCGTTCGCGGGCAGACACCAGCCGCTCCTCGACACGGCCGCGCTTTTCGCGGCTTTCCGCCAGTTCGGAGAGTGCGGTTGCCGCATGACGATCGGCCTCGCGCTGCACGACTTCGGCCTCGGCAAGGCGGTCGGCGGCCTGGCGGCGGGCATCTTCGGCCTTCTGCAGCTCGCTCATCAAGGCGCGGCGCTTGTCGTCGAATTCGTCCGGGGCGAGATCGAGTTCGGCCGCTTCCTCGCGCGCTTCCCCTTCACGGTCGCGCAGCGTCTGAATGTGCTCCTCGGCGCTGGCCGCACGCTGGCGCCAGGTGTCGCGCTCCTGCCGGATCGCGAGGAGACGACGTTGACGCGCCTCGTTCTCACGGTTCAGGCCCTCGTGGCGGGCACGGGCTTCGGCCAGAACGCCGCGATCCGTCGCGACTTCGGCCTGCTGGTCACGCAGCTTCAGATCGATGGCGTCGAGGTTCGGCGCATCCTCCAGTTCGATACGGGCATTTTCATCCTGCATGGCCACATCTTCCAGCTGCTCCTGCAGCCGGCTGACGGCTTCGACGATCACGTCGCGGCGGCGGATGAGGTCGCCGGAAGCGCGCTCTGCGGCAGCGAGCGCTTCGCGCGCCTCGGCCAGATGCCGGGCGGCAAGGCGGCTGGCGTCGCGGGCAGTCGCCAAACGACCCTCTTCGCCCCGGATCGCATCGGCGGCGGCCGAAAGGCGCTCCTCGGCCTCGACAAGCACGTCGCGAGCAAGCTCGGCTTCAGCCTCCAGCTCGGAAAGCCGGTTCTTCTGGGCAAGCCGCAGAGCAGCCGCACTCGGCGCATCAGCGCCGGTGACATGACCGTCCCAGCGGAACACGGCGCCATCTTTCGTCACCAGCCGCTGGCCCGGCTTCAGGTCCGGCATCAATCGCAAGGCGTCTTCGGCCGAAACGAGGCCGATCTGGCGAAGGCGCCGCGTCAATGCGGCCGGCGCACCGACATGGGTAATCAGAGGGGCGACACCCTCCGGCAGGGCCGGATCGTTGGCACCGCTGCCATTGTCGGACCAATAGACCGGCGCCTCGGAATTCAGCGAGGATTCCAGATCGTCGCCAAGGGCGGCACCGAGCGCCGTCTCGAAGCCACGGTCGACACGCAGCTCCTCGGCCACGGGCGAAAAGGCACCGGACGTATCACCCGCCGCCAGCATCTTCGAAATGGTGCGCGCTTCGGTTTCGAGCGCATTCAGGCGTGCCCGCGCCTGTTCGACCGGCCCGCGCGACAGCGCCTCGGTTTCGCGCGCCTTGGCGAGAACCACTTCAACACGCTGGATCTCGCCTTCTGCATCGGCAACGACATTCTCGGCCGCCTCGACCATCTCGCGCTTTTCGCTTGGGTCGGGCAAATCGGCCATCTTCTCATCGATGGCAGCAAGCTCGCCGTTCGCTTCGCTGGCCTGGCGCTCCAGCCGCATCTTGCGATCGGCGAGATCGCGGATGGCGCGCTCCAGCTGATTGCGGGCGGCAGCGGCTTCGGCGCGTTCTGCGGTCAGAGCCGTGAAAATCCGCTCGCTGTCGGCGAGCTTGGCAGCGGCCTCCTCGAAGGCGACGCGCGTCTCCTCGGCAAGCCTGCCGGAATCGGCGAGGATGTCTGCAAGATCAGCCTCTTCGGCATCCAGCTTGGCAAGGATGGAGGCATTGTCCGCGACAAGGCGCTGCTCGCGGCTGATGTCTTCGGCCAGCTGCGCCAAGCGGCGGATCAACTCATCGCGACGGCGCAGGATGCGGTTGACGTCTTCTTCCAGCTGCGAGCGGGCGATCTGCAGGCGCTGCAGGGCGGCAGCGGCCCTCGCCTCGTCGTCGCGCAGTTCCGGCAGCTTGAAGCTGGCAATGCCCTGGGCCTTTGCCGCCTCCATCTGGATCTGCGCCTTTTCGGCGACCAGCACGGTTGCCTGGTTGAGTGCGCTGTCGGCCTCGGCCTCAGCCTCCTTGGCCTGCACCCAGCGGATATGCAGCAGCATGGCCTCGCGGGCGCGGATATCGGCAGACAGCATCTTGAAACGGTTGGCCTGACGCGCCTGACGTTTCAGACTCTCGATCTGGCTTTCGAGCTGCGACGTCACATCGTCCAGCCGCTCGAGATTGCTTTCGGCGGCGCGCAGGCGCAGCTCGGCTTCATGCCGGCGCGAATGCAGGCCGGAAATGCCTGCCGCCTCTTCCAACAGCTGGCGGCGCGCCTGGGGCTTTGCCTGGATCAGCTCACCGATACGCCCCTGCCCGACCATAGAGGGCGAGCGGGCGCCGGTGGAAGCATCGGCAAACAGCAGCTGCACATCCTTGGCACGCGCTTCCTTGCCATTGATGCGATAGACCGAGCCTTGTTCGCGCTCGATGCGGCGCGTGACCTGGATCTCGTCGCTATCATTGAAGGCTGCTGGTGCGGTGCGGTCACTATTATCGAGATAAAGGCCGACTTCGGCGGTGTTGCGCGCCGGGCGATTCCCCGATCCGGAGAAGATCACGTCGTCCATGCCGGAAGCACGCATGTTCTTATAGGAATTCTCGCCCATCACCCAGCGCAGCGCTTCGACAAGATTGGACTTGCCGCAGCCGTTCGGGCCGACCACACCGGTCAGGCCGCGCTCGATGACGAATTCCGCCGGTTCGACGAAGGATTTGAAGCCGACAAGTCTCAGTCTGTTGAATTTCATGGGCAATGCCCTCTTCTCCCCTGCGAGGAGAAGGTCGTCAACAATGCCGACATCGGAAGCGCGATCGCTCCAAACTCGAATTCAAAGAGGGCAATCACAGGCGCGCGACCTCGGCCGCCCGCCTGTGATCGAAAAAGGCGCGGATCAGAGCAGGCTGTCGATAAGCTTCGACATGGCGGCAACAGACATGTCCCCTGCATAGCGCTTGCCATTGATCAGGAAGGTCGGCGTGGCATTGACACCGAAATCCTTGGCTGCGCGTTCCCGTACAGAGTTGACATCATCCAGAAGCTTCTGGTTCGTCAAGCACTTCGTGAAGCTATCCTCAGTAAAACCAGCGAGTTTCGACATCTGGAGCAGCGCGGCACGGCCGTCGACGTCTGGCGAGGCCCAGGCGATCTGCTGCTTGAACAGCATTTCGACCATCGGCATGTACTGTTCCTGCGGGGCGCAACGGGCGAGCATGAAGGCTGCAGCCGCACGCGGATCGAACGGGAACTCACGGATGATGAAGAGAACCTTTCCGGTATCGACGTATTTCTGCTTGATCGTGTCGAAGGTCTTGACCGCAAAATTCGCGCAGTGCGGGCAGGTCAGCGACATGTATTCAACGATCTTGACGGGCGCATCCTGCTTGCCAAGCGCGATTTCCGGCAGCGGGCCGGGCTTCAGCACTTCGTTCATGTCGACGTTTCCGTCCGACGGCGGCACTTCATCTTCGGCGGTTGCAGCGGATGCGGTGTCGGCAAAGGCAGAGAACGCCACGGAAAGGGCTGCAACGGCAGAGCCGCCCAGCAGATGGCGTTTGGTCAAGAGCATGTCAGACATCGGCATAGAGTCACCCGTCGTTAAAAGAGGTCTTCGAATGTTTCATGCGATATAACGGCAGCTTGCCGCTAACAAGGCACGGTTGGCCAACTTTCT
This sequence comes from Martinezella hainanensis, assembly GCF_900094555.1. Taxonomy (GTDB): domain Bacteria; phylum Pseudomonadota; class Alphaproteobacteria; order Rhizobiales; family Rhizobiaceae; genus Rhizobium; species Rhizobium hainanense. The sequence continues at coordinate 4,801 of NZ_FMAC01000009.1, forward strand.
TCAAAGAATTGTGACCTGGCAAAGACAGACAACTCAAATTCTGCCCGCAATTCAAAAAACTGGCAGTTTGGTCCAGCCCTATCGCCTCTTCCAGGCCATGGCCGTGCCCAGGCGCTGGACGGCGGCCCTGATCTTCTCATCCTCGATGCCGTCCATCATGTCAGCCAGCTTGCGCGCCGCCTCGCCCTTCAGCGGCGGCGGTGTGCGGGAACGTCTCGATGCGACCGAGACCGGCTTCTGCACGATACGGATCTGATTGACGGCATAGAAGCCGAAGAAGCTGTTGATGCGCTGGATGAGCTCGCCCTGTGCGTGGGTCAGGAAGAGTGCGCGAGCACCCTCGCAGGCGATCGTCAACACGCCCGGCTGATAGCGGTCGTCCATGCCCGGGCCGGTTCGCTTGGCCCAGGCGATCTTTTCTGGCCGTGTGCAGTCGGCAAAGTCTTCGCCGGCGATTTCGTCCCAGCAGCCGAGCAACGTCGTATTGATGCCGGCGCGCTTTGCCAGCACGGGGTCAACGATACCGTTGGTCAGCTCGGATATCTGCTTCTCGCCTTTTCGGGGATAACTCATCGCAATGGGGTTCCGGCACACGCTTTGTACGTTCTGGACCTTGATCGCCCGACGCAGCTTGGCCAAGTATAGAGCACTTCCCCTCGACGCGGCAAATCATGACGACGACTTTACAATCCCCCACGGCCGCATCGCTGCTTGCCTGGTACGACAGACACCACCGCGACCTGCCCTGGCGCGTCTCGCCAGCGATGGCCGCACGCGGCATCAAGCCCGATCCCTATCGCATCTGGCTGTCGGAAGTGATGCTGCAGCAGACGACGGTGCCGGCGGTCAAATCCTATTTCGCAAAATTCCTGGAGCGCTGGCCGACGGTCGACGATCTCGCCGCGGCGGCAAATGACGATGTCATGGCCGCCTGGGCCGGGCTGGGCTATTACGCCCGCGCCCGCAATCTGAAAAAATGCGCCGAGGCGGTCTCCGCCGATCATGGCGGCCGCTTTCCCGATACCGAGGAAGGTCTGCGCGCGCTTCCGGGGATCGGCGATTATACATCCGCCGCCGTTGCCGCCATCGCGTTCAATCGCCAGGCCGCCGTGATGGACGGCAATGTCGAACGCGTCATTTCCCGCCTCTATGCGATTTCGGCACCGTTGCCCGGCGCCAAGCCGCTGATGAAGCAGAAGGTCACTCTTCTGACGCCGGCCGAACGGCCGGGCGATTTCGCCCAGGCAATGATGGATCTCGGCGCGACGATCTGCACGCCGAAGCGTCCGGTCTGTTCGCTCTGTCCCTTCAACGGTGCCTGTCAGGCGCTCGCCATGCATGATCCCGAGCGCTTTCCGGTCAAGGCCGCCAAGAAGGAGAAGCCCGTGCGTCAGGGGGCGGCCTTCGTCGCCGTCAATGACGAGGGCGAAATCTTCCTGCGGCGTCGCATCGAAAGCGGATTGCTGGGCGGCATGACGGAAGTGCCGACGACGGGTTGGACGGCGCGTATCGACGGCGCAACAGGCAGCGAGGCGGCTCCCTTCCCAGCCGACTGGCAGCCGGCAGGCACGGTGACGCATGTCTTCACCCATTTCGAACTGCGGCTGTCGATCTGGCGCGCGAGATCCGTCTCACACGCGGACAACCATGACGGATGGTGGGCGCCGGTTACAAATCTTGAAGAGCAGGCGCTCCCGACAGTCATGAAAAAAGCGATCGCTCAGGCTATTCCGAATGCGTTCGCAAAAATGCCTTTAGAGCAAAAATCAGGAATTCATTCATGACGACGGAAATACGGCACATCGTTTTCGATATCGGCAGGGTTCTGCTTCACTACGATCCGAGCCTCCCCTACAGCCGCATCATTCCCGACGGTGCCGAGCGCGATTGGTTTTTCACCAATGTGTGCACCAGCGAATGGAACATCGAACAGGATCGCGGCCGCACCTGGGAAGATGCCGAAGCATTGCTGATTGCCGACCATCCGGAGCGTGAAGAGCAGATTCGCGCCTTCCGCAAATATTGGCACGAGATGGTGCCGCACGCCTATGACGACAGCGTCGCCATTCTGGAACAGCTGATCGCCGAAGGTCGCGACGTCACCATGCTGACCAACTTCGCCTCCGACACGTTTCGCGAGGCGCAGGAACGCTACCCCTTTCTCAAGAAGCCGCGCGGCGTTACGGTTTCCGGCGATATCGGCCTTATCAAGCCGGATGTCGCGATCTACGACACCCACGCCAAGAGCTTCGATCTCGATCCCGCCACGACGATCTTCATCGACGATTCCTATCCGAACGTCGAAGGCGCGCGCGCTGCCGGCTGGCATGCAGTTCACTTCACCGGTGCCGAGAAGCTGCGTAGCGATCTCGCCGCCTATGGTATAAAGGTTTGAGCCGATGATCTTCGACCCCGCAGAGCGTATCGACCTGTTCCACGATGCGATAAATCGCCTCGACTATGTGGCGATTGAGAACTTCTTCGCCGAAGACGCAACTTATGTCTCGAACGGTGTCGGCAGCCTTGCCGGCCGCGCGGCGATCATGGAAGCTTTCCGCGGCTATTTCGATACCTATCCGGACCAGACCGCGTCCAATTCGCTGGTGGAGACACTGACGCCGCTTTCCGGCCGTGCCGTCTGGTCGGTTCGTGCCACCAACAGCAAGACGGGCAAGCCGCTGATCCGCGAGGGCGAGGAAACCATCACCTTTAACGAGGATGGCCGCGTCGTGCGCGTCGACGTTACCGATTACCAATACTTCTGAGATCCGAAACTGAAAACACCCAGGGCCTTACCGCTCAATATGTCCGGTAAGGCCCTGGGTGTCTCGCCTTCTTCCCAACTGGAGGTACACGACGGAAGAAGACGGATATATCGATCTGAGAGGTGTCCGGCAGCCGTGGGGCGGCTTTGAAACCGAACCCGTTTAGCAGCTGAGACTACTCAACCTTTGCCAGATCGCTGCGGATGATGGCTCTGAGTTCGTCGATCGGACGCAGGGAACGGCCGTCGTCGATATGCCAGAACATCCATCCGTTGCAGGCATCAAGGCCCTGGACCTTAGCGCCAAGGCGATGAATGGAGCCAGCCTCGCCGCCGGAAGCGACCGTGCCGTCGGCACGCACGATGGCGCTATAGCGGCGCTTGGCATCCGTCAGCACCTGGCCGGGCTTGATGAGGCCGCTTTCGATGAGCGTATTGAAGGCGACGCGCACTTCGGCCTTCTTGCCGGTCATGACGGTCAGCTCCGCCTTGCCGAGCGGCTCGACGGCAGCGATGCGGGCGCTTGCGGCGTCAATATAATCCTGCTCGCGCTCGATGCCGACGAAGTGGCGGCCGAGACGCTTGGCAACGGCGCCCGTCGTGCCCGATCCGAAGAAGGGATCGAGAATGATGTCGCCGGGCTTGGACGAGGCCATGATCACGCGGGCCAGCAGCGCTTCCGGCTTCTGCGTCGGATGCACCTTCTTGCCGTCGTCGCCCTTCAGCCGCTCATTGCCGTTGCAGATCGGGAACAGCCAGTCCGAGCGCATCTGCACGTCGTCGTTGGCGGCCTTCATGGCGTCGTAGTTGAAGGTATAGCCCTTGGCCTTGGCGTTCGGGCTTGCCCAGATCATCGTCTCATGCGCGTTCTGAAAGCGGCGGCCCTTGAAATTCGGCATCGGGTTGGTCTTGCGCCAGACGATGTCATTCAGGATCCAGAAGTTCAAATCCTGCAGGGTCGCGCCGACGCGGAAGATGTTGTGATAGGAGCCAATGACCCAGATCGTGCCCGTCGGCTTCAGGACGCGGCGGCAGGCGAGCAGCCAGGCGCGGGTGAAGGCATCATAGGCTTCGAAGGAGGCGAACTGATCCCACTCGTCATCGACGGCGTCAACCAGCGACTGGTCCGGACGATGCAGCGTGCCGCCAAGCTGGAGATTGTACGGCGGGTCGGCGAAGATGACGTCGACGGATTGATTGGGCAGTGCCTCAAGAGCGGCCACGCAATCGCCCTTGATGATCGTGTCGATCCAGGACCCCGGAACTGCTGATGTCCTGAGGTCGGCAAGCGGGAAAACTGACGCCATTTGATACTCGCTGTTACACTTACTCGGTGCTCTTAACTGAGTGTTATGGTTACCTAACTTGGTTACCAAAGGCTAAAGCGGCGTCATATTTTCCGCATTCCCGACGAAACCGCCGGGAATGCGGGGCTCACCGAACAATGCTATCGCGTTGAAAGCGCTAGATATCGTGTACGGCGTGGCTGTCATTTGGCGCTTCGGCACGCTCCGTCATGCCGTAATCGCGAAGCACCTGTGCGACACGCAGGCGATAGTCAGCAAAGACCGTCTTCCGCCCCGCTTTCTGCGCGGCACGGTGCGCTTCGCGGTTTCGCCATTCACGAACGGCTGCCTCGTCGCGCCAGAAGGATAGAGAGAGAATCTTGCCCGGTTGGCTAAGGCTCTCGAAACGCTCGATGGAGACGAAGCCGTCGATCGTTTCGAGTTCGGAACGCAGCCTTGCGGCGATGTCGAGATAGTGCTGACGTTCATCGGGATGCGGGACGACTTCGAAAATAACTGCGATCACGGCGAGATCCTCGGAGCATGTGGCAGGGATATATTTCTCAGGAAAATACGATCCTCCTGCAAGATGAAACGCTCGCGGCGGGAAAAATCGAGGTTGGCCTGCGCCAGCGGATCGGCGGCGAGGCTCTTGCGGTAGGCCTCGTAGGAGGCCAGGTTGTCGATGTTGTAGACGCCATAGGCGGTCGTCAGCGAACCCTCGTGTGGAGCGAAATAGCCGATGAGATCGGCGCCGTTGCGCGGGATGATCTGGCCCCACGCCTTGCCGTATTCCGCGAAGGCTTCCTGCTTGAACGGGTCGATCTGATAGCGGATGAAACAGGTGATCATTGGCTTTCTCCTTTGCTGATGCAGACGTTTTCGCACATTGCAGGACGGAGATGGTTCGGTTACGATCGAAGTATGAAGGAAGGTCCTGATATTGCACAGATCGGCTCGCTGATCGGCGATCCCGCGCGAGCGAATATTTTGACGGCGCTTATGGGTGGCCGGGCGTTGACGGCAACGGAACTGGCGGCGGCGGCCGGCGTGACGCTGCAGACCGCCAGTGCTCATCTTTCCAAGCTCGAATCGGGCGGCCTGCTGGCGCAACGCAAGCAGGGCCGCCATCGCTATTTCACGCTGGCAGACGATCGCGTCGGCAAGCTGCTTGAGGGCATCATGGGTTTTGCCGCAAGCCGCGGCCATCTGCGTCATCGCCCCGGCCCGAAGGAACCGGCTTTGCGCAAGGCGCGCATCTGCTACGATCACCTTGCCGGCGACTTTGGCGTGCGCATGCTCGACAGCCTGATAGAACGTGGTTCGATTTCGGCCATGGGCGAAGGGCTTAGCCTGACGACCGAGGGCGAGAAGCATTTGGGGTCGATCGGCATCGATGTCTCCGGATTGCGTTCGAGCCGTCGCCCACTTTGCCGCTCGTGCCTGGACTGGAGCGAAAGACGCGCGCATCTCGCCGGCAGTCTTGGCAAGGCGCTGCTTTCGAATTTTCTCGACAAGGGATGGGCGCGACGCACCGAAAACAGCCGCTCGATCTTCTTCACGCCCGAAGGCGAGCGCCGGTTTCTGGCGCTTTTTCCGCTCGAGTTGAGTGACGACATCACACAACCCGAACCGGATGTCGGACCCTAGAGCGGTTCAGCTTTTCACGGAATCCCTGAACCGCTCTAGCTCCTTGTTTTCACGCAATTCCGGACGGAAAACCGCTGAGCACTTTTTCTGGAATTGCCCTAGGCTGCCTTGATCAGGACACCGCCGAAATTGCTGTCAGCAATGCGGCTGCAAAGATCGCCCCATTCGCAGCCGAGGCAGGCGTGACGGATTTCACCGCTGGCGAAATTCCGACGGAGCTTGGAAAGCAGCCTGGCATCCGGCACCAATACGGTTCCGGGGCCGATCTCCTCGCCCAACAATGCCGCGATATCGGCAAGGGCAGCCGCATCCCGCTCGATGACCGATGCCTTCAAGCAATGCGGCTCCTCCCCGTTCAGGAGCGGCGCGCAGATATCGTCGGGGCCGGAGACCAGTTTGATCTCCTCCCCTTCCGACAGCCGTTCGGCGATGCGGCGATAATTGTCGGTGAAGGCCGAGGTATAGCCTTCACCGACGAAAGTCAGCATGCAGAGCAGATGATGGGCGCGAAGCCTGACGGTCAATTCAGACGCGCCTTGCCGCTATAGACCTGGATGGTCTTCAGCACCGCAGCTGCAAGCGCCGACTTGAGCACGGCGCCGAGGATGAATGGCGCAACGCCAAGCAGCCAACCCTTTTCCGCACCGATAAGCGCCGCAAGCCATGCGCCACCGATCGCAAGGCAGAGAATGTTGGCCGAGAGATGGGCAAGGAAACTGCGCACGACGCGATTGCCGCTCCAGCCGCGCTCGGCAAGCCAGCCGACAAGGGCGGCGATGATCGGGAAGGATGCCAGATAACCCGCCGTCGGCCCCATGAACGGCGCAACGCCGCCTGCCCCGCCGGCCAGCACCGGAAAGCCGATCGCGGCTTCACCCAGCCAGGCGAGAACGGTGACCGCGCCCAGACGCCAGCCGTAAAGCGCACCGATCATGGTGATCGCGAATGTCTGCATGGTGATCGGCACCGGCACCATCGGCACCGCGATTTGCGAAGCCAGCGCCAGGATCAGCGTTCCCGCAAGAACGAACACAGCCTTGGTAACAAGCGAACGCTGGCCGAGACGAAGCGGATCGAAAGCGACTTCATCATGATGCTGCAACAGGGACATAGGCTCTCCTTTCAAAATTATAGATAATTTTTAAGTCTCATCTATTTTATGAGAGAGATCGCGAAATCAGGCAAGTGGCAAGCACTCGATATTTCGACCATGTGCAAAATAACGTTGAAAAATAAGGCTAATAAAATCCAGGAGGCGTAGCGAACTGCAGCTGGACGCCGACCAAGACGCCATAATGACAGAGCGTCCAACACTCCGAAAGAGCAGCGCCCTCAACGCATGTTCAGCCAGGCACCTCAAAATTATCTATAATTTTCAGCCAACGATTGCGAAGGCGTCGCGTGTCGATCCGGAAGGTGTGCGAACCGGGGCACGGCCGATCCATTGCACATGCTTCTGCAGGATCACGGCCGCCTCATCGGCCCGGCCCTGACGTAAGGCCGCCAGAATGGCGCGATGGTCGTGATCCGTGCGCTTCTCCCAACCGGATTGCCAGGCAGAGAAGAGAAAGCGTGCGCTGGCGGCATGCAGATCATCGATGGCGGCAAGCAGCCGCGCCATACCGCAAGGCGCCAGAATCAGGCGGTGGAAGCGTCGATTCGCTTCCTCCCAGGCATGAACGTCGCCGGCGGCATCGCCGTCGCGCGTTGCTTGTTCGGCCTCGTCCAGAATGGCTGAGGTCAGGTGCGGGGCCGCGTGCTTGAGCGCCAGGCCTTCGAGGGCTGCGCGCATGTCAGCGACCTCACGGACTTCCTTGAGATCGAAGGAGGCGACGCGTACGCCGCGGCGCGGCAGGCTGATTGCCAGCCCCTGCGCTTCCAGCCGCCGGAACGCCTCGCGTACGGGCACATGGCTGGTACCGAACTCCTCGGCAATGTGATCCTGCCGCAGACGCGCATCGGGCGCGATCTCGCCGCGGATGATGCGGTCGGCAAGCACCCGGCTGATGCGGCTGGCAATGGTGTCGTCGCGCTCCTTGGCCATGGCCGATCCTTAAAGGTGGGCCCATCCGATGTCGAGGGCCGATGTCGAGCGACAAGCAACGGCCATCACCTCTTTTGCGCATTTCGACCCTTTCGCTCACTGCAGCGCAGCCATGCCCGCCAATTAGTTGAGCTTTGTCGACATATCGTGTAAAGCCCGGCGGTCATTTTTCAGAGCATGTCCCGAAACACCAATGGTTTCCTGGAGCGTGCCGAACCCAGCCACATCAAAGGCAGCAATTTCATGAGCAATGGCTTCGACCTCATCATCTTCGACTGCGACGGCGTTCTGGTCGATTCGGAAATCATAGCGGCCGAAGTCGAATCGAAGCTGCTGACCGATGCAGGCTACCCAATCAGTGTCGAGGAAATGGGCGAGCGTTTCGCCGGCATGACCTGGCGCAACATCCTGTTCGAAGTCGAGCGCGAGGCAAGCATCCCGCTTTCCGCATCGCTGCTCGACAAATCCGAGAAGCTGCTCGACCTGAAGCTTGCCAGTGATGTCCAGGCTATACCAGGCGTTCCGCAGGCACTGTCGCGACTGCCTATGCCGCGCTGCATCTGCTCGAATTCCAGCTCCGCCCGTCTCGAGATGATGCTGACGAAGGTCGGCTACATCAAGCTGTTTGCGCCGCATATCTACTCCGCCAAGGATCTCGGCGCCGACCGCGTGAAGCCAAAGCCGGATATCTTCCTGCACGGCGCCAAGCAGATGAATGTGAGCCCGGCCAATGCGATCGTCGTCGAGGATTCGGTTCACGGCGTCCAGGCGGCACGCGCCGCCGGCATGCGCGTCATCGGCTTCACCGGCGCATCGCACAGCTATCCTTCGCATGCCGACAGGCTGACCGATGCCGGTGCCGAAACCGTCGTCAGCCGTATGGCTGATCTCCCCGGCGTCGTGATGGCGCTCGCCGAATGGGATGGCGTCCTCTAGGACGGATTGAATCCAGACAAAAAGAAAAGGCCCCGCCGATTGGCGGGGCCTTTTCTTTTCAACCCATCGCTGACCCTCGCATCGCTACGCGAGGGTCGCGGTCAAAAGCTTAGTGACGCTTCTTGCGCACCGGCTTCGCGCCCTTAACGGGCTTCTGCGGACCTTGGTCGAAGCCGATCTGGACGATCGTGAAGCCACCGGAACCGCCGGCAACCTGAATGTCGTCATCGGTGAAAAGGAATTGAGTCGTGGTCTCGCCCGGCGGGATTTCCGCCGTATACATGATGGTCTTGCTATAGAGCGCGTTGTCATTGTCCATGACGGCAACATGGATCGGCAGGGTTACTTTGCCCGCGCTGCCCATCGGGCCTGCGACCAGACGTCCCTGCGCCACGACGTGAATGCCGAGGCTGGTGCCGTCCGTGGTGCACTGACGGGTCGCCTGGGCCAGCGAAGCCTGATAGATCAGCTGGTTAGCATCATCCTTGGCACCCTTGGCGTAGGTGCGATAGACCGAATCTTCATCGCGGATGACAGCCTGCGGGCACTTTCCGGCGACATAGGTCTGACCGCCAGTCGGTGCGGCGGTCGCAGCTCCGGCTTGTGGTGCAACGGTCACATCCGTTGCCGGCTGTTTTTCACTGTTGCCGCCAATGCCAAGAGTGCTGCAGCTCGTCAGCAATGCCAGAAGCGAAGCGGAGAAAAGACGACGCGAAACCTTGCCAAACACTATAATTCCACCCTCTCCATATATTTCACATTATCGACCCGCAGCCTGTCAAACGGGCCTTTTATGACACTTGGCGATGGTCTATACCAGCGACGCAGCGAAAAATCGATTGGGTAGACACCGTTTTGGCTCACTTTTCGAGATCGACAGATTGCCACAAACAGCCTCCGCCCGGCGCTGATCCGACGCGCCTTGCGCAAACGCGAAAACCACGCGGCTGATCCGACGCAAAAAGACCGGCCGCCGTCGCTTCGTTCCACTACCCTCTCAATCGATCACTCAGGCAATTTTGCGACCAAAGGAATTCTAGACCGTGGACTACATTTCAACGCGGGGAGAAGCCCCTGCCCTTGGCTTCTGCGACGCCCTCCTGGCCGGCCTTGCTCGTGATGGCGGGCTTTATGTTCCCCGTGAATGGCCTGTCCTGACGAAAAAGGAAATCCGCGGCTTTCGCGGCAAGAGCTATCAGGATGTCGCTTTCGCCGTCCTATCTCCCTTTACCAATGGCGAGATCCCAGCCGATGTCTTCCGCGGCATGATTGACGATGCCTATGCCACCTTCCGGCATCCGGCGGTCGCGCCGCTCGTCCAGACCGGGCCGAACAGCTTCGTCATGGAGCTCTTCCACGGCACGACGCTCGCCTTCAAGGATGTCGCCATGCAGCTGCTGGCGAGACTGATGGACTATGCGCTGGAAAAGCGCGGCCAGCGCGCCACCATCGTCGGCGCCACCTCAGGCGATACCGGCGGCGCAGCTATCGACGCCTTTGCCGGCCGCGAACGCACCGACATCTTCATCCTCTTTCCGCATGAAAAGGTCTCGCCGGTGCAGCAGCGGCAGATGACCACGTCGACGGCGGCGAACGTTCATGCGCTGGCGATCAAGGGCAATTTCGACGATTGCCAGAATCTCGTCAAAGCCATGTTCAACGACGCCGCCTTCCGCGACAAGGTCAAGCTTTCCGGCGTCAACTCCATCAACTGGGCGCGAATCATGGCGCAGGTGGTCTATTATTTCACCACCGCTGTCGCGCTCGGCGGCCCGGACCGGAAAATCTCCTTCACCGTACCGACAGGCAATTTCGGCGATATTTTCGCCGGCTACGTCGCCAAGCGCATGGGCCTGCCGATCGAGCGCCTTATCATCGCTACCAACGAAAACGATATCCTTGCGCGCATGCTGAAGACCGGCCGTTACGAGATGCGCTCGGTCAAGGCGACCACCTCGCCGTCGATGGATATCCAGATCTCCTCCAACTTCGAACGCCTGCTGTTCGAGGCCAATGGCCGCGATGCCTCCAAGGTGCGCGCCGCCATGGAAAGCCTGAAGCAGTCGAACGGGTTTTCGATCAGCGAAGAGGCCCTGAAGCTCATCAAGAAGGACTTCCGCGCCGGCCGCGCCAGCGAGAAGCAGGTGGCCGAAACAATCCGCAAAACCCTTGCCGATACAGGCTATCTGCTCGATCCGCACACGGCGATCGGCGTCTTCATTGCGGAAAAGAACGAGCGTCCGACGAGCCCGATGGTAACGCTTGCGACCGCACACCCGGCAAAATTCCCCGCCGCAGTAAAATCCGCATCCGGTATTGACCCGGCGCTTCCGACGTGGCTTGCTGGTCTGATGACCAGGGAGGAGCGTTTCGACATTCTCGATCCGGAACTTAAAGCCGTTGAAAGCTTTATCGGCAAGCATACCCGGACCGGCGAATAACAGACGCGGAAAGACAAGCGATGACAGTGGAGTGCACCCGGCTAGCGTCCGGGCTGACAGTAGCGACCCAATCGATGCCACACCTCGAAAGCGTGGCACTCGGCGTTTGGATCAAGTCGGGTTCGCGTAACGAAACTGAAGCAGAACACGGTATCGCGCATCTGCTCGAGCATATGGCATTCAAGGGCACGGCACGGCGCTCGGCCCGGCAGATCGCCGAGGAAATCGAGAATGTCGGTGGCGAAGTCAACGCGGCCACCTCGACTGAAACCACGTCCTACTATGCTCGCGTACTGAAGGACCACGTGCCGCTCGCCGTCGATATTCTGGCCGATATTCTGACGGAATCCGCTTTCGACGAGGAAGAACTGGCGCGCGAAAAGCAGGTCATCCTGCAGGAAATCAATGCCGCGAACGACACGCCCGACGATGTCGTCTTCGACAAGTTTTCCGAAGTCGCCTATCGCGGCCAGACGCTCGGGCGCGCCATTCTCGGCACGCCGGAGACCGTCGTCTCCTTCTCGCCGGAGCAGATCCGCCATTATCTCAGCCGCAACTATACGACCGACCGCATGTTCGTCGTAGCGGCCGGTGCGGTCGATCATGAAAGCTTCGTGCGGCAGGTCGAGGAGCGCTTCTCCAGCCTGCCGACCAAACCGTCCGCACCGCCCGTTATCGAACCTGCCCGCTATATCGGCGGCAACATCCGGGAAACACGCGACCTGATGGACGCGCAGATCCTGCTCGGCTTCGAGGGTCGCGCCTATCACACCCGCGATTTCTACTGTTCGCAGATCCTCGCCAATATCCTCGGCGGAGGCATGTCCTCGCGCCTCTTCCAAGAAGTGCGCGAGTTCCGAGGTCTCTGTTATTCGGTCTACGCCTTCCATTGGGGCTTCTCCGATACCGGCATTTTCGGCATCCATGCCGCAACCGGCGGCGAGAACCTACCGGAGCTGCTGCCCGTTATCGTGAACGAACTTCACAAGTCATCCCATGACATCCAGCAGCAGGAAATCGAGCGCGCCCGCGCCCAGATCCGCGCGCAGTTGCTGATGGGCCAGGAAAGCCCTGCCGCTCGCGCCGGCCAGGTCGCCCGACAGATGATGCTTTATGGCCGCCCCATTCCGAACCAGGAGATGCTGGAGCGCCTGGAAGGCATCACGATCGAACGCCTGACGGATCTTGCCGGCCGGCTGTTCTTCGATACAGTACCGACGCTTTCTGCGATCGGGCCGCTGGAGCAGCTCGCACCGATGGAGGACATCGTCACCTCGCTGTCGTCGCCGGCACCTGCCTCCAGAAGCGCAAGCGGCTAAGGGCACGCCGCGGGCCTATGGGTTCAATTCTCGGGGGAGTGCTTGGCGGCATGCAAAAATCTGTCTTTCGGTTTCTCTCACGTCATCCGGACGCGGTTGAACTCGAAAACGACAATTATTTGCTGCGTCTGCCGCGCTATTCCGATTTCAATCAGTGGCACAAGCTTAGGGCGGAAAGCCGGCGCTTTCTCGAACCGTGGGAACCGACCTGGCGGCATGACGAGCTGACCGAGGGCGCTTATCGGGCGCGCATCATCCGCGGAAAGCAGGAGTACAGCTCCGGACAGGCGATACCGCTCTTCATTTTCCTCAGGGAAAACATGACGCTGGTTGGCGGCATCACGATCGGCTATATTCGCCGTGGTGCTGCGCAGAGCTGCATGATCGGATATTGGATGGGCGAGCGCTACTCCGGTCAGGGCCATATGTTCGCCGCACTTCAGTTGGTTATACCCTATATCTTTTCCGGACTTGAGTTGCACCGAATTGAAGCAGCCTGTATTCCGGATAACGAGCGTAGCATGCGGCTTTTAGAAAAAGCCGGTTTCCAGCGGGAAGGTCATTTGCGCGGTTATCTTAAAATCAACGGTCAGTGGCGCGACCATGTGATGTTTTCAAGGTTGGCATCCGATACCAACCCGAACCGAAGCTTCGACCAGCGATGATCGCCGGAGTGATGCAGACGTGGCCGATGGCCCGGCGGCTGTCCGCACTGATCGCAACGCTCGCGGCCGCAATGCTGTTCCTGATCGCCGGATTGGCGAACGCAGCCGAGCCCGTTAAGATTTCACGCGACGATACCGCCCTCGACCTGACGGCGACGACGGAAATCTACACCAACCAGGGCGAGGCCTTTCAGGTCTCAACGGCCGCCGGTGCCGATGGCATCCGCCGCCGCATCGAAGTCCGCTCCACCTCGCCGAACCATCAGGGCGACTGGGCAGTGTTCGCACTCGCCAACGTTTCCGAAGAGCAGCTTGAGCGTGTCATCGTCGCCCCGCATTTCCGCTTGGTGAATTCGAAGGTCTTCTGGCCCGATCTCGGCTCGCAGCGCATCGTCGCGATCACGCCGAGCGAAGGTTTCGCGCTCGATCGACAGCCGAGTGACGAGGCCGATGTTTTCCGCATCACGCTGAACCCCGGTGCCGTCGTCACCTTCGTTGCCGAGCTTTCGTCGCCGAACCTGCCGCAGCTCTATCTTTGGGAACCGAACGCCTACAAAGATACGGTCAACGCCTTCACGCTCTATCGTGGCATCGTGCTCGGCATTGCCGGCCTGCTGGCGGTGTTCCTGACGATCCTTTTCGTGGTCAAGGGAACCTCGATGCTGCCGGCGACGGCAGCGCTTGCCTGGGCGGTACTCGGCTATATCTGCGTCGACTTCGGCTTCCTCGGCAAGCTCATCAGCATAACATCAAGCGACCAGCGAATATGGCGCGCCTGTGCCGAGGTGGCGCTCGCGTCGAGCCTGGTGATCTTCCTGTTCACCTATCTCAACCTCAATCGCTGGCATGCGCATCTCGGCTATGTGACGCTTGCCTGGGTGCTCGGTCTCGCCCTGCTCTTCGGCGTTGCGATCTACGATCCGTCGATTGCAGCCGGCATTGCGCGACTATCGCTGGCGCTGACGGCAACGGCCGGCCTGCTGCTCATCATCTATCTCGGCTTCAGCCGGTATGACCGCGCGATCTTGCTCGTGCCCGCCTGGGCACTGATCCTCGTCTGGCTGTTCGGGGCCTGGATGACGGTCATGGGCAAGCTCGACAACGACATCATCCAGCCGGCGCTCGGCGGCGGCCTCGTGCTCATCGTCCTGCTGATCGGCTTCACCGTCATGCAGCACGCCTTTGCTGGCGGCGCTTTCCAGCAAGGTCTGTTCTCCGATCTGGAACGACAATCCCTGGCGCTGACAGGCTCCGGCGACACCGTCTGGGATTGGGACGTGGCGCGCGACCGTGTCGTGACGACGCCCGATATCTCGATGAAGCTCGGCCTTTCGCCCGGCACCATGCATGGAGCTGCGCGCAACTGGCTGCCGCGGCTGCATCCAGACGATCGCGACCGCTTCCGAGCGACGCTCGACGTGCTCTTGGAGCATCGACGCGGCCGGCTCAATCACGAATTCCGTATTCGTGCTGAAGATGGTCATTTCCACTGGCTGTCGATCCGCGCCCGACCGGTGCTCGGCTCCAACGGCGAGATCATTCGCTGCGTCGGCACGATCGTCGACATCACCGAGCAGAAGAATTCGGTCGAGCGGCTGCTACATGATGCCGTGCACGACAATCTGACAGGATTGCCGAACCGCCAGGTCTTCCTCGATCGTCTGCAGGCCGTTCTCACACTGGCTTCCGATGGAAATCAATTGCGGCCGACGGTGATGGTCATCGACATCGACCGCTACAAGCTCGTCAATGATACGCTCGGCTTCGCGGCGGGAGACAATATTCTCATCGCTTTGACGAGGCGTCTTCGCCGCCTGATGAAGCCGCAGGATACGCTGGCGCGTCTTTCGGGCGACCAGTTCGGCCTTATCCTCGTTTCCGAACGCGATCCCGCCAAGGTCGCGGACTTCGCCGATGCGATCAGCAAGGCGATCATGGTGCCGATCAATTTCGCCAATCGCGAGATCATTCTGACCGCGTCCGTAGGTCTGACATCGTGGGTCGACCAGCAGGAAAATGCGGCGGGTATGCTGAGCGATGCGGAGCTTGCCATGTACCGCGCCAAGCGCGCCGGCGGCAATCGCGTCGAGCCCTTCCAGCCGGCGTTCCGCAGCTTCGGCACCGACCGGCTGCAGCTCGAAACCGATCTGCGCCGTGCCGTCGAACGCAAGGAACTCTCGCTCGTCTATCAGCCGATCGTTCGGCTTGAGGATGCAGAGGTTGCAGGCTTCGAGGCGCTGATGCGGTGGGAGCACCCGAAGCGCGGCAATATTCCGCCATCGGAATTCATTCCGATCGCCGAAGCCTCCGACATCATCGGCCCGCTCGGCATGTTCGCACTGGAGCAGGCGACGAACGATCTGAAGGCGTGGCAACGACAGACCGGTGACCTGCCGCTGTTCGTCTCCATCAATCTTTCCAGCGTGCAGTTGCTCAACAACGAGCTTTATGACGATATCCGCGCCCTGCTTGCCAAGACCCATTGCGATCCGCACCGCATCAAGCTGGAGCTGACGGAATCGCAGGTGATGGAGAATCCGGAACAGGCCCGCCTCGTGCTCGACAAGCTGCGAGATGCCGGCATCGGCTTGGCGCTGGACGATTTCGGTACAGGCTATTCTTCGCTCGCCTATCTCACCCGCTTCCCCTTCGATACGATCAAGCTCGACAAGGCCATGGTCCGCGACGATAGCGACAAGAAGGCGGTCCTGCTGCGCTCGGTCATTTCCATGGCGCGCGAACTCAACATGCGCGTCGTTGCCGAGGGCATCGAATCGGAAGAGGACGCGCTGGAGCTCGCCAAGATCGGCTGCAGCTACGGCCAGAGCTTTATCTTCGGGCCGCCGATGGGGTCGGATTCGGTGATCCGTCTGTTGAAAGAACGCTTTCCGCTGACGAAGCGCGCCTAACAACAAGATCCACCTCCCCCTGAGGGGGAGGTCGCGCGGAACGCGCGGGTGGGGGTGACTCCGCTCGGAAATCACCCCACCCCAGAGCGTTGCTCCGACCCTCCCCCTCAAGGGGGAGGGTAATGATCACCGACCGTCAATTACTTCCCTTATGTAGTCGAGCTTCGCGACCACCGGCGGCGAGAGAATGAAAGGATAGGAATCCGGCTGCCCCATGCTGCGCTGGATGGAATTGATCGCTACGCTCAAAGGGATCCATGCGCTGACGAGCTGCTCGGCGCTTTCTGCCTTATAGGGATTGAAGTCCACCTCTGCAGCCATGTCGTGATAGCGAAGCGGATCGATTGCCAGGCCGAATGACCGTGCCGTTTCCAGCGTGTCGACAATGTGGAGATAGTGCGCGAAGCACTCGGCGAAATCCTCCCACGGATGCGCGCTGGCATAGGCGCTAATGAAGCTGTCCTGCCAGTTTGCAGCCGGGCCATTGTCGTAATGAGCCTGAAGTGCGGCGCCGTAGTCCACCCGCTCGTCGCCGAAGACGACGCGAAATGTATCGAACTGCCCGCGATCGCGCACAAGCTTGTTCCAGATGAAATGGCCGGTCTCGTGGCGGAAGTGGCCGAGCAAAGTGCGATAGGGCTCGTTCATCGAGGTGCGCGCCTGTTCGCGCGTCACATCGTCGGCCTCGGCCGCGCGGATGGCGATCAGTCCCTCCTCGTGGCCGGTCATGGCCGGGACAACCCTGCCACCCTGCACTTCGTCCTCAAGGAAATCGAATACCAGCCCGCCTTGCGGGTCCTCCGCCCGGTCGGGATGCGGCAGGTTCCAGCGCAACAGAGAATAAAACAGATGCCGTTGCGCCTGTCCGATGCGGCGCCAACGATCTATGCCCTGCTCTGTATCGGTGTTCGGCACCATTCGATTATGGCGGCAGGCAACGCAATAAGATTGCTGATCATCCGCATCGATGAGCCAATTACAGATATCGAGTTCGGCATTGGCGCAGAAACGAACCTGCCGTGTCGGTTCGGAAACCGGATGCCAACTCGCATCATTTTCAGCTTCCAAGGCGTATATCACCAAGCGATCCGGGGCGAAGCCGAGCTGATGTCCGCAGCGGATACATTGCCTGTTGTCGAAATGCACTGGCTGGCCGCAATGGTCGCAGGTGAAAAGCCGCATACCCCCTCGCAAAGGATGATTGCCCCACGTTCAATATTAAAGAGCCTGCCACGTTTCCGTAACAGGCTCTTCCTCCCAACATCGCCACTTCGACGTCAATTCAGACGGAGCAGCGACCATGGACTGACAAAACAGCAGCCGTTCACATCCGGTCGACCGCGCCCTTGACCTTATCCTTGGCCTTGCCAACGGCGGTCTGTACCTTGCCCTTGGCTTCCTGGGCAGTGCCCTTTGCGCGCATTTCCTTGTCGTTGGTTGCCTTGCCGGCCATCTGCTTGGCCTTGCCGGCGATTTCGTTCACCTTGCCGGACACCTTGTCGGTCGTGCTGCTCATGTCTGACGCCTCCTTGGCTGCGACAGCGACATTGCCATCG
Source organism: Martinezella hainanensis (assembly GCF_900094555.1). GTDB lineage: Bacteria > Pseudomonadota > Alphaproteobacteria > Rhizobiales > Rhizobiaceae > Rhizobium > Rhizobium hainanense. The sequence goes on from NZ_FMAC01000009.1 coordinate 22,371, forward strand.
CTCTGTCAGGACAACGCCATGCGCGCTATTTCGTTCCCAAATAACGTATATCGGCTCAGCTATGGCCCGCTTGCAGCGATAGCATCGCGGGATTGATGCCCATCAGAGCCAGCGCACGATCATACTTGTTGTCGAGGCTGCGGTCGAAAATCAACTCCTCGTTTGCGGGGCAATTCAGCCAGCCATTATTGCCGATCTCCGCTTCGAGCTGGCCGGCGCCCCAGCCGGCATAGCCGAGCAGCATGGTCGCGCGCTTCGGACCGCTCCCCTTGGAAATGGCCCTGACGATGTCGAGCGTCGCAGTCAGGCTGATGTCATCGCTGACGGGGATGCTGCTGTCGCTGATGTAGTCATCGGAATGCAAAACGAAACCACGGCCGCTTTCGACAGGACCACCGGTCTGGATGGGGAAATCGCGCGCCATCTGCGGAAGCACGATGGCATCGTCGTCCTTGATCATTTCGAGATGCAGAAGGACGTCGGTGAATGTCAGCTTCTGAGCCCGGTTGATGACGAAGCCCATGGCACCGGCATCGGAATGAGCGCAGATATAAACCACAGTCCGATGAAAGTTCCGATCCTCCATACCAGGCATGGCGATCAGGAACTGACCGTCGAGAAAACCTCTTTCGCGTCTATTCTTCAGCGTCGATAGGGACATCGTGCCTCCTGACCGCAGTCCGCAACTGCACCGCCTCATATCAAGATGGGGCAATGTCATAAATCAATCAACTGAAAATGATCATTTACCTCTTAGGCCGTGCTGGCTCCCGGCGACCCAATCCGCTAAATCCTTGTTCCATGATCGAAATAAGTACGACTGCCCGCCTGTCGGCGCTTCTCGCCACCCTCTTTTTCAGCGCCGCAGCGGCCCATGCCGCAACGAGCGAGTGGATAGACAATCAGGGCGGCAGAATGCGTCTGATCGCACTGGCGCCGGACACAGAGGGGCATATCCGCGCCGCCTTGCAGATCGAACCGGAGCCGGGTTGGATCACCTATTGGCGCGAGCCAGGCCAGGGCGGAATTCCGCCGCAAATAACGCCGGCAGCTGGCAGCGGCATAGCCGTGGAGAAAACCGGCTACCCGATACCGAAGCCGATCAGCGTCGGCCCCATCAGGGAAATCGGCTACGATGCGCCGGTCACGTTCCCGCTCGATCTTCGCATCACCGGCAAGGCGCCCGCAAAGCTTGAACTGACGGCTTTCATTGGCCTCTGCAAGGATATCTGCATTCCCTTCCAGGCCGATCTTTCGCTGCCGCTGCCGGCAAACGAACAGCCGACTTCGCATGAGCTGGCTTTGCTCGATGCGGCGAAGGCCGTGCTACCGCAGCCTCCCTCCCCGGATTTCACCGTGCAGAGTCATAAAATCTCCTCCGACACCAAGAGCCTTTCGCTGCAGCTGACACTGCCGGAGCCGAGCGGGAACGTGCCAGACATCTACGTCACGGGTCCGTCGGGCTATGTGTTCTTTCAGCAAGCGAATGCAAAGCGGGACGGGACTACCTTCTCGACCGATATAGTGATCGGCAAACTGCCGAAGGATTATGATGCGAAAGGCAAGGACTGGGGCATTCTGATCGTCGATGGCGATCGGGCGATGGAAACCACCCTTGCGCTCGAATAGGCCGGATCTATAGTTCGCCAACCGTCTTCATCATGCCATCGGCCGCCGTTCGAGCGCCCGACACCACGACCCAAGGAGAGAGCCATGACTATCGCCATCGGTGACAAGCTGCCTGCCGCCACCTTCAAGGAAAAGACCGCCGACGGCCCGGTCGAGATCAGCACCGAGCAGCTGTTTGCCGGCAAGCGCGTCGTGCTCTTCGCCGTGCCCGGCGCGTTTACGCCCACCTGTTCGCTCAATCACCTGCCGGGCTTTCTCGAAAACCGCGACACCATTCTCGGCAAGGGCATCGATGACATCGCCGTCGTCTCCATCAACGACTGGCACGTCATGGGCGCCTGGGCACAATCATCGGGCGGCATGGGCAAGATCCATTTCCTCGCCGACTGGGACGGCGCCTTCACCAAGGCGCTCGGCCTCGATGTCGATCTCTCTGCCGGCGGCCTTGGTATCCGCTCCAAGCGCTATTCCATGTTGGTGGAAGACGGCGTGGTGAAAACGCTCAATATCGAGGAAAGCCCAGGCCAGGCGACGGTTTCGGGTGCGGCTGCGATGATCGAGCAGCTTTAAGATTTGATAGATCATGAAAGGCTGGGCTCGCTTTGCACCCAGCCTTTCACCCAGTTGCGGAAGGCCCTCTCAAGCCCTCTCCTTATTCCCTTTGCCTGCTAGTTACGCGGATATAATAGCCATCCGGATCCGCGATACGGAAATCGCGTAGCCCCCATGGCTGCAGCGCAAGCTCCGATACCGGACGGCCGCAGCCTCTGGCGGCGTCATAGGAAGCTTCCAAGTCCTCAACGCTCAGCACGATTTCGACACCGAGGCCCGGTCGTTCGCCATTCGCAACTCGAAGTGGATGGTCAGGTCCGAGTACCTCCCGTTTGTTGACGGAGATGACAGCCTCGCCATTCGAAAGCATCGTGTATTGCTCACTTGTCTCGCCAACCACCTTGAAGTTTAGTGCCCGTCGATAGAATTCTATCGATGCCGCCACATCCGCGACAAACAGCTCAAGCCTTAGCTTCATGACGCACTCTCCTACCCGTCCCGTAAACTTTGCGCTCGATGTTGCGTGAAGATAGAACTGTCGAGAGCACCATGGCGAGAAGGTGCCCGCGATGTTACCGTTAAATATTCCAGCCTTGTTCACCGCAAATTCCCGGCAACGCATCATCCGCCTCTTTTTCGCCGCATTTCATCGGCTACTGCGTGTAATGTTATTACATAATTGAAGGCCCCGGAATGCCCTTTGACCGTGATCCCTTTGCGTCGTCCCTCATGGGGCGCTCGGCTCTGATGCGCCTTGCCTATGTGGCCATTGGCATAGCGATGCTCTGGGCGGCGATCGGCTGGGCGGTGGCGCTGGCATGAGCGATATCGTCCACCTCAACAATCTCACCGTCACCTATGAGCGTCATCCGGCCGTGCACCATATCTCGGGCGGCTTTGCCGCCGGCAGTCTGACGGCGATTGCGGGGCCGAATGGTGCCGGCAAGTCCACGCTGCTCAAGGCGATCGTCGGCGAATTGCGGCCAGCCGAAGGATCGATCGATCGTGGCGTGCTGACGCGCAACGATTTCGGCTATCTGCCGCAAGCAGCCGATATCGTCAGACGCTTTCCGATTTCCGTCGCCGACACGGTCATGCTCGGCGTCTGGAAAAATGCCGGCGCCTTCGGCCGTTTTTCGCGCGAGGACGGCGAGCGGGCACGCGAGGCGCTTTCCATCGTCGGCCTCTCCGGCTTCGAGAACAGGCATATCGGCGCGCTTTCGGCCGGGCAGTTCCAGCGCGTGCTCTTCGCAAGGTTGCTACTGCAGGACGCCCGCGTCATCCTGCTCGACGAACCTTTCACCGCCATCGACCAGCGCACGACGCGCGACCTGCTTGACCTCGTGCTGCAGTGGAACCAGCAGGGACGCACCGTCATCGCCGTCCTGCACGATTTCGAGCAGGTACGCAGCTATTTCCCCGAAACGCTGCTTATCGCCCGCGAACTCGTGGGGTGGGGCAAGACGCAGGATATCATGAGCCCCGCCAATCTCATCAAAGCGCGCGCCATGGCCGAGCGCTGGGATGAGGAGGCCGAGACATGCCTGCCGGAAGAACAGCATGATGAAGACGGCCTCGCGAAGCGGGAGCCGGCCGAATGACCGTCTACGATATCTTCCTCGCGCCCTTTGCGGATTATGGTTTCATGCGGCGCGCGCTGATCGCCTGTGTCTGCCTCGGCCTCGGCTCGGGACCAATCGGCGTCTTCCTGATGCTCAGGCGCATGAGCCTGATGGGCGATGCCATGAGCCATGCAGTTCTGCCCGGCGCTGCCATTGGCTATCTTATCGCTGGTTCGCTGTCGCTGACCGCGATGGGGCTTGGCGGCCTCATTGCCGGCCTTTCGGTGGCGCTGCTTTCCGGCCTCGTCAGCCGCACGACCGTGCTGCAGGAGGATGCGAGCTTTGCCAGCTTCTACCTGACCTCGCTGGCGCTCGGCGTTCTCATCGTGTCGTTGCGCGGCTCCAACATCGATCTGCTGCATGTGCTCTTCGGCACCATTCTCGCAATCGATGCGCCTGCCCTCTACCAGATCGGTGCGATCACCACGGTGACGCTGCTTGCGCTCGCCATCATCTACCGGCCGCTCGTCATGGAATGCTTCGATCCGGGTTTCCTGCGCGCCGTCGGCGGGCGCGGGCCGCTCTATCACTTCCTGTTCCTGCTGCTCGTCGTACTCAATCTGGTGGCAAGCTTCCAGGCGCTTGGCACCTTGATGGCCGTCGGCCTGATGATGCTGCCGGCGGCTGTGGCGCAGCTCTGGTCGCGCAGCCTGCCCGCCATGATGGCAATCGCCACCGGTACGGCGACGGCTTCAGGCTATATCGGTCTCATCGCCTCCTACCATCTCGAATTCGCCTCAGGCCCGACCATCATCATCACGGCCAGCCTGATCTACGGTTTCTCCATTCTTTTCGCACCCTCGGGCCTTGCCCGGCGGTTCTTCCCCCGTCCCCATCTCCGGGGCTAATCCGAACAAGGAGACTCGCATGAACAAAAAGAGACTGCTTCTCTCTGCGGCAGCAACGGCCTTCGTCGCCTTTGGCGTCGCCGCACCAGCCTCCGCCGAGACGCTCAACGTCGTCGCGTCCTTCACCGTGCTTGCCGATGTCGTCAAGCATGTCGGCGGCGATCATGTGAAGGTATCGAGCCTCGTCGGCCCGAACGGCGACCCCCATGAATTCGAGCCGTCCCCGGCAGATGCCAAGACGCTGAACGCCGCCAAGGTCGTCTTCGTCAGTGGCGAGGGTCTCGAAGGCTGGATGGACCGCCTCATCAGCGCCTCCGGCTACAAGGGAACGCCTGTTGTCGCTTCCGAGGGCATCAACACCCGCACCATGGTCGACGACGGCAAGACGGTTACCGATCCGCATGTGTGGAACAGCCCGGTCAATGTGAAAATCTGGGTCGCCAATATCGAAAAGGCTTTGTCCGCGGCCGATCCGGCCGACGCCGCCGATTTCAAGGCCAATGCCGAACGCTATACGAAGGTCCTGACCGAGCTCGACACCTATGCGCACGGCAAATTCGACAAGATCCCGGATGATCGCCGCAAGGTGCTGACCAGCCACGACGCCTTCGGCTATTTCAGCCGCGAATACAAGGTCAGCTTCCTGTCGCCGCTCGGCGTCTCCACGGAAACGGAAGCTTCGGCCGCCAACGTCGCCAAGCTGATCGAGCAGATCAAGACCGAGCATGTGAAGACTTATTTCTTCGAAAACTCGAACGATCCCCGCCTCGTCAAGCAGGTCGCCAAGGCAACCGGCGCCGAGCCCGGCGGCGAGCTCTATGTCGAGGCCCTCTCCAAGTCCAACGGACCGGCTTCGACTTACGAAAAAATGTTCCGTTATAACGTTGACCAGCTTTCCGCAGCTATGGCCAAGTCGAGCTAATCGACCGGAGCCGGTCGCGGATATACCCTCTGCGACCGGCTCCTGGCAGTCATTAGAGCGGTTCAGCTTTTCACAGAATCTCTGAACCGCTCTATCTCTTTGTTTTCACGCAATTCCGGACGGAAAACCGCTGCGCACTTTTCCTGGAATGGCTCTAGAGATTGAAGTCGAATACCATCAGGCCAGCCAGACCGCCGTCCGTGGAAGAAACGATCCGCTCGCCGACGGCAACATGATCTGGATGCACCAGATAGGCATCGCGCGCCTCAGCACTCTCGAAGGTGACGACAAATCCATCGGCGAAGCCACCATGCAGGCCCTCCGGCGAGACATTCGGCCCGTGTTTCACATCGACAATGCCGGGAATGACCTTCTGCAGTGCGACCACCGAGTCGAAGAGAGCTCTCTTCTCGTCCTGTGTCATGGCGGATTTGAGCCGAAGGAAAACGCAATGCAGGATCATAAGTTAGCCTCCCTGGAAATCGGGAGCAGCATAGAGGGAAAGGGCAGCGGGGCAAGGCACCGATTCGCGAACATTGCATTCCAGATTGCGGGGCGAATGGCAACGTGTTCGGCTCGAAGCATAGCTCACGTTGACAGATAGTATTTGGCTGTCGCGGTGATCTCGCGTGTCAATTCACCCAGTCGATCGGCCGCGAGACGGTTCACTTGCCAATATAATGGAATGTCCAACGGCGTACCGGGGATCAGCTCGACCAGGCGCCCGGCCTCCAGATGCTCCCGAACCAGCTGGATAGGGTTCATCCCCCACCCCATGCCTGAAAGGCTGGCATCGACAAACCCTTGTGTCGAAGGCAGCCAGTGGCTCGGATGGGCGAAGTCCTCTCCGAATGTCTGGCGTATCCACCGGCTTTGAAGCCTGTCCTTCTGATTGAAGGTCAAGGCCGGCGCATTCATGATCGCTTCCGGGGTCACGCCCTGTGCAAAATGGCGGGCGATGAAATCGGGGCTCGCCGTCGCATGGTAGCGAAGCGAGCCGAGAGATATGCGCCGGCAACCCTGGATCGGCTTTTCCAGGCCGGTGACGGCTGCAATCACCCGCCCACGCTGCAGCCATTCGGCGGTATGATCCTGGTCGTCGATGGCGATATTCAGCAGATAAGGAGAGCGCTTGGCAAAACCAGACATGGCATCCACGAACCATGTCCCGAGACTGTCGGCATTGGTGGCAATGTGAAGCGTGACCCTTTGCTTGGGCTCGCCGGGATCGACCAGCGCCGGCAGACGGCCGAACAGCTCGTCTTCGAGCATGCCGACATTCTCCATATGACGGCAGAGCCATTCACCCTTCTCCGTCGCGGTGCAGGGGCTGCCCCTGACGATCAGGACGATGCCGAGGCGTTCTTCGAGCTGCTTCACCCGCTGAGAGACGGCCGAGGGCGTAACATTGAGAATGGCCGCCGCTTTTTCGAAGCTACCTGTCTGGACAACCGTAGAGACGGCACGGAGAGCGGAATAATCGAGCATGGATTAGTTTTTCTTAATCGAGATTAGCAACATTAATTAGCCTAAATCCGCTTATGTCGATACCAGAAATGCTCATTGGTTTTGGAGCATTCCGGCAAGCATGAATTTTTCGATCTATATGACGGGCCTGATGATGGGGCTCAGCCTGATTGTCGCGATCGGCGCGCAAAACGCTTTCGTCTTGCGTCAGGGTCTTCGCAACGAGCATGTGTTCGCAGTCTGCCTTGCATGTGCGCTCTCGGATGCTGCGCTCATCGTCCTCGGGGTGACGAGCTTCCGCCAGATTTCCGCCCTGCTGCCCTGGCTCGATCCGGTGATGCGCTATGCGGGAGCTGCCTTCCTCATCTGGTATGGGGCCAAGAGCCTCTATTCCGCCCTTCGTTCGTCCGCGGTGCTGGCTGCCGGAGAGGCGAAATCGTCGAGCTTTCGGGAGACGCTTGCCATGTGTCTGGCGCTCACCTGGCTCAACCCGCATGTCTATCTCGACACGGTCGCGCTGCTTGGCACGATCTCGACCCGGTTTCCGGGACACGAGGTCTCATTTGCGGCGGGTGCCATGACAGGCTCTTTCCTGTTCTTCTTCTCACTCGGCTTCGGTGCGAGGTGGCTGAGGCCGATCTTCGCGAAACCCTCCTCCTGGCGCATTCTGGAAACGCTTATCGCCCTTACCATGTGGATGATCGCCACCAAGCTGCTGAGTGGGGTATGATTTTTGCGGCATATTCCCGGGCAGGTGTTGGCATGGATCGCCTTGAAAAAATGCGACGCTCGGATCGAAGGCCTATGGCTATCATCGGCGGTCGCGCGATGTTAGCCATAGGCGAATTCGGCCCCTGCTTTTCGGGACAGCCGGCTTTCGATCCTCGCCATTATCCGGAGCCTAACAGAGAAGGAAGACAATCGTGACGCTCTTTACTGGTCTTTCGGCTTTTCCAATTACCCCGGCCGACGCTTCCGGGCACGTGGATATTGCAGCGCTCACGCGCCTGCTCGAGCGCATCCGTCATGCCGGCGCAGATTCAATCGGGTTGCTCGGCAGCACGGGCGGCTACGCTTTTCTTTCACGCGACGAGCGCCGACGTGCCGTCCAAGCGGCAACAGCCAGCGTCGGCGGCAAAATCCCGGTCATCGTCGGGGTTGGAGCGCTGCGAACCGACGAGGCACAGGCATTGGCGCGTGACGCCAACGCGGCCGGTGCAGATGGACTACTGCTGGCTCCCATGTCCTATACGCCGCTCCTGGAGGAAGAGGTTTACCAGCACTTCGCTGCCGTCGCGGAGGCCGGCGACCTGCCGCTCTGCATCTACAACAATCCCGGCACGACGAAATTCACATTCAGCCACGCGCTGATTGCGCGGTTAGCGAGAGTGGCAAATATCGCGGCGGTGAAGATGCCTCTGCCGCAAGGAAGCGATTTCAAGGGGGAAATAGCACTTTTGCGCACGGAAACGCCTAAGGGCTTCTCCATTGGCTATAGCGGCGATTGGGGAGCGGCGGCCGGGTTGCTGGCCGGCTCCGACGCCTGGTACAGCGTCGTCGCGGGCCTGCTACCCGCCGAAGCGCTGGCGCTCACAAGGGCGGCCCAAGCCGGCGACACCGCCGAAGCCGAACGGCTCGATCAGAAGTTTCAGCCGCTCTGGAGCCTGTTCAAGGAGTTCGGCAGCTTCCGTGTGATGTACGCGATTGCGGAAGCGCTCGATCTTTGCAGGATCGATCCGCCACGGCCGATCCTGCCACTGCCCGCACAAGAAAGGCCGCGCGTGAGAAGCGCACTCGATCACATCCTGGCATAACCGCCGCGCACCGGCTCATCAGCCTGCTCGTTTCCGGGCGGTCTGCATGGCTTGTCGGAGGGCATCGCGCCTAAAGATTGAAATCGAAGACCATCAGGCCTGCCAGACCGCCATCCGCGGACGAAACAATCCGTTCACCGACGGCGACGTGACCGGGATGCACCAGATAGGCATCGCGCGCCTCGACGCTCTCGAAGGTGACAACAAACCCATCCGCGAAGCCACCATGCAGGCCTTCGGGTGAGACATTCGGCCCATGCTTGACGTCGATAATGCCGGGAATGACCTTCTGCAAGGCGGCGACGGATTCGAAGAGCGCCTTCTTCTCTTCCTGTATCATGGCGGATTTGAGCCGGAGAAAAACGCAATGCAGGATCATAAGTCAGGCTCCCTGGGTGTCGGGGGCAGCATAGAGGGAAAGGGGGATGGGGCAAGATGGGAGTGGTGATGATATTTGGGGCTTTCGATCGCCATGACTGCTTCCGGCCTAAATCTGACTAAGGTCCAGATTCCCTCGTCCACTACCCCGGGGACATGACACACAATACAAGTCCAATTTCAGCACGAGTTACAGTCTGATCAGTTAGGAAGTAGCGTACGATTGTACCGGTTTAAAATCATTCAAAGTGGTTCGCCGTCCTATTGGTGGATTACTTCTGCCTAAGGTTGTGCGTATCGTAGTTCTCTTTCAAAATTAGGAGAGATGAGTCGGGGTGAAGTATGTATCGAAAGATTGTCAAAGTTTTTTTGGGCTCTCCGGGCGATCTAAGTCCAGAAAGAACAGCGGCATCGCGTGTTACCCAAGAGATAAACCGCAATCACGCCGATTTCTGGAATGTTCAGATCGAGTTAGTTGGCTGGGAAGACACCGTATCGCGTTTTGGACGCGCGCAATCGGTCATAAATCAAGACTTGGATCAGTGTGAGTATTTTGTCGGCATGATGTGGCAACGGTGGGGATCGCCTCCAGGCGATGAAACCCATCCATATTCGTCAGGATTTGAGGAAGAATTCCAACGATCGGTTGAACGCCGAGCCAAAACCGGTACGCCTGAGATTTCTCTATTATTCAAAGTACCCGAAGAGGGTCGAATGCAGGACCCCGGAAAGGAGTTGACGAAAGTCTTGCAGTTCAAAAAAGCAGTGATCGACGAAAAGAAAATATTATTTCAGGAATTTCGCGACGTTCCGGACTTCGAGGTGAAATTTAGATCACTGCTAGTTAATTACGTTCAGCGCATGATACTGTCTGAACGTGCTAACGAAGAGAAAACTGAAGCAGGGGCCAAGGGTGAAACCACTGTAACCAAGGGTGTGGCTCTAGAGGATCACGAAACACATTTATTTGTTGAAGAAGCTGCGTCATTTCTACGGGAAATATTGTCTCGTAATGATCCAACCAACACAGTTTCGGCGGCGGACATTGCACGATTGAGGCTTTTGGGCGCCGCCGTCAGGCGAGGAGGTAACGATACTGATACCTTGGGCCCCCATGATGCCAATCTCATCTACGCCGAACAAAGCCAATATACATTAACGAGGGGCGAAATCTCGGGGCTAGTAACTTCAGGAGTTGCACATCTTGGCTCGGAAAATGTCCCACTTTGGGGATGGCTTTTTCAAAGCCAAGACGGTCCGGAGGGCGAACTCGCATGGCAAACGCTAATCCGTGATGATGCACTAAGAGCCCCGCTTATCAAATGCTTTACGAAAGGCAGGTTTCCGTTGAAGGTGGAGGGGCTTCCGCTAGGCCGAGAGCACCTCCTTCAATATTGGCTTGATAGTGACGCAGACGATATAAAGAACGCGACAATTGAGTATCTTGAGTATTGCGGAGACCCTGAAGATTTAAAATTTCTGGAACCGCTCTTCACATCGGTCAATTCCAGCGTAAGTGAGCGAGCAATATTGGCCGCAATAATTATCATCTCTAAGAATAACTTAGATGATGCGTTCGATCTGATTGAAAAGCACGCCGTATCGACTATACCCACACGGGTTTTGAACACCCTATTTGGCCACCCCTCCCAAATCAGAAGCGAACGCCTTGAAGTCTGCCTTTCTCATCGCTCAGCGGACATAAGAAGGCATGCACTCAGAATTCTTTTCAGCCGAGGACAAATTTCCGGGAAGCTCGCCGCCGAGCTTATTGCTGATAATTCGCCGGAGACAAGATATGAGGCCCTCAAGTTGCTACAACGCGACGGTAGAGTTTTTACCCTTGAGGATGCCAAGAAAATCCTCGTCCGCACGACCCGGTCACCTCGGGGTCTCGGTCTATTAATGGGACAAACGACAACTGAAGGCGACGAATTTTATGAGAAATTTGAGCGTGACCATTTTATGCAAAAATCCCGCAAAGATCTTGAAGAACTGACTAAAGAAGCTTCAGTTTATGAATTTGAGGCCAACTACGCGCTGTATGAGAAGCACTACAAAGAGCTGTTTTCGGAAATCGAGCGAAATCTTGATGATGTTTTCAGTACAGAATTTAATACAAGGATGGAGAATTTCCGTCAAAAAATCGGCGCTGAGAATGATATCCTTGTTCGCATTGAGGCGCAGTCCCCGCAGATTCGGAAGGAAATATGCAGGCGCGTTCTTTCAATTGTTTGCAAGCACGCAAACGCTTCAGCCGTCGATCTTGTTCGGCGTATTATAGATCGTGATCAGCCATTCTTTCTTGTTGAGGCAATAGAATATCTAGAGCGACACGGCGCGTGGGAAGATGCGCAACGAATTGCTGATTTTGCGGAACGAAAAAATTACTCTAAGCGAGGCCTGCTGCACTTCGACTCTGAAGAAGAGAAACGTGCAGCAAGAGCAATATTGAAAATTGGCAAGGATCGCATCGCCGATGTTCTATCTCTGAATTTATCATCTGAGATACTTGCTGCCATAATAGAAGGAATGACTAACAAACAATTTTCGGAGTTGTCAAATTCCAATATCCTCAACTTTATGAATTTACAGGCCACAGGAGTTCGGAAAGCTGCGGCATTAAAGGCTACACTTAGTCTCACTAAAAAACGAAATATCGACATCCTAAAAACTTATACGAAAGGCGATAACTATCGATACTATAACGTGATACATTGGCTCGACGTTGCTGTTAACACACCAGTATCCTTCGCGAAGTCATTAGCTATGCGCGAAATTTCGAATGATGACGCATGAAAAGTGTTTGGACGAACTCGGAAATAGGGGAAAATCAGCGGTCATCGCAATGAACGATCGCAGCGCAAGATCGTGGCCGTGAGCACGTACGACCAAAAAGCTCATCATCCCGCGCCAGCCTCGCCACCTCTACCTCTTCTTAAACGGCTCCATCCCCTTGCGCGCCAGCTCGTCGGCCCGCTCGTTTTCGGGATGCCCGGCATGGCCCTTGACCCAATGCAGCGTCACCTTGTGCCTGTTATAGGCCTCGTCCAGTGCCTGCCACAGCTCGGCATTCTTCACCGGCTTCTTGTCCGCGGTCTTCCAGCCGTTTTTCTTCCAGCCAAAAATCCACTTGGTGATGCCGTCCTTGACGTAGACGCTGTCGGTGTAGAGATCGACTTCGCAAGGGCTCTTCAGGGCCGACAGCGCCGAGATCGCCGCCATCAGCTCCATGCGGTTGTTGGTCGTATCGGCCTCGCCGCCGGAGAGTTCCTTTTCCACCTCGCCGTAACGAAGCACCGCGCCCCAGCCGCCGGGACCGGGATTGCCGGAACAGGCGCCGTCGGTAAAAATATCGACGTGCTTCATGCCTTCAGCCCATATTCGGCCGCAGAGGCGATCTGGCGGTGGAAGCGCAGCTTGCGCAGATATTCGATCGGGTCCTTCTTGGTGACCATCGCGCCGGCCGGCGTCGTCAGCCAATCGTAGAGACGCGTCAGGAAGAAGCGCAGCGCCGAGCCGCGCGCAAGCGTTGGCAATGCGGCGATTTCGGCTGCACTCAGCGGCCGCACGCTCTGATAGCCTTCGAGCAGTGCCATGCCCTTGGTGATGTTGTAGGCGTGATCCTTCTCGAAACACCAGGCATTGAGGCAGATCGCGACGTCGTAGGCGAGCTGATCGTTGCAGGCAAAATAGAAGTCGATCAGGCCGGACAGCGTGTCACCCAAGAAGAAGACATTGTCCGGGAAAAGATCAGCATGGATGACACCCTCGCGCAGATCCTTCGGCCAATGTTTTCCGAGGAAATCGAGCTCGCTGCGGATCTCATCCTGCAGGCCAGCCTCGACTTCGTCGGCACGCGCCGCGGACTTTTCCCAAAGCGTCTGCCAGCCAGCAAGCGACAAGGCGTTCGGACGTCGGATGTCAAAACCCTCACCGGCGATGTGCATGGCGGCCAGCGCCTTGCCGACTTCGCGGCAATGATGCGCCTCCGGCTTGCGCAGCCACATGCCTTCGAGAAAGGAGATCAGGGCGGCAGGGCGGCCGGAAAGATGACCGAGCAAGGCGCCGTCGCGGCGCGGCAAGGGCAGCGGGCAGGACAAGCCACGGCTTGCCAGATGCTGCATCAACCCCAGGAAGAACGGCAGATCGCCCTTGTCGACACGCTTTTCGTAAAGCGTCAGGATCAGCGGATCGCGGCTCGTATGCAGCAGGAAGTTCGAATTCTCGACGCCTTCGGCAATGCCTTTGTAGGAGAGCAACTCGCCGACATCATATTCCGTCAGGAACCACTTCAAATCGTCTTCGGTAATATCGGTATAAACGGCCACGAATTATTCCCTTGATACATGCATGCGCCGTAACCACCCGCCCTCGTGGTTCGAGACGGCCCCCTTCGGCGAGCTCAGCGGGGCTTCCTCACCATGAGGGCTAATCTAGGCGTCTTGCGGCGAAACTCACTCCACCTCATCCTGAGGTGCTTTGCCGATGCAGCGTGAGCGCAGGCGGCAAGGCCTCGAAGGACGAGGTGGCCCTCTTATTCTCCGTTGACGAACGCCATATCCGCCGTCGTCAGCTCTATACTGCGAAGCTCGCGATTGACGAGGAAATTCTCGGTTTCCTTCACAGTTTCAGCGAGTTCCACCACGGCATTATAGCGGGCGCGGAACGCTTCGATGATCTCGTTGACGATGACTTCTGGCGCAGATGCACCAGCCGAGAGGCCGACCGTCTCGATATCGCCGATATTGTCCCAGTCGATTTCCGAGGCGCGCTGGACGAGAACGGATTTCTTCGCCCCTGCGCGGAGCGCCACTTCGACGAGACGCTTGGAATTGGACGAATTCGGAGCACCGACGACGATGAAAAGATCGCAGCCGGGAGCTGCCTCCTTCACCACTTCCTGGCGGTTGGTGGTGGCATAGCAGATCGAGTCGGCCGCCGGCGCCGTGAGATTGGGGAAGCGCTCCTGCAACCTTGCAATGACGCCGGCGGTATCGTCAACCGAGAGCGTCGTCTGCGTGACGAAACCGAGATTGTCGGGATCGACCGGCTCGTAGACGTCGGCATCCTCCACCGTCTCGATCAGCGACACGGTACCCTCGGGCAGCTGGCCCATGGTGCCGATCACTTCCGGGTGGCCGGCGTGGCCGATCAGGACGACATGGCGGCCGAGGCGATTGTGGCGCATGGCCTGCTTGTGCACCTTGGAGACCAGCGGACAGGTGGCGTCGAGATAGAAGAGATTGCGCGCATCGGCGTCGGCCGGCACGGATTTCGGCACGCCGTGGGCGGAGAAGACGACGGGCTGGGCGCGATGTTCGGCCGGGATTTCATCCAGTTCCTCGACGAAGATGGCGCCCTTGGCCTCCAGCCCCTCGACGACATAGCGATTGTGCACGATTTCGTGGCGGACATAAACCGGCGCGCCATAGGCCTTTAGCGCCAAAACGACGATCTGGATGGCGCGGTCGACGCCGGCACAGAAGCCGCGCGGCCCGCAGAGCCGGATGGTCAGGTCAGGTTTGGAAACGGCTATGTTCATGTCTCTTCCGAAATGCGCGACAGTGGCTCAGCCATAGATAGGGCTGCGCTGCCGCCTGCTCCATTGAGTCCGCATGACTTTATCGAAAAACCACTGCGCACTTTTTGGGATCATGCTCTAGCCGAATATTCCATCGAAATGAAGCTATTCTATTGCATGTCTCTATTGTGAAGGCGCGTCCGGATGGCGTTTGCGCCACCAGGAGATCGCAACGATGGCAGCCAATGCCACCGCCAGCCCATACCAGGTCACCGCATATTGCAGGTGGTTGTTCGGCAGATCGATGATGGTGACACCGCCAATGGGAAGGCCCGCCGGATTGGGCGTCTTGTCGGCATCGATGAAGAAAGGCAGCACCTTGTCCTTCGGCAGGCCGACGCTAGACGCCATGACGTCCAGATCCTTCCAGAAGAAGATATTCTTGCCGAGATCGTTGTCCGGCATGCCGTCGGGCCTGTCGATTAGTTTGGCACGGGCAAGTCCGGTAACCGTCTGCTCCCCGGTCAATTCACCCTGCTGGCGCTTCTCGGGGTCCTTCGCGTCGGTGGGCACGAAGCCTCTGTTGACGAAGATGTAGCGGCCATCGTCGAGCTGCAGCGGCGTGTAGATGTGATAGCCGGGATCGCCGTCATAGGTCGCAAGGAAATGCCGTTCCTTGTCATTGAGGTAATGGCCTTTGGCCGTGACAACGCGATATTCGATGTCGCCACCGGATGCCGCCATAGTCTCGATCGCCGACACCGGCACGGCCGGTGCATCCTTGCGGGCGGCGATGTCAGCCAGCAAGCCTTCCTTCCATTGAAGCCGCTCGACCTGCCAGGTGCCGAGCCCGACCAGGATAACGAACGCAACAAGCAGGAGCAGCGCCTTGCCGATCTGCCACAGAGGATTGGCGCGACGGACGGGCACCGCGGACTCAGTCACGATGGACGCGCCCTTCAGCGGCATTGTTGCGATATTGCAGAGCGATCAGGATGCCCTTGCACCAACGCAAGGACAGAAGCGAAAGGATGATCGTCAGCGGCGCAAACAGCACGATATAGACCCACACCGGCGGCGCATAATTGATCTGCATCCACAGAACCAGGCCGATGACGATGAAACCGACGATCAGGATGACGAAAACAGCCGGGCCGTCGCCGGCGTCGGCGAAGTCATAATCCAGATTGCAGGCGGCACAGCGCGGCTTCAGCGACAATAATCCATTGAAGAGCTTGCCTTGGCCGCAACGGGGGCAACATCCCTGGATGCCGACCTTGAACGGATCGACTGGCGCAAAGAGAGCGCTGTCGCTATGGGATGCCTCGTCCGGCGTCTTGTCTTGCTCTGAGCTCAAAGTTCTGTCTCGATCGGTCTTGCCATTTGCGGGCGAACCTATTGATCTCGCCCCTGTCATTATCAGTAACCGCGATGTGCGCATCCGTCCAATCGAAAAGCTTGGATACCCATGTCGTTAGTCTGGAATGCATGCGGAAGGAATTGGATTCATGATCCTCAGCAAAGACCGGCCACTTGGCCAGATCGTCATTCTCAACGGTGCGCCGCGGTCCGGAAAGAGCAGCATCGTCGAGGCGATACAGGCTGATTTCGAGGGCGTGTGGGTCAATCTTGGTGTCGACGCCTATGTGCGACATATCACGCCTCCCCGTTACCGTCCGGGTATCGGCTTGCGCCCCGGCGGCGAGCGGCCCGATCTCGAACCGCTTGTTACGCGCTTTTATGCCGCACTCTATGCCTCGATCGCCGCACATAGCCGTATGGGGTTGAATGTGGTCGCCGAGTTTGGTCATCACGACAGCTATTCGCAATCGCTCGGCATCCTTGCCGATTGTGCCCAGCTGCTGACCGGGTTGCCGGTCTTGTTCGTCGGCGTGCGCTGCCCGCTCGATATCGTGATGCAGCGGCGGCTGGCGGAAGGGCCGGAGCGACGGGGCACCTATGTTGCTGTCGAACGCGACATGCCCATCCCTGCGCCTGTTATAGCCTGGCAGGATCATGTTCATCAGCCTGGCATCTACGATCTGGAAGTCGATACGTCGGTGAAAAGCCCCAAGGCTTGCGCCGAGGAAATCCGGCAATTGTTTGCCAGAGGCCCGGCCCATCCCACTGCGTTCGAGAGAATTATCTCAGGGGATTGAGCACACAAAACAAAAGGCGGACGCCGAGCGCCCGCCTTTTGTTTTCCAAAGATCGATACCGATCAGCCGGCCGCAACCGGCGCGCCCCAGCTGCCCCAGATGTAGATGCAGAAGAACAGGAACAGCCAGACGACGTCGACGAAGTGCCAGTACCAGGCCGCTGCCTCGAAGCCGAAATGCTGCTTCGGCGTGAAATCGCCCCGGATGGCGCGGACGAGGCAGACCAGCAGGAAGATCGTTCCGATCAGCACGTGGAAGCCATGGAAGCCTGTCGCCATGAAGAAGGTCGCACCATAAATCGAGTTTTTGAACGCGAAGGGTGCATGCGCATACTCATAGGCCTGAACGCAGGAGAACAGCGCACCGAGCAGCACTGTCAGGGTCAGGCCCTGAATCAGACCCTTGCGGTCGCCATGCAGCAACGCGTGGTGCGCCCAGGTGACCGTGGTTCCTGACAGAAGCAGGATGATGGTGTTGTAGATCGGCAGGTGCCAGGGATCGAGAACCTCAAGGCCCTTCGGCGGGAACTGGCCGCCAAGGAAGGCCGTGCGCGATGCCTGGATGGCCTCGTTCGGGAACAGGCTCACATCGAAATAGGCCCAGAACCAGGCGACGAAGAACATCACCTCGGAGGCGATGAACATGATCATGCCGTAGCGCAGATGCAGCGAGACGACGCGGGTATGCGCCCCCCCATGCGCTTCCTTGATCGTGTCTGTCCACCAGCCGTACATGACGTAGAGGATCACAGCAAGGCCGATGAAGAACAGCCAGGGCTGTGCGAAATTGAGCCCGAGCAGATGCAGCGTGCCGCCGTTCAGGTAGCGCATGAAGCAGACACCGCCGAAGGTGATCACGAAGGCCCCAAAGGCCGCAATGATCGGCCACGGGCTGGGATCGATAATGTGATAGTCGTGTTTTCTCTGATGCGCCTCGGCCATATCAGCAATCCCCGAATAATTTTTCCCATATTGCTTTCGGTCAAACCGAAAAGCACTCTCCATCAAAGTTTCTTTTCCACCGGCTGCACTGCGGCGTCGTTGGATGCCACGGGCTTTGCGCCTTCCCGTGGGTAGTATGTATAGGACAATGTCAGCGCGTTGATCGTCTTGGTTTCCACAGCCTTGGTGATCTCGGGATCGACGTAGAAAACCACCGACATCTCGCGCTTTTCGCCGGGCGCGAGATCCGTCTCGTTGAAGCAGAAGCACTGGACCTTGTTGAAATAGACCCCGGCTTCCAGCGGCGTGACGTTGAAGATCGCCTGGCCGCGCTCCATCTTGTCCGACTTGTTCTCGATCTGGAACTTGACCTCGACCGTCTCGCCGATCTTCGGGCTCACGGATTTCTGCAGCGGCTTGAAATCCCATGGCAGGCCCGGCGCGACATTGGCGTCGAAGGAAACCTGGATCTGCTTGTCGAGGATGACGTTCGAGACCTGCTCGACGCGCTGCGTGGTGCCGTTATAGCCCGTCACCTGGCAGAACATGCGATAGAGCGGCACGGCGGCGGCGCACATGGCGCTCATGCCGACGACGAAGCTCAGGCACATGGCAACGATCATCCCGTTGTTGCGGGTGCCGCTTCTCGTGTCTTTTGTAACCTCCCCCTCCATGACGCCTCCTCAAACGTGTCCGGAACCGACCTTGATGATGGTGATCGCGTAGAACAGGACCACCAGACCGGCAAGTACAAGGCCGAGCGCAATGTTGCGCCCTCGCCGCGATTTCTTCTGCGCTTCGGTCAGCTTGACGAGTTCGATCATAGCCAGCCCCCAGCACCGCCGGATATCAGCACGGCAACAAGCCGGTCGATCAGCAGCGCGGAAAAGATCGCAAAGAGATAAAAAATAGAAAAGCCGAAGAGTTTCTTTGCCGGCACCATCTTCACGTCGCCATCGGCCATGCGCCAGACGGCGATGGAACAGTGCACGAAGATTGCGCCGAGCACGGCGGCGACGACGCCATAGCCGAGGCTCGCAAAGCCCATGAAGGCCGGCACGACGCCGACGAAGGCGGTCAGCACGGCGTAGACGACAATCTGGTTCTTGGTCGTCGGAATGCCCGAGACATTCGGCAGCATCGGTACGCCGACTGCCTCGTAGTCACCCATCTTGAAGAGCGCCAGCGCCCAGAAATGGGCCGGCGTCCAGAGGAAGATGATGAGGAACAGAACGATGCTTTCGACCGGCACGGTGCCGGTCACGCACGCCCAGCCGATGACGGGCGGAAATGCACCGGCTGCACCGCCGATGACGATGTTCTGCGGCGTCGAGCGCTTCAGCCACATCGTGTAGACGACGGCGTAGAAAAAGATGGTGAAGGCGAGAATGCCGGCGGAAAGCCAGTTGATCGCCAGGCCGAGGATCGTCACCGAGAAGCCCGACAGCACAAGGCCGAAGGCCAGGGCTTCCGACGGGCGGATGCGGCCAGACGGTATCGGCCGGCGCGCAGTGCGGCTCATGACGGCATCGATATCGGCGTCATACCACATGTTCAAGGCGCCGGATGCACCAGCACCGACGGCAATGCAGAGGATGGCGATGAAGCCAAGGACCGGATTGATGTGACCGGGCGCCAGCACGAGGCCGGTGAAGGCCGTGAAGACGACCAGCGACATCACGCGCGGCTTCAGAAGCTCGAAATAATCGCGCGCACTCGCTTCCGACAAGCCGGTTTCGGCTTGCTTCGCGAGCGCTTCGTGATTGTCGATGACCGTCATTCGTTCTTCCAATTATCCGTTGAGCCGGACGCCGCTTGGCGCGGCGTCCGGAAATGAGCCTACTTGATGCGCGGCAGCTCTTCCCACTGGTGGTGCGGCGGCGGCGACGACAGCTGCCATTCCAGCGTGGTCGCGCCCTCGCCCCAGGGATTATCGCCTGCAACGCGCTTCTTCATGAATGCATCTATAACGCCCCAGAAGAAGAAGCAAAGGCCTACGGCTGCGACATAGGAGCCGATGGAGGAAACGAAGTTCCAGCCGGCATAGGCATCCGGATAGTCGATGTAACGGCGCGGCATGCCCGCACGGCCCAGGAAGTGCTGCGGGAAGAACACCATGTTCACACCGATGAAGGTGATCCAGAAGTGCCAGTTGCCGATCCGCTCATTGTACATGTAGCCGGTCATCTTCGGGAACCAGTAGTACCAGGCGGCGAAGATGGCGAAGACGGCTCCGAGCGACAGAACGTAATGGAAGTGTGCCACCACGAAATAGGTCGCGTGCAATTCGCGGTCGAGACCGGCATTGGCAAGCTGGACGCCGGTGACACCACCGAGCGTGAACAGGAAGATGAAGCCGAGCGCCCAGATCATCGGCGTGCGGAAGTCGATGGAGCCACCCCACATCGTCGCGATCCAGGAGAAGATTTTCACGCCTGTCGGGACAGCGATGACCATCGTCGCAAACACGAAGTAGCGCTGCGTATCGAGCGAGAGGCCGGTCACGTACATGTGGTGCGCCCAGACGACGAAGCCGACAGCGCCGATCGCGACCATGGCGTAGGCCATGCCGAGATAGCCGAAGATCGGCTTGCGCGAGAAGGTCGAGATGATGTGGCTGATCATGCCGAAGCCGGGCAGGATCAGGATGTAGACTTCCGGATGGCCGAAGAACCAGAAGAGGTGCTGGTAAAGCAGCGGATCGCCGCCGCCTTCCGGCGAGAAGAACGTCGTGCCGAAATTGCGGTCCGTCAGCAGCATGGTGATGGCGCCTGCCAGAACCGGCAGCGACAGCAGCAGCAGGAACGCGGTGATCAGAACCGACCAGGCAAAGAGCGGCATCTTGTGCAGCGTCATGCCAGGAGCGCGCATGTTCAGGATGGTCGTGATGAAGTTGATCGCGCCAAGGATCGACGACGCGCCTGCGATGTGCAGCGCGAAGATCACCAGATCGATCGCCGGGCCAGGATGGCCGACCGTGCCCGACAGGGGTGCATACATCGTCCAGCCGCCGCCCGCGCCATAGGCACCAGCAGGGCCTTCAACGAACATGGAGAGGATGAGCAGCAAGAAGGCCGGGACGAGAAGCCAGAACGAAATGTTGTTCAGGCGCGGGAAGGCCATATCAGGCGCACCGATCATGATCGGCACCATCCAGTTGGCAAAACCGCCGATCATCGCCGGCATGACCATGAAGAAGATCATGATCAGCGCGTGGGCGGTGACGAAGACGTTGTACATCTGCTTGCCGCCATCGATGGCGGCATCGCCCGAAAAGCCGTAGACCATCGACGCCAGACCGCTGAAGATCTGGATGCCGGGCTCCTGCAATTCCATGCGGATGGCGACCGACAGGAGGAAGCCGATTACGCCCGCAAAGATCGCGAAGATCAGATAGAGCGTGCCGATGTCCTTGTGATTCGTCGAAAACAGCCAACGGTCGGCGAAAGATTGCTTATGAGCGTGATGATCATCATGCGCGTGAGCGTCGTGAAGATCGTGCGAGTGATCGTCGTGTGCCGTAGATCCAGCCATTGTTCCTATCCCCTCTTACTTCGCCGTGTTTTCGGCGACCTTGACGGTCGTCGGTTGGTCGACGGCGGCCATCAGAGCCTTGTTCGCCTTGCCGACATCGGTTGCCGCAGCGGCCAGCCACTGCTTGTACTGATCATCGGAGACGACGCGGATGGCGATCGGCATGAAAGAGTGATCCTTGCCGCAGAGCTCGGAACACTGTCCGTAATAGAGACCTTCACGGTCGGCATTGAACCAGGTTTCGTTCAGGCGGCCCGGAATGGCGTCGATCCTGACACCGAAGGCGGGCATGGCGAAGGAATGAATGACGTCGGTCGGCGCAGCGGTGACGAGGACACGCACATTCTTGCCGACAGGCACGACCAATTCATTGTCGACAGCGAGAAGCCGCGGATATTTCGACTTGTCGTCCTTACCGGCGGCAGTGCGGTCCTGCTCCTTCAGCATGAAGGAATCGAAGGCGACCGGCGTCGCGCCGCTGCCCTCATACTCATAATTCCACTGCCACTGCGTCGCCGTCGCCTTGACGGTGACGTCTATCTTCTCTGGGAACGTCAGCTGGTCGGTGAGAAGATTGAAGGAAGGAATAGCCAGGAAGAGAAGAATGAGGACCGGTCCGATGGTCCAGATGACCTCGATCAGCGTGTTATGGCTCGTCTTGGACGGAACCGGGTTCTTGGACGCCCGGAACTTGACCATGACCACCACAAGGAGGACCAGAACAAGCAGCGTGATCGGAATGATAAACCAAAGCGTGTATGCCTCAAACCAGCGGATTTGATGCATGTTGCCGGTTGCCGCCTGCTGCATACCGGTTTCCCAAGGTCTCGGCTGATCGGCGTAGCTACCTGTCGCAAAAAACAGACAGATCATAGCCGCCAGAGCCGCGTAAGCTCTTTTCATCACGATGTCTCTCCCTCCAGCGTTTGATCCCAGATCTTCCTCAAACGCAGTATCCCTACAATCCATTGCGCTTCAAACCACAGTTTGGGGTGCTCCGCAACAACTCAAGACATTTGTTAGTGCGGCATTTTTGCGCGAATATCCCCCCATGCTTGTCCCGGACATGGCAAGCATTTCATCATCATACGAAAAATTGCATCGCGGTCCATGGCGCCGCCGGGACAAAATGGAGTAGACGTCGTATTTCCGCCGTAGTCGGTTGGAATCCAGCAGCCGGGGCTTTTCATTTGCCAGCGTGGGCTTCAACAATAGCGGCACTGATTCGAATCTAGAGGTTTCCATGGGTTTTCGTTCCCTCGCCCGGCTTTTGCTTGTTACCGGCAGCATCGCTGCCGCAGTCGCCACACCTGTATGGGCGCAACAGGCACAGCAGACTCAGCCGCCGGCGCAGCAGACCCAACAGTTGCAACCCCAGCAGCAAGGCCAGCCGCAGCCACATACGCAGCAGGTTCCGACAAGCCAGGTTCCGCAACCGCCGGGCACGGTCCGTTCCAGCCATGGCGCATGGTCCGTCGTCTGCGACAAACCGGCCGGTGCTTCGGCCGAGCAATGCGCGCTGATGCAGAACGTGATCGCCGAAGATCGTCCGGAAATCGGTCTTTCCGTCGTCGTGCTGAAGACGGCCGACCGCAAGTCGAAAATCCTGCGCGTACTGGCGCCGCTCGGCGTACTGCTGCCGAACGGGCTCGGCCTCAATATCGACGGTAAGGATATCGGCCGCGCCTATTTCGTGCGCTGCTTCTCCGATGGCTGCTATGCCGAAGTCGTGCTCGAAGACGAATTGCTGAAGACGCTGCGCAGCGGCGCGACTGCAACCTTCATCGTCTTCCAGTCACCGGAAGAAGGCATCGGCATCCCTGTGGACTTGAAGGGCTTTGCGGAAGGCTATGACGCCCTTCCCTGATCGGATGGGCCTTGCTCTTGCGCGATGCGAAGCCTACATCGGCTCTGAACGGAGCACCTGATCCATGAATACCGATCTCCTTACCCTTTTCGATGCCGATGAAGCCAAGCTGCGCGGCATCGTTGCCCAGGCACTCGCAGGCGCCGACGACGGCGAGCTCTTCGTCGAGCATGTCCAGGCCGAATCGCTGACATTCGACAATGGTCGGATGAAGGGCGGCAGCTTCAACACCGAGCAGGGCTTCGGCCTTCGTGCCGTTGCCGGCGAAGCGGTGGGCTATGCTCATGCAGGTGATCTCTCCGAAGCCGCGCTGAAACGCGCCGCCGATGCGGTGCGCGCGGTGACGTCGGGCTATGCCGGCTCCTATGCAGCTGCGCCCCAGCGTACCAACAAGGTGCTCTATGGCGACGAGAACCCGATCGGCACGCCGAGCTTCGAGGAGAAGGCGAAGCTGCTGCAGCGGATCGACAGCTATCTGCGCGACAAGAATGACAAGGTCCGCCAAGTGACCGCATCCATCGCCGCGAGCTGGCAGGTGGTCGACATTCTTCGTGCCGACGGTCATCGCGTGCGCGATGTCAGGCCGATGACGCGTGTCAACATTTCCGTGATCGTCGGCGACGGCGACCGCCAAGAAGCCGGCTCCTTCGGCACCGGTGGGCGCATCGGCTTCGGCGATTTCGTGACGGAGGACAATTGGCACTATGGCGCCGACGAGGCCCTTCGGCAGGCTCTTGTCAATCTCGAGGCGATCGAGGCACCCGCCGGCACGATGGATGTCGTGCTCGGCTCCGGCTGGCCGGGCGTCATGCTGCATGAGGCCGTCGGCCACGGGCTGGAAGGCGATTTCAACCGCAAGAAGACCTCGGCCTTCGCCGGTCTTTTGGGTCAGATGGTGGCCGCACCCGGCGTCACCGTCGTCGATGACGGCACGATCGAGAACCGCCGCGGCTCCATCACCGTCGACGACGAAGGCACGCCTTCGGCCTACAACGTACTGATCGAGAACGGCAAGCTGGTCGGCTATATGCAGGACCGGCAGAATGCGCGGCTGATGGGCATGAAGGCGACCGGCAATGGTCGCCGTCAAGGCTATGCCCATACGCCGATGCCACGCATGACCAACACCTACATGCTCGGCGGAGACAAGACGCCGGAAGAAATCATCGCGTCGGTGAAGAAGGGTATCTATGCCGTCTCCTTCGGTGGCGGTCAGGTCGATATCACCTCTGGCAAGTTCGTCTTTGGCTGCACCGAGGCCTATCTCATCGAGAACGGCAAGATCGGCGCGCCGATCAAGGGCGCCATGCTGATCGGCAATGGACCGGATGCCATGAAGCGCGTCACCATGATAGGCAACGACATGAAGCTCGATACCGGCATCGGCAATTGCGGCAAGGCGGGCCAATGGGTTCCGGTCGGCGTCGGCCAGCCGCATCTGCGCATGGATCAGATTACTGTCGGTGGCACCAAGGCTTAAAGCCCCTGCCCTCATTATTATTCCTGCTGGCACCCATCATTCGTGGGGACGGAAGAGCCACTTGCGCTCGATGGCAGCGGGCAGATCGAGGCCGTTGCGATTCGCGAATAAAAGAATATGGCCGAGCACATCGGCCGTTTCATCGGCAAGCGCCGTTGCCAGATCCGCGTCGCTCATGCCCTTGCGGCGCCCGCGGCCGGTGACCCTGTTCCAGATCTGGATCAACTCGCCCAACTCCTCCTGGAGTTTCAGGACGAACCAGTCGTCGTCGCGTTCCAGGCCGTTATCGGCGGCATAGGTCGCAGAAGCCGCTTCGAATTGCTTCATCAGATCTGGCAGCATCGATATCGTTCCCCTTATGTTCTTTTTATTAATGAACGATTCCCACGCAAAAGTCGATCCGGCAAAAAATAGGCCGGCGGAGTTTCGCTCCGCCGGCCCATACTGTGTGATTCGGATAATGCTCAGCCCTTGCTCGGCAGCAGCATGCAGTCAAAGTCCTTACGCTTCAACGCGGAGCAGGCGGAGTTCGCATCATCCCGGCTGGCAAAGCCGACGAAGCGGGCGCGATAGACGGTGTTGCCACCCTTGCCGACAGCCTCGGTATAGGGTGAGGCGTTGGCGAGCGCATTGCCGGCCTTGGATTTCGCCTCGGAAAGCAAATCCTTGGCTGCCTGGGCCGTTGGGGTTGCGGCGATCTGCACCTGCCAGCTGCCGGTTGCGGCCGACTTGTTGGCAACGAGGATCTCGTCCATCGCGGCCGGGCGGTCCATCGGTACGGTAACGTTCGAGGCCGCAGCAAATGCCATCGGGACGACCTCGGTACGCTTGCGCGCCGGCGCCGGAGTGGTCGTTGCAGTGGTCTGGGCATCGACGTCGACGGCAGCGTCATCGGATGCGGAGGCCACTTCGACCGGCCTTGACGCCTTGCCGCCGCCGACGCTTGCAATCAGGCGCGATGCCGAAACGGCGCTTGCCTTCGGAATATAGCGATCGAGCAGCGAGGCCATCAACGCGTCGCGGCCACGCGCGGTCGCACCGCCCATGACGACGCCGATCACGCGGCGATTGCCCTGGCGCACGGCGCTGACGAGGTTAAAGCCGGAGGCATTGGTATAGCCGGTCTTGATGCCATCCATGCCTTCATAGCGATACATCAGATTGTTGTGACCGCGAACGCTGCGGCCACGATAGTTGAAACCGGCCTGCGAGAAGAGCCGGTATTCCTGGGGATAGTTGTTGATGAGCGCGACGGCGAGCGTCGACATATCGCGGGCTGTCGTCCACTGCTGCATGTTCGGAAGGCCGGACGCATTCAGGAAGGTGGTGCGGCGCATGCCGATTTCGCGGGCCTTCTGCGTCATCAGCCGGGCAAAGCCGCTTTCGCTTCCGCCGAGCGCTTCCGCCATGGCGGCTGCGGCATCGTTGGCGGACTTGATGATCATGCCGTCGACGGCTTCACGAACGGTCACCGTACCGCCGGGCTTGAGGCCCAGCTTGGTCGGGGGCTTGGCAGCGGCGAAACGCGATACCGGGATCCGGGTGTTCCAGCTCAGCTTGCCGCGGTGGATCGCCTCGAAGGTCATGTACAAGGTCATCATCTTAGTCAGCGATGCCGGATGGTTGAGGTCATCCGCATTGCTTGATGCCAGTACCTTGCCGGTCTTCGCATCCATGATGAAATATGCGCTGCCCGCGAAGCTCGCCGCAGGAGCGCCCAATAGCAAGACGGCCGCCGACAGAGCCATCAGAAGTCTTTTCATAATTGTCCCCAACCGAAAGAATGCCAACACACCGCATCAATCCCTGTATGATTTTGCGACAAAAAGCCTGATACCGGTGCGATATTGAGGCAACAGCCTCGATAGTTCCTCAATTTTGCCTTTCCTGGTAAAATAAGCATTAACGCATTGGAAATTATGACAAAGATTCAGTAAGGTTTAACGGGCATGCGCTACAGCGTTGACATTGGTCAACCGGGTCGAGCCGCATGGAACAGGGCATCAAGGTCCGCATCAAGCGCACGATGATCTCCAGCGGACTGGAGGCTGCCGCAATCTTGAAGGGTGCGGGGCTTATGCGTGCCGTTGCTGGCCTCGGCACGATATTCACCCTTCATCACGTTCGCCCTCCTCTTCCCCGCAGGTTTGCGCCCAATGCGCATCTGGAGGTTTCGCCTGATTTTCTTGACCAGGCGATCGCCCGGCTGAAGCAGGACGGTTACGAGTTCGTCGCGCTCGACACCCTTCCTTCAAGAACAAAGAGCGCTGCCGGCAAACCGCCCTTCGTCGCCTTCACGCTCGACGACGGCAATCGCAACAATCTCGATCATGCTCTGCCGATCTTTGCGCGCCACAACGCACCCTTCACCGTCTTCGTCGCCCAAGGGCTTTCGGAACGGACCCATAGCATATGGTGGGAGACGCTGGCCGAGTTGCTCGGCCGGCTGGACCGGCTGACATTCGATTTCGGGTCGGGAGAAGAATTCCTGCCGCTCGGCAAGGACAGCCAGAAGCATGCCGCGTTTGCACGCTTTGCCGCCTTCGTCCATAGCCATGAGGAAAGCGAAGCCGTCGGCCGGATCGATGAGCTTGCCCGGCGTCGCGGCCTGGAACCGCTCGAGCTCGTCCACGCATCGGTCATGGGTCGGGACGAATTGCGGCAACTCGCCCGGCACCCGCTTGCTTCGCTGGGGGCACATACGGTGAGCCATCGGGCGCTGGCGAGGCTCCCGGAAGCGGAGGCCGCAGCCGAGATGGCGCTCTCGGCTGATTATGTCGCCGACATCGCCGGAAAGCGGCCAGCCGCAGTCGCCTATCCCTATGGCACGAACGAGGCCGTCTCGCCGCGCGAAGGACGGCTTGCGAAGGAGCTGGGCTTTTCCGTCGGTGTCACCACGCGCCCCGGCACGATCACGGTAACAAATGGCAATGCACCGATGCTGCTGCCGCGACTATCGCTGAACGGGCATTATCAGAAGCCGCGTTATGCGTCGGCGCTCGCTTCCGGCATCCCCATGCGGCTGATGGGGCGCCGGGAAACGGCATAGGACTTACGGATACATCCGCACCTTCTGCCAGGCACCTTCCGGCATGTCGCGGCGAAACTCGATGCGATCGTGCAAGCGGAACTGGCGGTCGTGCCAGAATTCGATCGAAAGCGGCCGGATGCGAAAGCCGGACCAGTAAGGCGGGCGCGGAATATCGCCGATCGCGTAACGCGCGGTATATTCGGCAACTGCCTTTTCCAGCGCAAAACGACCCTCAAGAGGACGCGACTGCTTCGAAGCCCAAGCGCCGATGCGGCTGCCGCGAGCCCTTGTCTTATAGTATTCGTCGGCTTCCTTGTCGCTCACCACTTCAACCAGACCCCGCAGGCGCACCTGGCGTCGCAGCGACTTCCAGTGGAAGCACATGGCCGCTTTCTTCTGGGAAAGAATTTCTTGACCTTTCTGGCTCTCGAAATTTGTATAGAATACGAATCCGTCGCTATCGAAACCCTTCAGAAGAACCATGCGAACGTTTGGCAAACCATCCTTATCCACCGTTGCCAGCGCTACCGCATTCGGATCGTTCGGTTCGGTGGTCTCCGCCTCGCGCAGCCAGGCCGCAAAAAGAGTGAAAGGTTCGTTCTGTTCGGTGAAGTCACCGCTTGTTAACTCGTTTTCCGACATATTAATTCAAAAGCTCCGCAATTCCCAATAACCGCTGGCCCCTCTGGCTGGCCAAAATGCTCGGGTGGAAGTCATAGCAAAGTCGATCGTTCATACAAAGCGCAAGCTTGCAAAAGGCGTGACGATGGCTGTCGCCCTAGTCTCCCTTTTCGCTCTTGGCGGCTGCGTCGGCGGCGGCATGGACTATCTGAGCTCCGCCAAGGTGGATCGCAGCGTCTCTACCGGCACGGTACCGACGGCTGCAGTGACGACCGACAGCATGTCCGACGAAACCACCGTGCGCAATGCCGTCACCTCGGCGGACCTCCATAAGCTCAACGGCCAGCCCATACCCTGGGCAAACACCTCTACCGGCAGTGCCGGCGTCATCGACGCCATCGTGGAAAGCAACGCCTCCGGCGTGGTCTGCCGTCAATTCCGCACCAGCCGACACTCCTATCAGGGCGTTGCCAACTTCTCTGGCAGGACTTGCCTCGTCGGCCTCGGCGAATGGCAGTTGCTCAGCTTTCAGCAGGCGGGCTGACCGCCCCTCTCCCCTTCCCGCGGCCTAAAATCAGTTCACGCTGATAAGCATTCTATTGTAATCGACGTTCCGTTTCCGACTACAAATCCCGAGCCCCCCGTTAGTGATCGGCTAACCATGCCTTGAAATGGAGGCCTTTGGCCCCCATCCGCCGTAACGCCTGATTAGCAACTTTTCCCGCAGGATCGGCACATCGGCGCATCAGGCCTGCCTCCCATGACGGGAAGCAGGATGGCGAAGCGCTATCAACTGGTTCTTTGCTTGGGGTGCTGCGATGGGGCTGAGCACATCCACGAATGATGGCGGGAAAGATGCGCGATCCGTATAAGGTGCTGGGCGTTAGGAAGGATGCGGGGGCGGACGAAATCAAGTCCGCCTGGCGCAGTCTGGCGAAGACCGCCCATCCCGATCACAATCTGGGCGATCCAACCGCGTCGGAGCGGTTTGCCGAAATCGGCCGTGCCTACGAGACGTTGAAGGATCCGCAGAAGCGCAGCCGTTACGATCAGATCGCGCGCATGGCCGAGGCGAAGGGCCAAAGCCACGAGCAGACGATCATGCAGCAGCGGCAGGCGGCCCGCGAGGCCGCCGAGCGAGCCAAGGCCGCGCGCGCCAATGCCGAAAAGATCATGGAAGAGCTTGCCAGGGCCAATGCCCGCAAGGCGGCAGCCACCGCCGCATCCGGCCAGCAGGGCAACGCCGCCGAATCCCCAGAGGATATGGTCGAGCGCATTTTCGGAGTGAAAACCGCCCAGGCGCAGCAGGCACAAGCCACGGCGGCCGCCGGCGCACCACAGGCGGAAAAACCGCAGGAGCAACCCAATACCGCGGCACCGGAAGAGCCGCAGGTGGAAGAAGAGCAGTTGGCGGCAGCCTCAGCCGGCTCACGTTCGGCCTTCGGCATTCTCGGTTCGCTGGTGCGACGCATCACGGGCGGCAATGCGCCCGAAAAGCCCCCGGAAAAAACCCCGGAGGTCGCCGCCGAAGCAACGGTGACACTCGACGACATGCTGAAGAGCCGCTGGATTACCGTTCCGCTGCCCGACAGCCGCGAAGCGCGCTTCCAGGCGACGACGGACATCTCCAATGGCCAGGTGCTTCACCTGAAGGGCCAGGGACTGAAGCTGCAGGGCATGCTGCGCGGCGATGTCGCCGTTACCGTTCATCTGTCGACCGACGGACGCTTCACGCTCAACGGCAGCGATGTCCGCACAATATTGCCCGTGACCATCGAGAATGCGGTCCTCGGCTGCGAGACCACGGTCGAAGGATTGAACGGGCCGGTCAGGATCACGGTGCCAGCCTGGTCCGGTTCGGATCAGGTCGTGCGCATTTCCGGTGAGGGTTTGCCCGACGGCAATGGCGCAAAAGGCGATCTCATCGTCGAATTGCGGCTGATGCTGTGGGAAAAACCCGACGATAAGGTCACGGATCTCATGCGCAGCATGCGCGAAGGCCTTTTCCTGTGAAATTTTGGTGACAACAGCACCCTTTGTTACGATCCCTAACAGTTGATGATCTTTACGATGCTTGAACAGGGGAACGGCCTATGCCATAGGCAGGGTCATTCGAAAGTTCAAGGGAGCAGAATATGGCTCAATCCACTGGCCTCATGGCAGGCAAGCGCGGCGTCATCCTCGGCGTAGCAAACAACCGTTCGATAGCGTGGGGTATTGCCAAGGCCTGTTCGGATGCCGGAGCCGAAATCGCATTGACGTGGCAGGGCGATGCCCTGAAGAAGCGCGTCGAGCCGCTTGCTCAGGAACTCGGCGCCTTCATGGCAGGCCATTGTGACGTGACCGAACCGGCAACGATCGATGCCGTCATCGACACGCTGGAAGCGAAATGGGGCAAGATCGATTTCGTCGTGCACGCCATTGCGTTTTCCGACAAGGACGAACTGACCGGCCGTTACCTCGATACCAGCCGCGACAACTTCACGAAGACGATGGACATCTCCGTCTATTCGTTCACGGCAGTTGCACAGCGCGCCGAGCGAATCATGAATGACGGCGGCTCGATGATCACCCTCACCTATTACGGTGCGGAAAAGGTCATGCCGCATTACAACGTCATGGGTGTCGCCAAGGCCGCTCTCGAAGCAAGCGTGCGCTATCTGGCAGTCGACCTCGGCAGCCGCGGCATCCGCGTCAACGCGATCTCGGCCGGCCCAATCAAGACGCTCGCAGCTTCCGGCATAGGTGATTTCCGCTACATACTGAAGTGGAACGAGTACAATGCGCCGCTAAAGCGGACTGTCACGATCGACGAAGTCGGCAATTCCGCCCTCTATCTGCTGTCCGACCTGTCGACGGCCGTCACCGGCGAAATCCACCACGTCGATTCCGGCTATCACACGGTCGGCATGAAGGCCGTGGATGCGCCCGACATTTCCGTCGCGAAGGACTGACCAACAGGAATCTGACCGTGTCGCCCATACTCTATGTGATACGCCACGGTCAGACCGACTGGAATGCCGAGCGCCGCCTGCAAGGGCAGAAGGATATTGATCTGAACGCCATCGGCCGCGAGCAGGCCCGGCAGAACGGCATCGATCTCGCCGAAATCCTCGCCTTCGAAAACATAGCCTTCGATTTCGTCGCCAGCCCCTTGCGGCGCACGCGCGAAACCATGGAAATCGCGCGCGATGCCATGGGTCTGCCACCCAAGGATTATCGCACGGACGAAAGGCTCGTCGAGCTGTCGTTCGGCGCCTGGGAGGGCTTTACCCTCAAGGAATTGAAGGTGACGGCGCCCGACCGGCTTGCCGAGCGCAAGGCGAACAAATGGGACTTTATCCCGCCTGGCGATGACGCCGAAAGCTACGAAATCCTGTCATGGCGGGTCGGCTCGTGGCTAGCATCGGTCGATCGTCCCACCGTCTGCGTCACACATGGCGGCGTCATCCGCACGCTATTTCGTCTGATCGGCGATGTTGAAAAGGAAGAGGCGGCTGAAATCCCGATCCATCAGGACCAGATCCTAAAGGTCGATCCACAGATGAAGATCATCGGCTGGATGTAGACGGTTCCCAACCGAGCGCGGATGGCTGCACGGTCTGACAGCTACGGAAGAAGAGCAATCAGCTTGAAAGCGGGAAATTCGCCCGAGACGGCCGGTTTGCCCGGCGGCACCACCATTTACTGAACGATATCGAGATCGTTGACAACGCGCTTGCCGTCAACTTCCGTATAGAAGACCACGACCTTCACGCCAGCCTGCAGGCCACTGAAATCAAAATCCTCAGGCACCTGATAGCTCTTCCCATCATCCAGCGTGATATTGAAATTCTTGGTGTCGACCTTCTTGATGATGGCCTCGACATCCGCGCTTTCGGCAAAGCCCGCGACAGGAGCAAGCAGGCTTGCCGTGGCCAAAAGCGTCGCTACAAAGAAGCGCATCGTCGTCACCCTTCAGGTCAGTTTGCTTTTCATTTCTTATTGCGATGTAGAAAACACGTCGAATATGGCGGAAGTTGCCCCCAATAGTGGCTTCGCTCGCCCAATTGGTGAATGCATCGTCACAATCCACAGCGCGGATTAATCTTTGTTTACCATGATGATGAAGCGGCAGACGGAAGCCGCGTCAGCCGTTTCCACGCAGCCGGAAAGAAAGATTTTATCTTGCCGGTATCCGGCACTGGAATCAAACAGGTAGAGCATGATGTCGCCCGAAAACCGCTTACACTTTTCGGCATCATGCTCTATGAGTGAGCCGAAATTGCAAGAGACAAGACGCTGTCTGCCCGTCAGGCTGCACCAATCCGGTCGTTTTTCATGTCGCACAATACATTCGGTCACCTTTTCCGCGTCACCACCTGGGGCGAAAGCCATGGCCCGGCGCTCGGCTGCGTCGTCGACGGCTGCCCTCCCGGCCTCCGCTTCAAGCTGGAGGACATTCAGGCCTGGCTCGACAAGCGCAAGCCGGGGCAATCGCGCTTCGTGACGCAGCGGCGCGAGGACGATCTCGTCAAGGTTCTGTCGGGCGTGATGCTGGACGAGGACGGCGAGACGATGATCTCGACGGGCACGCCGATCTCGATGCTGATCGAGAATACCGACCAGCGTTCGAAGGATTATGGCGAGATCGCGAGGCGCTATCGCCCCGGCCACGCCGACTACACCTATGACGTCAAATACGGCATTCGCGATTATCGCGGCGGCGGTCGCTCGTCGGCCCGCGAAACGGCCGCACGCGTTGCTGCCGGCGGCATCGCCCGCCTCGTCGTGCCCGGAGCGACCATCCGCGGCGCGCTGGTACAGATCGGCAAGCACAAGATCAACCGCGCCAACTGGGATTGGGCTCAGGTGGATCAAAACCCCTTCTTCGCGCCCGATCCGGAGATCGTGCCGGTCTGGGAAGAGTATCTCGACGGCATCCGCAAGGCCGGTTCCTCGGTCGGCGCCGTGGTCGAAGTGGTGGCGGAAGGCGTGCCGGAAGGACTTGGCGCCCCGATCTACGGCAAGCTCGACCAGGATATTGCCTCGCTGCTGATGTCGATCAATGCCGTCAAGGGCGTCGAAATCGGTGAGGGCTTCGCCTCTGCCGAATTGACTGGCGAAGAAAATGCCGATGCGATGCGCATGGGCAATGACGGTAAGCGCATCTTCCTGTCCAATCATGCCGGCGGCATCCTGGGCGGCATTTCCACGGGCGAGCCGATCGTCGCGCGCTTCGCCATCAAGCCGACCTCGTCTATCCTGACGGAACGCCAGTCGATCGATGCGGACGGCAACAATGTCGACGTGCGCACCAAGGGCCGCCACGATCCTTGCGTCGGCATTCGCGCCGTGCCGATCGGCGAGGCGATGGTCGCCTGCGCCGTTGCCGATCATTATCTGAGGGATCGCGGCCAGACCGGCCAGCAGAGGTAGGAATTTCGAGATGTCTTACGACCAGAAGCGCGTTGTCGATGCCATCCGGGCTTTCGAAGCCGGCGAGATCGTCGTCGTCATGGACGATAACGACCGCGAGAACGAAGGCGACCTGATCGTTGCCGCCGTTCATTGCACGCCTGAAAAGATGGCCTTCATCGTCCGGCACACCTCCGGCATCGTCTGCACGCCGATGCCGCGCGAGGAAGCCAAGCGGCTGAACCTCAACGCCATGGTCGCGGAAAACGATTCTGCCCATACAACGGCCTTCACCGTCTCGGTCGATTTCAAGCATGGCACCACGACAGGCATTTCCGCCGACGACCGGACCCTGACGGTTCGAAACCTCGCCAATCCGAATGTCGGCCCCACGGATTTCGTCCGCCCGGGCCATATCTTCCCGCTGGTTGCCCGCGAAGGCGGCGTGCTGATGCGTTCGGGCCATACGGAAGCCGCCGTCGACCTCTGCAAGCTTGCCGGCCTGCCGCCGATCGGCGTCATCAGCGAGCTGGTCAATGACGACGGCACGGTGACGCGCGGCCAGCAGGTGGTGGAATTCGCCGAACAGAACGGCCTGAAGCTCGTTTCCGTCGCCGACCTCATCGCCTATCGCCAGCGCAAGGAAACCCTGATCGAGCTCGGTGCCAGCTTCGACATCGAGACGCCGTTCGGCAAGGCGCGGGCGCATACCTACTCGCTGCCCTGGGACCCGATGCAGCATCTCGCCGTGGTCTTCGGCGATATCCGCGATGGCGTCGATATCCCGGTGCGCCTGCATCCGGAAAACGTCGCCGAGGATTTGTTCGGCAAGCGTCGTCCGGTCGATTTCTACATGAAGAAGATCGCCGAGGAAGGCCGCGGCGTCATCGTCTATCTTCGCGAAGGCTCCGTTGGTGTCGGTCATTTCGACAATGGCCGCAAGGCGCGCCAGGCCGAGCGTGAAAGCCATGCCGAGGCACAGGCGCGAGACAGCGAATGGCTGGAAATCGGCCTCGGCGCGCAGATCCTGAAGGATCTCGGCGTCAGCTCGATCAAGCTGCTGACCAGCCGCGAACGGCACTATGTCGGCCTGGAAGGCTTCGGCATCAAGATCGCCACAACGGAAATCTGCTGATCTTTACCCTCCCCTTGAGCGGGAGGGTCGGAGCATAGCTCCGGGATGGGGTGATTGCGGCAAATTCTGCAGCCAGCCAATTGTCACCCCCACCCGCGCGTGCCGCGCGACCTCCCCCATCAAGGGGGAGGTGATTGAAGCCGCCATCCCTTGGCAACGTCAATTCCTTCGGCGATACACAACCTTGACGCATCAGCGGGAGTCTCAGCGCTGCAGCGCCGAAAACTCGCGATCCAGCAAGCCCATCATGATGTCATCGTGCCAGCTGCCGTTGACGTAGGCCGTCTCCCGCTCCCGTCCTTCAACGGTGAAGCCGCATTTCTCATAGGCGCGGATGGCGCGCTTGTTGTAAGCGAGCACGCGTATTCCAATCCGATGCAACCCTATCTCGCCAAAGGCATGGCTCAGCAGAAGAGTGATCGCTTCGGTGCCAAACCCCTTGCCGAGCAAGGCCGGATTATAGATCCCGATCGCCATCGTCGCGCGCCTGTCCTGGCGATTGACGTTGTCCAATCTGATTATGCCGGCAAAGGCACCGTTGATTTCGATGACCCAGGCGTGGGGGTGATCGGCAAGACCCTGAACCCATAGCGCCGCCCCCTCCCGGGTGATGGGCTTGATGTCCTCTTTGTTGACGCCATACATTTCCGCGATCTCGGCATTCGTGCCCAGGGCGAAGCGCGTATCGGCGTCATCGGCGCATGGCGGACGGAGCCTGACATTCCGGCCCTCGAGAATTGGCAACGACAACAGATCCTCCCTTTTGATAGGCGCCTCTGCCTATGCGACAGCCTAAGTTATGGCCTCGACCAGAAGCACAGGTTTGTAACGCCGCGCTGGAACCGCAGAAAATGACTTTGCTATAAGTTACCAGCGGCAAGCAACGTCATCTCGGCCAGGAAGGTTTTGGTATCAAGATCGCCATGATGGCAATCTGCCGATCCTCACCCTCCCCTTGAGCGGGGCGGAGCTAAGCTTCGGGTGGGGTGATGTCACCCTGCACTCAGGTTCACCCCCACCCGCCGCTACGCGGCGACCTCCCCCCTCAAGGGGGAGGTGACAAAGCTCGTGATCGATCCAACCATGTGAGGCCGAATACGCGAAGCCAATTTTCATAGGCGAATTTTCGCAGAGTAGATTCGTCGAATCCGCTCTTGCACACTGCATCGACGAGACGCGGCAAGCCGCTTGCGTCCCTGATTTCGCGGGGTATAACGGCGCCATCGAAATCCGATCCGAGCGCGACCCCATCCGCTCCAACGCGGGCGACGAGGTAATCGATTTGACGAACGACGGCATCGAGTGGGGTATCTTCTTCAAGATTGGCATCGGCGCGAATGTCGTTGACGGCCAAATTCAGCCCAACGACGCCGCCGGTGTCACGGATGGCGTCCAATTGCCGATCGGTCAGGTTTCGGCTCGACGGACATATGGCATGGGCGCAGGCATGTGTGGCCACGAGCGGAGCGGTGCTCAACGCCGCGACGTCCCAAAATCCACGCTCGTTCAGATGGGAAACATCAATCATGATGCCGAGTTCATTGCATCTTCTGACCAGGCTCTTGCCCAAATCCGTCAGCCCAGGCCCCGTATCGGGCGATCTCGGATAGGCGAACGGAACGCCATAGCCAAAGATATTCGGGCGGCTCCACACGATCCCTAGGGATCGAAGGCCGGCATCGCGGAGGCTGTCCAGATAGCCGAGATCGGGGCCGATAGCGTCGGCGCCTTCCATATGGAGCACGATGGCAAAGGCGCCGTCATATCCGGCCGCCTCGATCTCGTCGACGCTCGTTGCGAGACGTATTTTGTCGCCCGAGCGCCCGATCAGCTTCCTTATGGCCGAAAGCTGCCTATCGATCTGCAGCCGTGCATGGTCCGGATGCACCGCCTCGGCATAGCGAACCTCATACCCGTCATGGGTGATCGTCAGATCGTCCACCGGTTCGCGTTCCGGCGAGGCAAACATAGCAAACAATCCGCCGGCCAGACCTCCCTCAAGCGCTCGCGGGAGATCGAGATGCCCTGCCTCCGATCGAGCCAGAAAATCGCGACCCTCAGGCCTATAATCCAGCATGAACTGGACCGCATCATTATGCCCATCGAAAATCCGAACATCAGCCATGCGACCGTAGTCCCTAAAGGTCAGAGGCAATTTCGCTTACGCCACAACGCAATCCGCTGCCGATTTCCCGAAAAGGGAAAAATCGATCATCCCCGCCAACCGTCGAGAAACACAACCTTCTCGACGCCGGTGAAACGGGCGACACGCTCCAGCTCCGCTTCAAGCTTCTCCAGCCGGCCGACGGATGTCTTGACGCCCGGTTCCAGCCACAGGCGTTTGACATCGAGAGTGCCGGCCTTGCGGTCGGCCTTCATGTCGATCCGGCCGATCAGACGGTCTCCCTCCAACAACGGGAAGACGTAATAGCCGTATTCGCGCTTCGGTTCCGGCACGAAAATCTCGATCCGGTAGAAGAAGCCAAAGAGGCGTTCGGTGCGATTGCGATCCCGCAAAGTCGGATCGAAGGGGCTGAGAACGCGGATGCGCGCCGGCGCTTCGGCATGATTGTCCAGCGTTTCGTGGAAATCGAGGAACGCGAAGGAAGGGCGCGGCTTGCCGCCGCCAGCGGGCTCGATCAGCACATCGGTCAGCTCGTCGCGATGCGTCTCGACCCACGTCTTGGCTTCCTGCGGCGACACGAGATCCCAAAAGGCTGCGATCTCGCCCGACGTCGCGAAGCCGAGACGCTGTAGCGCGCTGCGGCAGGCCCAGTCCACGAATTCGTCATGCTCGACTTCCGGCTCATGGAAATGGCTCGGCAGGACACGCTCCACGAGGTCGTAGACCTTCTGGAAATTGGTGCGGCCGGCAATCGCGAATTTGCCGGTGCGCCAGAAATATTCGAGCGCCGTCTTGTTCGGGTGCCAGTTCCACCAGCCGCCGGAGACATGATCCTCCGCCTTGACCTCGCGGGCAGTGATGGCGCCATTCTTCAGCACGCGCTCGTAGGTTTCCTCGAAAGCCGCCTCGAACCCCTCCCCCCGCCATTTGCGCCAGCGTGCGATAATCGCCTCGTCCTCGCGGCGGAAGCGGTGCTTCCAGTAGACGAAGAAGGCGCTCGGCAAGATAGAGGCATCATGCGTCCAGTTCTCGAAGAGGGCGCCGTCCTTTTCCAGAAGCTCCGTCAGATGCTCGCGCCGATAGGTCTGGTTGCGCGAAAACAGGATCTGATGATGGGCGCGCTCGACGGTCGCGATACTATCGACCTGCACGAAACCGATGTCGTGGATGAGCTGCAGCAGGCCCGCCTTGGTCAAGGCACGGTTCGGTGGATTGGCGAGCCCCTGCTTGGCAAGGAACACGCGGCGGGCATCACGATTCGAGAGCAGATTCGTCATGAGCAGATCATAGGCATAAATTCCCATGCTTTCAAAGAGGCCCTGATTTGATAAATCCACGCGATGCGCTATAGCTCCGCGACTGTGCCATGGAATAGGGAAGCGGCTTGGATATTCGGTTCGACAATGCCGGCGTCAATTACGGCACACGTACTGCGCTGTCGCCGCTCAGCCTGACGCTTCAGGAGCGCCGCATCGGCGTGATCGGCCTCAATGGTTCCGGCAAAACGACTTTCGCGCGGCTGATCAACGGGCTCGTGAAGCCGACGATCGGGCGCGTCGTGGTCGACGGTCTCGATACCGTCGGCGATGCCACCAAAGTGCTTGGAAAGGTCGGCTACATCTTCCAGTCGCCGCAGAACCAGATCATCCTGCCCATCGTACGTGACGACATCGCCTTCGGGCTGAAGGCGCGCGGATACGACAAGGCGCAAATCGAAGCTGCGGTCGACGGCATTCTGGGGCGCTTCGGCGTCGGCCATCTCGGTTCGCGGCGCGCGCATGAGCTTTCCGGCGGCGAGTTGCAGATGGCTGCCCTGTGTTCCGTGCTGGTAACTGGTCCGGACATCCTCATTCTTGACGAGCCGACCAACCAGCTCGATCTCAAGAACCGGGCGCTGGTACAGAAGACCATCATGGGCCTGCCAGAAAGCGTCATCGTCATCAGCCACGATCTGCCCCTACTCGACGACTTCGAGCGAGTATTGTTGTTCGACCAGGGCCGGCTCGTTGCCGACGCGCCGGCGGCGGAGGCGATTGCGCGCTACAGGGAGCTGGCGGCCTGATGCAGACGCTGCATGTCGATGTCGATACCTGGCTGCACCGGCTCTCGCCGCGCCTGAAGCTGCTGGCGCTGACCGCATTCGGCGTGCTGCTCTTCCTTACTCAATCCATCACCGTGCTTGCCTGTGCAAATCTGATCGGCGCCGGCCTTTATTTCCGCAGTGGCCTGTCGATTGCAGAGGCACTAAAGCGGCTGTGGCCGATCCTGATCTCGATTGCGGTCCTCGCGATTTTTGCGGCCTTGGTCGGCCCGCTTCACGCGGCAATCGTCACCGCCCTGCGGCTGACGGCACTGGCGCTGTTTGCTGCCACGGTGACGGCGACGACATCGATGGCCGCTTTCATCGACGAGATCACCGCCCTTGCCATGCCGCTCGAAAAAATCGGCCTGCTGAGAGCCGCCGATATCGGGCTTGCGATCGGCCTCGTCATCCGCTTCGTGCCCGAAATTCTCGATCGCTATCGCGCGATCCGCGAAGCACATCAGGCACGCGGGATCAAGATCCGCCTGGCAACCACGCTCGCGCCGTTGATCATCCTGACGCTGCGCGATGCGGACAATATCGCCGCTGCGATTGACGCGCGCGGCATTCGGCGTCAATGAACATAAATCTCTTTCGGAAGGAGCAGCCATGAACACCCGCGATCTCGTCCTCTCGGCGCTTTTTGCCGCCATCATCGTGGCGCTCGGCCTGTTACCGCCCATCCCGATCGGCATCATTCCCGTTCCGATCACGGCGCAATCGCTCGGCGTCATGCTCGCCGGCGTCGTGCTTGGCGCCAAGCGCGGCACGATCGCGGTGCTGCTGGTGGTCGTACTCGTTACCATCGGCCTGCCGGTCCTTTCCGGAGGACGCGGCGGACTAGCCGTCTTTGCCGGTCCGACGGCCGGCTTCTTCGTCGGCTGGATCTTTGCAGCCTTCGTCACCGGCTATCTCTCGGAGAGATTGGTGAAGCCGGAGCAAAGCAGCCTCGCGCAGGGTGTCGGCTTTTTCATCGCCGCCGCCATCGGCGGTGTCGTGGTGCTCTATGCTTTCGGCATTGCCTGGCTGACAATCAACGTTGGCTTCAGCAAGGCGTTCGTCGGCTCCATGGGCTTCGTGCCGGGAGACCTTATCAAGGCATTTGTCGCAGCTCTCGTCGGCCGCGCCGTCATGGCTGGCTACCCGCTTCTGCCGCAGCGGAGCTGAAGCGCCCACGCGGGCAGCGACATGCCGTCCTTGTCCGCTCAAGCCAGATACTTATAGAGCCAGTCGCGCGTATCTTCCGGCAACGGCACGGGATCATGCTCATCGCCGCGCACCGCGAGCCAGAGGATTTCCACCTCCGCCGCAAGTTCGTTGCCGGTTTCGATTGCGACGACGAAACCGATCGACTTGCCACCAATCTTGTTGACGCTGATCGAGTAACGGGCAAGGTCATCATAGTGCAAGGCGCGATGCAGCGAGCAGGACGCCTTCTTGGCGATGTAGATGGGCTCATCATCGACCAGCGGCCGCGTACGCCAGAAATTCGAGAGCGCTGTTTCCGCCTGCGAGATATAGGAGGCGATAAACATCTGGCCGTGCCGGTCGACATCGCGCGGCGGCACCCTTACCTCAATGACATCGGATCGTTCTACTCTCGCCATCACGCAATAACCCTGGCCGGCGCCATACTGACCTTAATGAAAGCTTAACACTGCGCCTCGATAAGTAAACGGACGCCATCCCAAAGTGGTTAAGATGGATTGTTGACATTGTAGTGACATGGTCCATGTCCTGTAATAGGCGTCACGCCTCATTTATAGATTGGTCCCATGAGCACACGTCTTTACGAACACCCGATCTTTCTTGAACACATCGTTCCGCCCGGCCATCCGGAGCGGCCCGACCGGCTGCGCTCGCTGAACATTGCGCTGGAGCATCCGAATTTCGAGCGGCTGGACCGGCGAAAAGCTCCTGCGGCGCATGAGGATGCGATCCTGCTTGCCCATCCGGAAGAGCACCTGGATTTCGTTCTGCGCTCGATGCCGGACAGAGGCGATGATGGTGAGATCAACCAGCTCGAAGCCGACACCTATGCCAGCCCGAAGACGCTGCAGGCGATCATGCACGGCGTCGGCGGCGCCATGGCGGCGGTCGACGATGTCTTCTCCGGCGCTGCCGACAATGTTTTCGTCGCAGCCCGTCCGCCCGGTCACCATGCCGAGAAGACCAAGGCCATGGGCTTCTGTTTCTTCAACAATGCGGCGATTGCCGCCCGCCATGCGCAAAAGGCCCATGGCGCCGAGCGCGTCGCCATCGTCGATTGGGACGTGCACCACGGCAACGGCACGCAGGACATTTTCTGGGACGATCCCTCCGTGCTCTTCTGTTCCACCCACCAGATGCCGCTCTATCCGGGCACGGGCAAGAAGGATGACGTTGGCGCACACAACACCATCGTCAACGCGCCGCTTTCGCCCAATACCGGCGGCGATCAATTCCGCGAGGCTTTCAAGTCGCGCGTGCTGCCGGCGCTGAATGATTTCCGCCCCGATCTCATCATCATCTCGGCCGGTTTCGACGCTCATCACCGCGATCCGCTGGCACAACTGAACCTCACCGGCGAGGATTTCGACTGGGCGACCGGCCGGCTGCTCGAGGTTGCCGATCGAAGCGCGAAGAACCGGGTCGTCAGCCTGCTCGAAGGCGGCTATGATCTGGAAGGTCTCGCCGAGTCGGCGGGAATGCATATTCTACGCATGATGAGAGGTTGACGATGAGCGAGAACGCCAAGGCAGATGTTTCGAGCTATTCCTTCGAGAAGGCCGTGGCGGAGCTTGAAAGCATTGTTGCCCGGCTCGAACGCGGCGATGTGGCGCTGGACGAATCCATCTCGATCTACGAGCGTGGCGAAGCGCTGAAGAAGCATTGCGAAGCGCTGCTGTCGGCTGCGGAGAACCGCATCGAGAAGATCAGGCTCGATCGTGCCGGCAAGCCGCAGGGCACGGAAGCGCTTGACGGCGCCTGAGATCGGATGGGAAAATTTGAGTTTGGCCGACATTCCCGTTAGGTTGAATTCCAGCCGAAAGGAAAGTCGATATGTCCTTCTTCCCAGGAAACGATCCGCAGGCCGGTGATGCCTTCGCCTGCGACGCGATCGAGAACCTCATCATTCCGCGCACCAGCGACCTCGGCGGCTTCTCCGTGCGGCGCGCGCTTCCGAGCAGCCGGCGGCGGTTGGTGGGGCCATTCATCTTCTTCGACCGCATGGGTCCTGCCATTTTGCGACCGGGCCAGGCGCTGGATGTCCGCCCGCATCCGCATATCGGGCTTTCCACCGTCACCTATCTGTTCGATGGCGAAATCCGCCATATGGACAGTCTCGGCACGGCGAAGGTGATCCGCCCCGGCGACGTCAACCTGATGACGGCGGGTCGCGGTATCGTGCATTCCGAGCGCACGCCGGAGAACCTACGCGATCACCCCTTCGCCATGTCCGGACTCCAGACGTGGCTGGCGCTGCCTGATGAAAAGGAAGAGATCGATCCGTCTTTCGCCCATACGGAGAAGGATGAGCTGCCCATCATCGCCGATGGCGGCGTGACCGGGCGCGTTGTGATCGGCGATTTCGAGGGCCTGAAATCGCCGGTGAAATCCTTCTCCGACACGCTCTACGTCGATCTGCAGCTGCAGCCGAACAAGACGTTTCCTTTTGGGGCAGCGCATGAGGAGCGTGCGGTCTACATTCTCTCCGGCTCGCTCATTGTCGCCGGCGACCGTTTCGAACAGGATCAGCTCCTCGTCTTCCGTCCAGGCGATGCGATAACGCTGGAGGCCGGCGAAAAAGGCTGTCATCTCATGCTTTTTGGCGGTGCAGCGCTCAATTCAAAGCGCTATATCTGGTGGAATTTCGTCTCGTCCTCAAAGGAGCGCATCGAAAAGGCCAAGGAAGAATGGCGCACAGGCCGCTTCGATATCGTGCCGGGCGACGAGGAAGAGTTCATTCCCCTGCCGGAAGGCTAACGGGTTCATAACAATCCCACATGTTTCTTGTTCGGGAGCACCTTGAATTCGGCGTCTTTTGTCGCAATCTGTTTTGACGTAAAGGCGGACAACCGCCCAAGAATAGCAAGAAAGAGGCTTCAGCCTTGACACAAATGCCAGAGACGCCACTGCTGGACCGGGTCCAATATCCCTCCGACCTGCGAAAGCTGGAGGACCGGGAATTGCCGCAGCTCGCCCGCGAAGTCCGCGACGAGATGATCGATGCGGTATCGCGCACCGGCGGACATCTCGGCGCCGGTCTCGGCGTCGTCGAATTGACCATCGCCATCCACAGCGTCTTCGACACGCCGAACGATCGCCTGATCTTCGATGTCGGCCATCAGTGTTATCCGCACAAGATCCTGACCGGGCGTCGCGATCGCATTCGCACGCTGCGCCAGGAAGGCGGTCTTTCCGGTTTCACGCGACGGGCCGAAAGCGAATATGATCCCTTCGGCGCGGCTCATTCGTCGACATCCATTTCCGCAGGTCTCGGCATGGCTGTGGCCGCCGAGCTTGACAATACCGATCGCCGCGTGATCGCCGTCATCGGCGACGGTGCCATGTCGGCCGGCATGGCCTATGAGGCCCTGAACAATGCCGGCGCGCTGGATGCGCGGCTGATCGTTATCCTCAACGACAACGACATGTCGATCGCTCCGCCGACGGGGGCAATGAGCGCCTATCTCGCCCGTCTTGCCTCCGGTCGCACCTATATGGGCTTCCGGGATTTCGGCAAGAAACTGACCGCCTATCTCGGCAAGAAAGTCGACCGCGCCATCACCCGGGCAGTCGAGCACGCACGGGGCTATGTGACCGGCGGCACCATGTTCGAGGAGATGGGCTTCTATCATATCGGCCCGATCGACGGCCATTCCTTCGAGCATCTGCTGCCCGTACTGCGCAATGTGCGCGACAATGCGCAAGGTCCGGTGTTGATCCATGTCGTGACGCAGAAGGGCAAAGGCTATCCACCGGCCGAGGCCGCTGCCGACAAATATCATGGCGTCAACAAGTTCGACGTCATCACCGGTGCGCAGACCAAGGTGAAGCCGAATGCGCCGAGCTATACCAGCGTCTTCGCCGAAGCACTGGTGCAGGAAGCAATGCTCGACGACAAGATTGTCGGCATCACCGCCGCCATGCCGAACGGCACCGGCCTCGACAAGCTGCAGGAAATTTTCCCCAAGCGCTGTTTCGACGTCGGCATCGCCGAGCAACATGCCGTGACCTTCGCCGCAGGCCTCGCCGCCGAAGGCTACAAGCCCTTCGCCGCCCTCTATTCCACCTTCCTGCAGCGCGCTTACGATCAGGTGGTCCATGATGTGGCGATCCAGGGCCTTCCTGTCCGCTTCCCCATCGACCGCGCCGGCTTCGTCGGCGCCGATGGCCCGACGCATGCCGGCTCCTTCGATACTGCCTTTTTGACCACCCTGCCGGGCTTCGTCGTCATGGCCGCGGCCGACGAGGCAGAGCTCAAGCATATGGTGCGCACTGCCGCTGCTTATGATCTTGGTCCGATCTCCTTCCGCTATCCGCGTGGGGAAGGCGTCGGCATCGAAATGCCGGAACGCGGCCAGATCCTCGAAATCGGCAAGGGTCGTGTCATCAAGCAGGGCTCGAAGGTCGCGCTATTGTCCTTCGGCACGCGGCTGGCGGACAGCCTTGCCGCCGCC
Source organism: Martinezella hainanensis (assembly GCF_900094555.1). Taxonomy (GTDB): domain Bacteria; phylum Pseudomonadota; class Alphaproteobacteria; order Rhizobiales; family Rhizobiaceae; genus Rhizobium; species Rhizobium hainanense. Next base: position 67,163 of record NZ_FMAC01000009.1, read on the forward strand.
GAGGATCTCGATGCTGCCGGCCTGTCGACGACGGTCGCCGATGCGCGCTTTGCCAAGCCGCTCGACCATGATCTCATCCGCCAGCTTGCTGCCCATCACGAGATCCTTATCACTATCGAAGAGGGCTCGGCCGGCGGCTTCGGCAGCCAGGTCATGCAGTTCCTTGCCAATGAAGGCCTGCTCGACAACGGCCTGAAGATCCGCTCGCTCGTCATGCCCGATCTCTGGATGGAGCAGGCCAAGCCGGAGGCCATGAACGCCATGGCTGGCCTTGATCGCGCCGGCATCGTGCAGACGGTATTCCGCGCACTTGGCCGCGGCCGTATCGTCGAGGCAGCCGGATAAAGCGCAAAGATCAGGCGGCTCGACGGCTGCCTGACACCATCATGCCCCGACATATCAGGAATGAAGCGAATTGAAGACCGCTACGCGATCGCGGCCGGCGGCCTTTGCCTGGTAAAGCGCGGAATCGACATTCCTCAACAGCAAGACGCGCGTTGCACCATCATGTGGCGCGAGGGCAGCGCCGATGCTGAGCCTTGCGAAAATCGACACACCATCCACCGCAAAAGGCGCCCTGAAGGTGGCAAGCAGCCGTTCGGACAGGGACATGAGCGCATTCTTGTCGGGCGAGTCCGGGACGAATATCGCAAACTCGTCACCCCCCATGCGCACGACGATATCGTCTGCTCGGACGACTGAGCGAATGCGCACCGCCGCCTCGCACAGAACTTCGTCGCCGACATTGTGACCGAAGCGGTCATTGATCGATTTGAAGCCGTCCATATCGAGATAGAGGACGCCGAAATTGCCGCCTGTCGCTATCGCCGCGCTCAGCGCGCCATCGACGACAGCTTCGAGCGCCGACCGATTGAAGAAACGGGTCAGCGGATCGGTCATGGCTGCCGCGCGCAGGCCATTCTCGGCTATTCCCATCAGCAAGTTCGTTTTCTGCAGCCGTAGGAGCGCACTTGCAATCTGGGCAAACCGCATGAGGCTTTGTTCCTCATTCGAGGAAAATTGCCTCGGCCTCTGATCGAGAATGCAGAAGGCTCCTACGGGCAGACCGTTCTCCAACCGCACCGGCGCACCCGCATAAAAACGAAAGTGGGGGTCGTCGAGCACGAAGGGGGCAGCCTTCAGTTCCGGCTCCTCCGTAAGATCCGGAAGGACCAGCAATTCATCATCGAAAACCACCCGCGTGCAGATCGACATATCGCGCGAGCATTCGGCGATCTTCAGCCCCGCCTGCCCTGCTATGCGCTGCCAGTCCTCATCGATAATGTTGATTGCTGCATAGGGTGTCTCGAACACACCTCTTGCCAATTCCGCAAGGGTCGCAAGCTCCGGTGTCGGGCTGCTGTGAATCGCATTCAGGGAGCGTACGGCCAAAAGTCTCTGTGCTTCATTGGCCGGAACTCGGACGAACTGTCCCATTCGAATCTCCCTGGGCGGTCATCATGCATTTATAAGAATGGTGGTTCGCCGCTCAGGGCAACCCTGCCACCGATCAAATATTTAATAAATCTTGACCAAAGGATGGTCCGCCGAAAACAAGGCCATGGTCCGAAGAGCCTGTTCTTCAAGGGAAAGAACGCTCCAACCGCGCCGTCGCTGCCCCAAAGTCGGACAGGCCGCGGCCAATGATGCTCTCATACAAACTGTGAAAAAACGAAGCGGCCCGCCGCAAAGCGACGGGCCGATGGGTCTTTGAAGGTGATTCGCCGTGAGTCGCCCAGCAGGCTACCCACGAAGCCATCGTTGAACGATCAGAATTCTTCCCAATCGTCCCGCGCGGTGGCGGCAGCCGCTGCGGTTGCCTTTCCAGCGAAAGCCTTGGCGACGGTGCGGCCAAGAGCCCGAGCCGGCGATGCAGCCGGTTTCGAGCGTGCGGTTGCAACGGCCGGCCGGGCAGGTGCAGCCTGAGCGGAATTGCCGAGACGGAACTGCTGGAGCAGCTCGTTGAGCGCCGCAGCTTCGCGGGCGAGCGCATGGCTTGCCGCCGTCTGCTCCTCGACCATGGCGGCATTCTTCTGCGTGCCCTGATCCATGTTGTTGACGGCTGTGTTGATCTCCTGCAAGCCGGTGGACTGCTCGCGGGTCGCAGTCACGATCGCACCGACGTGGCGGTTGATTTCCTGCACTTCGGATACGATCAGCTCCAGCGCCTTGCCGGTTTCGCCGACCAGCGACACGCCAGTATTGACCTGATCGCTCGACGTGGTGATGAGCGACTTGATCTCCTTGGCAGCGTTTGCGGAGCGCTGGGCAAGCTCGCGCACTTCCTGGGCGACGACGGCAAAGCCCTTGCCGGCATCCCCGGCACGGGCGGCCTCGACGCCGGCATTCAGCGCCAGAAGATTGGTCTGGAAGGCAATATCGTCGATAACGCTGATGATGTTGCTGATCTCGCCCGAGGACTTCTCGATCTGCTGCATGGCCGAGACGGCCTTGCGAACCACTTCGCCCGACCGCTCCGCGCCGAGGCGAGCGCGCTCGACGAGATGGCCGACATCTTCGGCCCGCTTGGCGGAGTCGCGAACCGTGGTCGTGACCTCTTCCAGTGCTGCGGCCGTCTCTTCGACCGCGGCGGCCTGCTGTTCGGTGCGGTGCGCCAGATCGTCGGCGGCCGAACGGATTTCGTCAGCACCGGCATTGATGGCGCGGGCATTGGAGCCGACGGACTGCAGGGCCGCTTCCAGCTTCTCGACCGCATTGTTGAAATCGGCGCGAACGCTGTCGAACTGCGGTGCAAAGCTGTTGTGAAGGCGGGTCGCAACATCGCCGGAAGACAGAGCCGAGAGGCCACCGGCAAGCGCTTCCATGGCGAAGCGAATTTCACCCTCTTCACGTGCCTTCTGCTCATCATTCATCAGGCGCTGGTGTTCGGCATCGCCACGCATACGCTCGGTCTCGCCGGCAAGACGCAGCTTCTCGATGCCGGCCTGCTTGAAGACAAGGACGGCATCCGCCATGCGGCCGATTTCGTCGCCGCGACCAACCGCCGGAACTTCGACGTCATGCTCGCCATTGGCCAGACGCCCCATTGCAGCCGTCATACCGACGATTGGACGCACGATGGCGCGCGACAGCAGCCATGCGAGAACAGCGGCGGCGAGCGAGGCGAAGATGCCGCCGACGATAAGCGTCAGGCGAAGATCGCCGTTGGCGTCATCCTGCATGGCTGCCAGGTTGCTCGCCTTGGTACGTGCGGCCTGCTTGATCTTAGCAGCGGCTTCGCGGAAGCCATCAAGCTGACCCTTGGTTTCGTTCTGACCGATCTTGACGATCTGGTCGAGCGGCATCTCGGTTTCCTTGCGGGCTTTGGCCTGTGGCTCCGCGAGTTGATGGAAATAGAGATCGGCAGCCTTTTGCATGTTGTCGATCGCCTGAAGCAGATCGGGGGAATCGGCCGCGACCTGTTTGGCCGCAGCGATGCTCTTCAGCATCCGCTCACGATTATTGAAGATATCGCCGTAGGTGCTGTCGCTGCGCAGAAGCAGAAAACCGCGCAGATTGACTGCCTGCTCCAGCATGGCCTGCAGCGAATCATCGATCAGGCTGACGAGCTGCTGCGACTTTGTCTGCTCGACGGCGGCTCCGGCCGACACGTCCTGCTTTGCGTAGACGAAAGCGGAAACACAGGCAAAAATGGCGATCAGGGCCGTAAATGTAATGGCAAGCTTGCCATTCAAAGAGAGTTTTTTCGCAAACATGAGCGAGCGCCTCCTGAGCGCCGGTCCTGGCGAGCATCCTCCGGCCGTCACTGGGAGGGAGTACGGCCGACGCTCGAAGAATTCAGGGAGGGCATGATTGGGACGCAGACGCGCGAAGCCTTCATGGCAGGCGGCGACCTCAAAGCAGATCACCGCAATCCCCGGCATCAGTAGAGGCTTCGGCTTTAAATTTATTTAATTCCGTGCGGGCCGATCGACCGCTCGTCAGTTTACGGGAGCGGCGGCAAGAATGAGGATGTCCAGATCGTGCTCGGGATAGAAATCCCGCGCCGTCATCTGAAAGGTGGTCGGGCCGGTCTTCTTCACATCCGTTCCGCAGAAGCTGATGTAGTTCTCCGGATTGCCCTTATCGACCGTCAGTTCGAAATGCTTAATCGGGCCGGACCAATTGGCGCCGGTCGTCAGCACGTAGGAGATCCAGTTCTCGGTGTAGCTCCGACCGCCCTTGTCGGCCACGGCAGCGAGCTTTGTCGCGGTTTTCAGGAAGCTTTCGTCGAGACAATATCTGCCGCGATAGGCCTGCAACTGCTGCCTCTGATAGTCTTCGTCGCCGGCAAAGGTGATCGCGACGGTACCGCCGACGCTTGGCTTGTATTTGTGCTGAACGGCGATCCTGGCCTTGGCCGGGAATTTGGTGCGCCACCAATAGGTCGTGTGCAGCGTCCACATCGGGGTCGGATGGTGCTTCATGCCCTGGCCGTCATTGTCGTATTCGTCGTCGGCGATCAGGCCGCGGGCCGTCCAGTCTTCCAATACATCGACGGGAAGCTTTGCGACGGCATCCATGGCGACCTTGCTCAGCGGCAGCAACGGCACATTGTGCGCCTTCAGCTCGTCGGTCATGTCGACATCGGCCACCGATACCCGCTGCTGCAGGGTCGGTGCTATGGCCTTGCCATCCTGGGTCACGGTGAAACCGAGGAAATTGTCTGAATCGACATTTCCGGCATCGACCATGCTGTCGATGTCACCCTTGATATCGGGCATCGGAAAGGCCACGACGCTTTCGACATCCTTGTCGGAGGTATTTTCGAACACATAGTCGACGCGCACTTCGGCCTGCGAAACGAACAGCTTCTCCTCAGCCATACTGATATCGCCGGTGCGAACATAGGCGAGCCCGCCCGTCCTCAGCTCGGCCATGGTGTCGTTCGCAAGAGCCGGAGCGGCAAACATCGCCACTAACGCCGCACAGCCACCGATCTTTCGCATGATGCCCTCGCCCGTTGATCCCGGCGATTATCGCCGGCCGCAATCCGCCGTCAATGTCGATATCAGCATAAAAGGCTTGCAACATAACGCATTGCCCGGCATGGACAGCCCATGTCCGATCCGCAACGCCTCGACCAGCTTCTCGTCACCCTCTCGCTCTTCGCCAGCCGCTCCCGCGCTCGTGATGCCATCCAGCGCGGCACGGTGACGGTGAATGGCAAGGTCGTGACGAAGCCGGGTTCGCTGTTCACTGAAGATGCCGAGATCAATATAGACGATCCGGCACAGGATTATGTCTCCCGCGCGGCTTTGAAGCTGGTGGCGGCGCTCGACCATTTCGGCCTCGATCCGAAGGGACAGCACTGCCTCGATGTCGGCGCGTCGACAGGCGGCTTCACCGAGGTGCTGCTGGAGCGCGGTGCCGCCCACGTGACGGCCATCGACGTCGGCCACGACCAGATGCACCCGCGCATATCGGCCGATCCGCGCGTGACCAATCTCGAGGGGCTGAACGCACGCAACCTGACCGCCGACGATATCGGCGCGTCTTTCACCTTCATCGTCTCCGATGTCTCCTTCATCTCGCTGAAGCTGGCCCTCGCGCCGGCGCTCAAGCTTGCAGAACCCGGCACGCGGGCAGCCTTGCTGGTGAAGCCGCAATTCGAAGCCGGCCGCGATGCGATCGGCAAAGCCGGTCTCCTGAAGGACCCCTCCTCGGCTCCGGCGGTTGCGGCCGAACTCGAGCGCTGGCTCTCCGAGGACATGGGCTGGCGAAGCCTCGGCCTCATCGCTTCGCCGATCGCGGGCGGCGACGGCAACCAGGAATTTCTTCTCGCAGGGATCAAGCCATGAGCACTGAAACCGTCACCATCCAGAAGCTCGGCGCCCAGGGCGACGGCATCGCGCAGGGCACAGATGGCCCGATCTACGTGCCCTTCACGCTGCCCGGCGAAAGCGTCGCCATCGCGCGGGTGAAGAGCCAGGGCACGCTAATGTCGATCACGACTGCCTCGCCGGACCGGCAGGAGCCGCACTGTCGGCACTTCGGCCCGCACGGCGTCAACGGCGCCTGCGGCGGCTGCACCCTTCAGCACTATGCCGATGCGCCCTATCGCGCCTTCAAACGCCAGCTCGTCGTCGATGCCCTGCGCTCGAAGGGCCTGACGCCGGAAGTGGACGATATCGTTGCCGCGCATCCGGGCGAACGGCGCAGGGTGGTCTTCGCCGCGCGCAAGACAGAAAAGGATATGCTGATCGGCTTCAACCAGGCCGAAAGCCACCACATCGTCGCCATCGAGGAATGTCCCATCGCCTCGGCCAGCATCATGGCTCGCCTGCCGGCGATCAAGACGATTGCCGCAGCGATGGCCATCAATGCCGAAGCCTTCCGCATCTCGGTGCTGGAGACACAGACCGGCCTCGACCTTGCCGTTGACGGCATCAAGTCGCTTTCGGACAAGCAACGCCGCAGCACGATCGAAACCGTACTATCGCTTCGCGGCGTCGCCCGCGTCTCGCTGAACGGCGAGATTCTGGTGGAGCCTGTAAAGCCGATGATCGATTTCGGCGGCGTCCAGGTCGCACCGCCGCCGGGCGCTTTCACGCAGGCGACCAAGCAGGCCGAAGATGCCATGGCCGAGCTGGTTGCTGCCCATGTCGGCAAGGCGAAGCGCATCGCTGATCTCTTCGCCGGCAGCGGCACCTTCTCGCTTCGCCTGGCGCGGATCGGGCGCGTGCATGCGGTGGAAAGCGAAGACAAACCGCTCGCGGCATTGGATCATGCCGCCCGCAATACACAGGGGCTGAAGCCTGTCAGCGTCGAACGCCGTGACCTTTTCCGCCGGCCGCTGATGATGCAGGAACTGAAGGTCTACGACGCCGTCGTCTTCGACCCGCCGCGCGCCGGCGCGGAATTCCAGAGCAAGGAGCTTGCTCGCTCCCAGGTCAAAAAGATCGTTGCCGTCTCCTGCAACCCGCTGACGCTTGCCCGCGATCTGGCCCTGCTAGTCGAAGGCGGCTACCGCATCACGCGGGTGACCCCGATCGACCAGTTCCTGTGGACCTCGCATGTCGAGGTGGTCGCGGCACTGGAGAAGTAGTTCTGGCTTTGCGATCGCCAGTTCGCTGGCCGACCCTCGTGGTTCGAGGCTACGCCCTTCGAGCTTCGCATCTCACCACGAGGGTGGGTTGACGATCACCGCTTCATGAATGCCTCGAAGGCAGCACGGGCTTCGGCGCTTTTCAGCTGGGCGGCGAAATACTCGGCCTCTTCCTGAATGCGTGCCAGAACGGCATCCGGTGAGCCGCGCATCAGGTCGCGTGCGATCCGAAGGGCTTCAGGCGGCTTGGCGGCCAGTTTGGCGGCCAGCGACAACGTTTCAGCCTCCACGGCTTCCGGCGCAGCCACTTTCCAGATCAGGCCGGCATCCCTGGCTTCGGCAGCGGAGAGGCCTTCTCCCAGCGCAAGCAGGGCGAAGGCGCGCTGGTGCCCCATGACGCGCGGGGCAAGCAAGCTTGAGGCAGCTTCGGGAACAAGGGCGAGATCGACGAAGGGCGTCTTGAACAGGCTGCGATCGGAGGCGACCGTCAGGTCGCAATGCAGGTGGATCGTGGTGCCGATGCCGATCGCCAGGCCATCGACGCCGGAGACGACGGGCTTCTTCGTGCGTGCCAGCGCAACGAGGAAATCAATCACTTCGCGTCCCATATTGCCGCTCATGGCGAAGGCGAGGAAATCGGCCAAATCATTGCCGGCGGAAAAGCAGCCTTCCGTTCCGAGGAAGACGTGGACCCGGATATCCGGCGCTTCCTCTGCCGCCTTCAGCGCATCGGTCATGGTCTGGTACATGGCGCGCGTGATGGCATTCTTCTTTTCAGGCCGGTTGAACCGGATGACCTGGATATGCGGCGCAGTCTCGGGGCGTTCGATCAGGATGTGGTCGGTCATGGCTTTTCCTCAGGCTAGTGCGGCGCGGGCGGCTTCGAGGCTGGATGCGCCGGCGATGACCCGATCAGAGAGGGCTGCAGTTTCGGCCAGAAGATTTTCGGCAGCGAAGCGGCAGAGTGCGATGCGCTTGGCTCCCTCGCCATCGCCCGCATCGGCCAGACCACCCCTGGCCAGATAGGAGCCTGTCAGCACGAGGCCGAAGAGCCGCTGGTAGGGAGTAGCGCCCGCCAGGGCTTCGGCAACGGCACCTTCCGCCTGTTTCGACAGGAGCCATTCGCTGGTCTTTTCCAGATCGGCAATGGCTGCCTGCAGCCGCGGTGCCGTTTCGCCGAAACCGTCGAGATTGGACTTCGCGACATTATCGGCGATCTCACGCAATTCGGCGATGAAACCGCGCACGTGATCGCCGTTTGCGATCGTCAGCTTGCGCGTCACCAGATCGATGGCCTGGATGCCGTTGGTGCCTTCGTAGATCGGCGCGATGCGGGCATCGCGCAGCAGGCGTGCAGCCCCCGTTTCCTCGATGAAGCCCATGCCGCCGTGGACCTGGATACCGAGCGAGGCGACATCGACGCCGGCATCGGTGGAGAAGGACTTGGCAATCGGTGTCAGCAGCGCTGCACGTTCCTGCCAATACTTTGCCCTCTCGGGATCGCGATGCGACATGTCGATCGCCTGTGCGCAAGCGTAGCAGATCGCGCGCGAGCCTTGGGTCAGCGCCTTCATCGTCAGCAGCATGCGGGCGACATCGGGATGTTCGATGATCGGGCTCATGCCCGATGCGGCCGTGCCCGGCGCGCGGCCCTGCGTGCGCTCCCGGGCATAGGCGATGGCCTTCTGGGTCGCTGCTTCGGCAATCGCCACGCCCTGGATGCCGACGGCCAGGCGAGCGTTGTTCATCATCGTGAACATGCAGGCGAGGCCTTTGTTCTCTTCACCCACCAGCCAGCCGACGGCGCCCTTTTCCGCACCATATTTGCCGTCGCCGAAGATGAGCGTGCAGGTGGGTGAGCCGTGAATGCCGAGCTTGTGCTCCAGCGAATGGGCGAAATAATCGTTGCGGGCACCAAGAGAGCCATCGTCATTCACGAGGAATTTCGGCACGAGAAAGAGCGAAATGCCGCGCGTGCCGGCAGGCGCATCGGGAAGGCGGGCGAGAACGAGATGGATGATGTTCTCGGTCGCCTCATGATCGCCCCAGGTGATGAAGATCTTCTGGCCAAAGATGCGATAGGTGCCGTCATCGCGGCGTTCGGCGCGCGAGCGCAGGGCGCCGACATCGGAACCGGCATGCGGCTCGGTCAGGTTCATCGTGCCGGACCATTCGCCTGAAACGAGCTTTGCCAGATATGTCTTCTTGAGATCGTCGCTGCCGTGAGCGTGCAGCGCCTCGATCGCGCCCATGGTCAGCGTCGGTGCAAGGCCGAAGGCCATCGAGGCGGAATTCCACATTTCCAGCGTCGCGATGTTCAGCATGTGCGGCAGGCCCTGGCCGCCGAACTCCTCCGGTGCGGTCAGGCCATTCCAGCCGCCGGCGATCCAGTCGCGATAGAGCTTCTCCCAGCCATCGGGAAGGACCACCTTGCCGTCCACCAGCCTTGCGCCTTGCTTGTCGCCGACGTCGGCAAGCGGCTCTACCTCCTCGCCGGCGAAACGCCCGGCTTCCGACAGGATGGCATCGACAAGATCGGTGCTGAGATCGCCAAGAGCGCCCTCTTCCATGGCGCGCTCCATGCCGGCGACATGTTTCAGCGTGAACGCGATTTCTTCGACAGGCGCCTTGTACATGATGCTTTCCTCCGGATCGGTGCTGGCAATGATCCGCCTCACCCGGACCATCGGCCATTTGTGGCTATAGCTAGTTTATTTTTACGTAAACGTCAATTTTCTCAAATTGCAGAGACGCCGATTTCCACCGTCTCGCGAACTCGAACCTGACATGCGTCTTACGCGCGCTGCGCGGCTGTGACATCGCCGCCTATATCCGCGATTATTCCGCGAAAGCACGGACTTGCATAAACAATCGTCATGAACGAAGACTAAGGCAACTGTTCAGACAATGCGAACGATGCCCCCATGAACACGCTCACGTCAGCCAATACCATACCCGGCTTTATCTGGGCATACCGTCTCCGTCCCGGCGCGACCAAGCCGGAGCGCCTGCCTGACGATACCGACCGTTCGACGCTCTTCAGCGACGACGGTTTCCTCTGGCTGCATCTCAATCTCGTGGATGCGCGGGTACCGGCCTTCCTTGAGGATGCGCCGGGACTGAACGAGGCTGCCCGCATAGCGCTGACCACGCATGAGACACATGCGACGATTACGGTCGACGAGCAGATGCTTTTCGGCACATTGGTCGACTTCCAGCGCGACTTCGCCCACAATACCCACGACATCGGCTGGCTGCATTTCGCGTTCACCGATCGCATGCTCATCACCAGCCGGCTGCAGCCGCTTCGCAGCCTCGACAGAACCCGCGTACTGATCGAAAAGAATGCAGCGCGGTTCACAGGCCCGGTGGATATTTTCGAGCTGATCGTCGTCGAATTCCAGCGGACCCTGATCTCTGTTGTCATTGAAATCAGCGAAGAGCTGAACGGCATCGAGGATTTCGTCCACGGGAACACGTCGCGCGATGAGCGCGCCAAGCTTCCGCCCATCCGCAGGACGATCGTGCGCCTGCATCGCCATCTGCGGACCGTTCTCTCGCTGATGCGCCATGCCGCTGCCTCGGACGACGAGGAAATGCCGCTCGGCTTCGAAGATGTCGCCGCCCGACTGACGGGACGACTGGAAGCGGTCGAACACGATGTCTATGCCCTGCAGGAAAGGGCCAGGCTGCTGCACGAAGAGATCGACTCGAAGCTCGCTTCCGAAATCAATCGGCATCTCTATATCCTGTCGATCATGACCGCATTTCTGTTGCCGCCAACGCTGGTGACCGGCTTCTTCGGCATGAACACATCGGGGCTGCCGCTGGCGGGCGGTGCAAGCGGCACCGGATATGCCGTAGGCTTCATCGTCGCCTCCATGCTGCTGGCATGGTGGCTGCTCAGGCGGGTCAATATTCTCTGACATCGAAGCATAAAAAAGCCGCCCGGCGGGAACCGGACGGCTGACATTTTTCATTCTGGGACCGCTGCTTAGAAATACGGCGAATAGCACTGGCGGCGCGGGCCGGAGTTCGGCTGGAACGTATTGTCGTAAGCGCGGTAGGAACGATAGCGTCCCTCGCACCATTCGACATGGCGCGGATTGATGCCGGCGCTCGGAGCCGGAGCGGGTTCGTAATAGCGCGACTGGCTGGCGATTGCGCCGCCGATCAGCGCACCGGCGCCGAAGGCTGCCAGCGGGAACCAATAGCCGTCGTGATAGCGATAACCATGACGATAGCCGCCGCGATAACCGCGGTAGCCGCCATACCAGCCGCGGCGATAGTAACCACCATGGCGCCACTGCACCTGTTCGACATTGCCGGGTGCAGCCTGGGCAGGCGCGGATTGACTGACGATTGGTGCGGCGGGCATCTGCATGGCGAAAGACGGTGTGAAGCTCGTCAGGGCGACGGCAGCCGTTAAGGCGACTGTCGCGATTTTTGCACGGAAACCAAGCATTTTTATCTCCATTCCCTGGTTCGACTTGATACTCAAGCCTGTAGGCGTTTCATGTCGGGAATGCATCCCGAGCAAGGTTTCACTGCCTGCTTCGTCGCACATGCGAGTAGACGACAAGAAACGCGGCAGCGCGTTATTTAGTTCCTCAAATCCCTACCGAATTAAGGAGTTATGCGGGGCTCCACCATGAATTTATAGTGATTTCATTCTTAACCCAAGATTAACCAGCAATCCTTACTATTATTTCATGAAAGGATACCGAAAGAGTAACCTCCTCATTTACAGCTTGTTGACGATCCTGACCCTGATGGGGTCGGTCTCCAAGCCTTCGGCCGGTGAAAGCCAGCCTTGGGGCGATCCAAAAAACGCCCTGATTGTCGATGCTTACGAGCTGAACACCATCGACTGGACCGCCTTTCTGCAGGACAAACGGATCGCCGGCTTCATCTCCAAGGCGTCGGATGGATTACCTGAAAGCTTCAGTTGCACCGGCGACCATGGCGGCGACACAGTGGCCCATTGCAGGACGATGTGGCGCAAGTACGCCGTCAGCCGCGAGCTGTTTCAAACGCGCCGCATGCTGGCAAAGACGAATGGCCTGCTATGGGGCGCCTATCATCTGGGCCGGCCCGGCAATCCGATCGACCAGGCCAATCATTTTCTCGACTATGCCGATCCGCAGCCGGACGAACTCATGGTCCTCGACATCGACGGCATGGATACGACGCAGTTCATGTCGCTCGATGATGCGCAGATCTTCGTCGCCCACATCAAGGTCAGGACCGGGCGCTATCCCATTCTCTACGTCAATCACAACACGGCGCGCTATATCGCCGATCATCGCGGCACCTATCCGCTGCTGTCGCGGCTACCCCTGTGGTATGCGCGCTACAAGCCTGATGTGAAAGGCACCTTCCCGCTCGGCAACTGGGACAATTATGCCATCTGGCAGTTTGCGTCGTCGGACAATTGTTCCGAGAAGAGCTGCCCCTATAGGGTGCCGGGCACGCTCACCGATATCGACGTCAACGTCGTGCCGATGACGAAGGTTCAGCTCGCCAGGATCTGGCCGCAGGGCGATCTTCTGCCGGCCAAACCCCTGCCCGCACCGGACCTGACGATCGCGCTCGCGCAGATGTGCAGCGGGCCGCGACAGACCCTCACTTCACTCATGGTCGATATCGACCCAGTCGTCACGGCCTCGACCCCACAATCGAAGCCGGTCGAAATCAACGAGCTGAACTATCAGGATTTCTAGAGCGTTTCCGCTTTTCTTTGGATCGCGAAACCGCTCTATCTCTTTGTTTTTAAGCAACTCCCGGAAAACTGTTGCGCACTTTTCCTGGAATTGCTCTAGCTTGGCGAGGCGGCTTTCAAGTCGATGCTATGCCTCGATCTGAACATCCGTCTTCGGGCGCGAGCAGCAGGCGAGGATATAGCCCTCGTCGATCTCGTCATCGAGGATGCCACCATTGTGGCTCATCTCGACCTCGCCCGAAAGCTTCATCACCCGGCATGTCCCGCAGAGGCCGGATTCGCAGGCCGCGCCGATGCGCACGCCCGCGCCGCGCGCCGCCTGCAACACGGTCTGCCCCGCGGCACAGGCCACATCCTTGCCTGCCATGGTAAAGCGGATCGTCGTTGCAGCCTCACCGGAGGCATCGTCGGAAACTTCGGCAAGCGGCGTTGCCGCATTGGCGGGCTGAAAGCTTTCCTGATGGTAGCGCGACATGTCGAAGCCATGCGCTTCCAGCATGGAGCGGACGGCGTCCATGAAGACTTCCGGGCCGCAGCAGAAAATCGTCCGATCCATGAAATCGGGGGCCAGCAGGCCGATCTTCGCCTTGTCGATGCGTCCCTTCAGCCCCGACCACAGATCGGTGCGGCCGCAGCCTTCAACGATGAGACCAAGATTGAGGTTCGGCATGAAGCGGGCGAGATATTCGAGCTCGGAGCGGAAGATGATATCGGTCGGACTGCGCGAGCAATTGACGAAAGTAATGTCAGACAGCGGCGCTATATCGGCCATATAGCGCGTCATCGACATCATCGGCGTGATGCCGGAGCCGGCGGAGACGAAGAGGTATTTTTCACCGGGATGGCGGATATGGCTGAAATCGCCGAGCGGGCCGAAAGCCTTGATGCGCATGCCGGGCTTCAGCTTCTCGAACATCCAGCGCGTGCCGATACTGTCCTTCTGCGCCTTCACCGTCACGGCGACCGAGAAGGGCCGCGACGGCGTCGAGGAGAGCGTATAGGTGCGCATGACCGGCTCCGGAGCCGTCGGCAGCTCCAGCGTCACGAACTGGCCCGGCAGATAGCGGAACCAGTTGTCCTTGTCGGAGCCGAATGTGAAGGTCATCACATCGGGCGCCTCGGGCGTGACGGAGAGACATTCGAGCATATGCTGCCTGTCGCTCCAGGGCTGCATTTGGTCGAGGTGTCGATGCGAATGGGAGACGGCCATGTTCATGCTCAGGCAACCGCCGACAGCTTGGCCTGGTCGCCCTGCAGCCGGTTGATCATGAATGTCGTGTACCATTCGACGAACTGCATGACGCCGCCTTCATGGATTTCCGAATAAGGACCGGGCTCATAGGCCGGCGAGCGAATGCCAAAGGCATTTTCCTCGACGATGCGGCGGTCCTGATCGTTGGTTTCGGTCCAGACGTGGGTCAGTTCTTCGAGATTGTAGTCGACGCCTTCGACCGCATCCTTGTGAACGAGCCACTTGGTGGTGACGGCGGTTTCCTCAGCGCTGATCGGCAGGACGCGGAAGGAAATGGCGTGGTCGCCGAGCATGTGGTTCCATGTCGTCGGGTAATGGAACAATAGCATCGTGCCGATGCCGTTGATCGTTACGTCGGACGAGAGCGGCCGCTTGACGGCATTCTGGCCGGACATGGTGTAGCTTTCCGCGCCTTCGATCAGCGGCATGCGAGCGGCGCGGAACTGTCCGTCAGGCGAAATCTTGAACTCGCTCGGCAAGCCGGCTGCTTCGCAGCGCTGCCAGTGCTCGGCGATGACGGGATCGTTCATCGCGCCCTGAACGCCGGTCACGGTCGGCGCTTCCGGGAAAGTGCGGCAAAGTTCCGGGTGATTGGCCGCGCAATGGTAGCATTCGCGGTTGTTTTCCCAGACGAGCTTCCAGTTGCCCTTTTCGATGATGGTGCTCTGGAAGGCGACCTTGGCTTCGCTGATGCGGTGCGGCGCCATGTAGGGCTCGATCGCGGCGCGAACCGGCGCGAAATCGGGAGCGTTCTGCGCGAGGCAGATGAAGATGTAGCCACCGACGCTTTCGCAATGAACCGGCTTCAGCGAATGCTGGCTCTTGTCGAAATCCTCGGCCATCTGGCGGGCGAAGAGCAGCGAGCCGTCGAGCTCGTAGGTCCACTGGTGATAGGGGCAGACGAGCTTTGCCGAGGAGCCGCGCTCGGTCGAGCAGACGCGCGAGCCGCGATGGCGACAGCTGTTATGGAAGGCCCGGATGACCTGATCGCGGCCGCGGACGATCACGACGGGATAGTCGCCGATCTGGACGGTGAAGTAATTGCCCGCGCGCGGCACTTCGCAATCATGGCCGATGAACAGCCAGTCGCGATAGTAGATCGTCTCCATATCGAGCTTGAAGTAATCCGGATCGGTATAGAAGGGTTGCTCCAGGCTCAAGCCCGTCCGGTGGTTCTTCAATTGCCGCAGAACTTTGCTGCTGATGTCCATTTGCCTATCCTTAGCAGTACCAGGAAGGGGGCAAAGGACATGCGCGGCCGATTGGGAGCGGCCAAAAGCAATGTCCCGACCACCCGCCGCGGTCAGTAAACCTTATGCGCCCAAGGCTGGTTTCCGGGCTCTGGAGCGGCCCTGTTTCCAGAACCCCATGGCACCTTCCCAGGTCGGCCGACCCAGTGGCTTTATTCGCCATGCCTCACTCCACCACCGTTGCGGGGGCAGCGCCGGATTTTGACCGGCTTCCCAATTCTCCGTCTCCCTAGCAGACAGCACCTTGAGATTGATGGCATCATAGCTCTCGGTTCCGTCAGCCGCTGCGCTGCAATGCGACATCGGCTCCGAAATTGACGACAGGCGAAACGGAACACAGAGACGGTTCCACGAAGAGGCATTATAGGAAGATGATTCAATCGCTTATGCGACCACGCCAAAATGCGGATATGCAGCCCATCCGCACCCGAATGATGACGCTTTATCCTGAATGCGACAGAGCCGTTATCGACGGGCTGCCTGGGTGGCGGAAAGCGCCAGCAGCGCAGTCATGGCGCGCTCCGCATCGGCAGCCGGAACGAAGATGTGATCGTGGTAATAGGCAGCAACGACATTGGCACTAATGCCCCCATTTCCAAGGGCCGTGGCGAAGGCCGCAGTAAGCCCGACCGCCTCCAGGGACGAATGGACTTCGAGCGTGATCATGCGCATGGCGGGCATGACCGCAAGCCCTGCCATGCGGGCCGCCTCCAGCGGAAGGATCAACGTTATACCTTCTTTTTCTCGGAACAGCCCGATCGGCTCCAGATGCAAATGATCGGCCAGTGCCGATGCCGGGACGCTGCAATAGACGAATTCGCCTTCAACGAGATTCGGCTTCATGCCGGACAGAAGCTGCTTGAGATCGATAATTCCAGGCATGTTTGTCTGTCTCCTCAAGGTTCGGCGTCTCAAATTGGTTAAGCCCGGCTCAAGCTATTCCGTCTACCATGCCGTCCAGAGACGTCTAAAGCGAGATCCGGCATGGCCAAACTCAGATATTTCGACGCTGGGAAGCCCGCCGAGCCCGAGCCGGCGCCACCGGTATCAACAACGGGCTACAGCGAATTCCTGCGCACGGGCCGCATCAACCGCAACAGGTCGCACTGGCTTGCGGAAGAGCGGGAATATATCAGCCATGAGCAAGTAGCGGTGCGCACGGCGCAGAAGCTGAGAGATGCCGGTGAAAAGACACATGACCGGCTCAACAGCTTCCACAAATCAATCCGTTTCCCGAAGCTCATCTTCCATCACACGCTGAAGGACACGCCGCATCTCGGCTACTGCCACGTGACAGCCGCGCGGACGCAGTTCGCGCAATATGAGCAGGTGAACTGGGCTTTCTACATCGCCAACTTCTTTGCCCGGATCGGCCAGGAAGAGAATTTCTTCGAAGACATCAGTCTGAAATATTCGCGGATGTATTTCGCCGTCGCCATCCATCCGGACAAGCAAGCGGAAGACAAGAAGCTGACGATCAATCGCGACATTCGCGGCAACGGCGTGCTCTTCCACACGCACGATCCGCAGATCGCCATCCGTAATGTTCTTTTGCTCGGCGCCCGCAACGAGCAGCTTCGCGACATCATTCGCCAGCTTTGACGATTGATCCCAAAACTCGAAGAGCATAAGAACGGCCTGAACTGCAAGCAGGCAGGCCATGGCACGACACATAGACATTCTCGAACATCCGCAAACGGCAATAGAGGTCGCGACGGCAACCCTTGCCGAGGGTCTACCGATCGGTCTACCGACGGAGACGGTCTACGGGCTTGCCGCTGACGCCACCAATCCAGCCGCCATTACCCGCATCTATGAAACGAAGGGGCGGCCGCGCTTCAATCCGCTGATCTGCCATATGAGCGATCTCGCCATGGCCGAGCGCTATGCGATCTTCGATCCTACCTCTCGGAAGCTGGCGGAAGCCTTCTGGCCTGGCCCGTTGACATTGGTGCTGCCACTCAAGCCCGATAGCGGCATCCACCCGCTGGCCACCGCCGGCCTCGACACGGTCGGCATTCGCGTTCCCAAGGGCTTTGCCGGCGATCTGATCCGCGCCTTCGACAGACCGCTTGCAGCACCAAGCGCCAACACGTCAGGCAAGATCAGCGCCACCAGCGCCGATCATGTCCATGACGATCTCGGTGAACGCATTACCCTCATTCTCGATGCCGGGGCTTCGGTCGTCGGCGTCGAGTCGACTATCGTGAAGGTCGAGGACGGCGAGATGCGCCTGCTGCGGCCCGGCGGCCTTGCGGCGAGCGAGATCGAGCGGGTGGCAGGCAAGCCCCTGAAGCGCAAGAAGAAAGCTTCGGCTGCCATCGAGGCGCCCGGCATGATGGCCTCGCATTACGCGCCGGGAGCGGCCGTGCGGCTGGATGCGACGGAGGTTTCCGAGAACGAGACGCTGATCCGCTTCGGGACGCCTGACATTGCCGGCATCGAAAAAGCCGTTGCCGTGCTGGATCTGAGCGCCGGAGGCGATCTCTCCGAAGCCGCAGCAAACCTTTTCGACTTCATGAAGCGCGCCGACGCCACCGGTGCAACGACGATTGCTTTCTCCCATATTCCCGACGAGGGCCTCGGCGAGGCCATCAACGACCGGCTGCGCCGCGCGGCCGCACCCAGAGAATAATCAGCCCGACACCATCAGGCAAAGGACACGCCATGAGCAGCTCCGCCCCCTCTTCCGACCTTCTGGATCGCTTCGCCGCCATCGTCGGTGAAAAACATGCCGTGCGAGACCCTGCGGAAATCGCGCCGCATCTTGTTGAGAACCGAGGGCTCTATCATGGCGCTTCGCCCATACTGCTGAAACCCGGCTCCGTGGAAGAGGTTTCCGCGATCCTGAAACTTGCCAGCGAGACCGGCACGGCCATCGTGCCGCAGACCGGCAATACCGGCCTTGTCGGCGGGCAGACGCCGCGCGAGGGTGGCTCCGACATCATCCTGTCGCTGGAGCGCATGAACCGCGTTCGCGATATCGATCCGGTCGGCAACACCATGATCGTCGACGGCGGCTGTATTCTCGCCGATGTTCATAAAGCAGCGGCCGAACATGGCCGCATGTTCCCGCTTTCACTCGGCTCCGAAGGTTCGTGCCGCATTGCTGGCAATCTTTCCACCAATGCCGGGGGCACGGCCGTTCTTGCCTATGGCAATATGCGCCAGCTTTGCCTTGGCCTTGAAGTCGTGCTGCCGACGGGAGAGATCTGGAATGGGCTGCGCCGCCTGAAGAAGGACAATACCGGCTACGATCTGCGCGATCTATTCATCGGCGCGGAAGGCACGCTCGGCGTCATCACCGGCGCCGTGCTGAAGCTTTTCCCGCAGCCGCTCGGCCATCAGGTCGCCTTTGCCGGCCTGCAATCGGTCGACGACGCGCTGACCCTGTTCAAGAACGCCTCAAGCCTTTGCGGCACGGCGCTGACCGGTTTCGAGCTGATGCCGCGCATCGGCGTCGAGTTCACCACACGGCATATTCCGGGCGTGCGCGATCCGCTGGAGACGGCGCATCCCTGGTATGTGCTGATTGATATCTCCACCTCCGATTCGGCCGAGACGGCCGAGCGGATGATGACGGCGCTGCTCGAGCAGGGTTATGAGGCAGGCCTGATACAGGATGCGGCCATCGCCAGCTCGGAAACCCAACAGAAGGCTATCTGGCACATGCGCGAGAGCATGTCGGATGCGCAAAAGCCGGAAGGCGGCTCAATCAAGCACGATGTTTCCGTGCCGGTGGCGCAGATCCCGCAATTCATGGCGGAGGCCGAAAAGGCCGTCGTCGCTGCCATGCCGGGGGCGCGCGTCTGCGCTTTCGGGCATATGGGCGACGGCAATATCCACTATAACATCTCGCAGCCGGTCGGCGCCGACAAGGCTGGTTTCATCGGCCGCTGGCGCGAGATCAACAAGATCGTGCATGGGCTGGTGCTGCAGCATGGCGGCTCGATCTCGGCCGAGCATGGCATCGGCCAGCTGAAGCGCGACGAGCTTGCCTCGATCCGCTCCGATATCGAGATGGATCTGATGCGACGGATCAAGTCGGCCTTCGACCCAGCCGGGATCATGAATCCGGGAAAGGTTCTCAAGGTCTGAGATATCAAACCGTCACGACAACCCGCTCCGAGGCGAAGCAGCCGATCTGGCACGAGATGATCGTGCCGTCGGCATCGATGTCTTCGCCGGCATAGGCAAGCACGGGCGTCAGGCGCGACTGCTGCAGGAGGCGCGCCTCGGCTTCCGTCGGCATCCGCGCCGTGATGTCGGTGGAGCGGCGCCAATAGTCTGTCACGCCGTAATCCCTCAGCGCCGCCGTAAACGAGCCTGTTGCGACAAACTTCTCCGCCAAGCCGGAAAAACGTTTCGCCGAGCAGCTGCGCATGACGACGGAGACAGGAAGCGCATCGGCATAGGCGACCATGCATATTTCCAGCACCGTCTCGTCCGGCCGGAGATTTAGCCGCGTAGCGACATCGGCGGTTGCCGGGATTTCCCTTGTCGAGACAACCTTGCGCGTGAGGTTGGCATCCGTCGCGGTCAGATCCTTGCTGAAGCGTACCTTGTCGCCCAGTTGGAAGCGGACGGGCATGTCGGCGCGCACATAGGCACCGCTACCGCGCGCGACTCGCAGCAAGCCCTCCCCCTCCAGTTCGGCAATCGCGCGGCGCATCGTCACCCGGGAGACGCCGAATTGTTCGGACAAAGCACGCTCGCTCGGCAGGCGGCTGCCCGGCGCATGACGGCCTCCATCAATGGCGCGTCTGAGCTCCTCGGCAACGGTCACCCAGCCTCCCGCAGTTTTTACGCCTTCGACCTGTCGATTTTTCTTTTCCATCACAAATCTGTCGCCCTGAAATTGGTATATACCAATTTATAAAGATCCAGATCGTTTATGAAAGGGTTCGGCATGGGCGACAAGCGCATATATGTGACATCAGTCAGCAGCAGCGGCGTGCACGAGTTCAGCAAGCAGACCAAGGGTCACATTCAGCTGCTTACCGGGCTCGGCGTCGAAGGCGACGCGCATATGGGGGTGACGGTGAAGCATCGTTCCCGCGTCGCGGTCGATCCGACCCAGCCCAATCTGCGCCAGGTGCATATCATCCATGAGGAGCTGTTCGACGAACTGACGGAGAAGGGATTTTCCGTTTCGCCGGGCGATATGGGCGAAAATATCGCGACCAGAGGGATCGACCTGCTTTCGCTGCCTCAAGGTACGCGCCTTCATATCGGCGCGGAAGCAATCGTCGAGGTAACCGGCCTGCGCAATCCCTGCAAGCAGATCGACAATTTCCAGAAGGGCTTGCTGCATGCGGTACTCGACAAGGATGCCGATGGCGGCCTGATCCGCAAGGCCGGCATCATGGGCATCGTCTCAAGAGGCGGCCGCGTGCAGCGAGATGATGCGATCCGCATCGAGCTCCCACCGCTGCCGCATCTCAAGCTTGAGCGGGTTTGAAAAAAGAAGCGGCCCTCCAATGGAGAGCCGCTTCTCTTTTCATTCCGGTATCGAGTAGGCTTGGCTGCCTAAGTAATCAATCGAAGTCTTCCTGGCTCGCATTGCCGCCGCCATTGCGGTTGCCGGTGATGATTTCGCGCTTGCCGACATGGTTTGCGGGGCCGACCAGACCGTCCTTTTCCATGCGCTCGACGAGCGAGGCGGCCCGATTATAGCCGATGCCGAGGCGGCGCTGGATGTAGGAGGTCGAGCACTTCTTGTCGCGCATGACCACCTTGATCGCCTGTTCGTAGAGATCGTCGCCATCTTCCGAGGCAATCGCGCCCTTGTCGAAGACGGCCGTATCTTCTTCCTCGTCTTCCTCGTCCTCGTCGGCGGTGACCGTATCGAGATATTCCGGACGGCCCTGCAGCTTAAGATGAGCGACGACCTTTTCGACTTCCTCGTCGGACACGAAGGGTCCGTGGACGCGGGAGATGCGGCCGCCGCCGGCCATGTGCAGCATGTCGCCCTGGCCGAGGAGTTGTTCGGCACCCTGCTCACCGAGGATCGTACGGCTGTCGATCTTCGACGTCACCTGGAAGGAGATGCGCGTCGGGAAGTTCGCCTTGATCGTTCCGGTAATGACGTCGACCGAAGGACGCTGTGTTGCCATGATCAGGTGGATGCCGGCCGCACGCGCCATCTGCGCCAGACGCTGGATCGCGCCTTCGATTTCCTTGCCGGCGACCATCATCAGGTCGGCCATTTCGTCGACGATGACGACGATATAGGGCATCGGCGTCAGGTCCATTTCCTGTTGCTCTTCGATCGGGGCACCGGTGCCCTTGTCGAAGCCAGTCTGGACCATGACGTGAATCGTCTCGCCCTTTTCCTTGGCGGAAGCAACGCGGCTGTTGTAGCCGTCAATGTTGCGCACACCGAGGCGCGACATCTTCTTGTAGCGATCCTCCATTTCGCGCACCGCCCATTTCAGCGCCATGACGGCCTTCTTGGGATCGGTCACGACGGGAGTCAGAAGGTGTGGAATGCCGTCATAGACTGACAGCTCCAGCATCTTCGGATCGACCATGATCAGGCGGCACTGTTCCGGCGTCATGCGATAGAGCAGCGACAGGATCATCGTGTTGATCGCGACCGACTTGCCCGAACCGGTGGTGCCGGCAACGAGCAGATGCGGCATCTTCGCAAGCTCGGCGATGACAGGCTCGCCGCCGATCGTCTTGCCGAGGCCGAGCGCCAGCTTGTAGCCGCTCTTCTCGAAATCGGGCGAATCGATCATCTCACGGAAATAGACGGTCTCGCGGTTGACGTTCGGCAGTTCGATGCCGATGACGTTGCGGCCGGGAACGACGGCGACGCGAGCCGAGAGCGCCGACATCGAGCGGGCGATATCGTCCGCAAGGTTGATGACGCGCGAGGATTTGACGCCGGGTGCCGGCTCGAATTCATAGAGCGTCACGACCGGGCCGGGACGGACATGGATGATCTCGCCCTTGACGCCGAAATCCTCGAGCACGCTTTCCAGCAGGCCGGCATTCTGCTCCAGCGTTTCCTGGGTCATGATCACGCCGGAACGGGCGACAGGCTCCTGCAGCAGCTCGCGCGGCGGCAACTCGTATTCTCCGTCCGCGGTGCGGGCGATCGGGCGCCATTCGGGCGGCGTCAGGGAAACGGGCCGGCGCGGCGAGATCGGCGACGGCGGTGCATCAATCAGGCGCTGTGCAGCGGCTTCGACGGCCGGCATGATGGCTGCAGCCTTGGCGACCGGCTCGATAGAAACCGGGGCGGCAACCTTCTTCGGCATCGGTGCCACGACCATGACTGGTGCAGGACGAATCTCGGCGGCAGAGGCGGCTTCAGCACCATAGACTGCGGTTACGAATGCAGGCGGCACGAATGCCTCGACCGGCGCCTCCTCCGCAAGCTGCTGCTCAGCTTGGGGCGCTTCTTCAGCGATGGGCGCAACTTCGATGGCGGGGGCCAGGACGGCGGCCTCCAGCGCTGCGAGCTCATCCATGGCCGGTGAACTGAAATCCACCGTCGGCTGGCTGGAATTGGTTTCAACCGGCGTTGCGACTTCGACAGCCGGCGACGGCGCGACAGCGGGCAGCGGCTCGACGGCGGCAGCCGGGCGACGGCACTCGACCACGCGGAATTTCGCAATAATCGCTTCGGCATCAACGTCCGGCTTGGGCGGCGTCACAGGCTGCTTCCGCTCTCCCTTGAGGGCAGAAACGAATTCGCCGTCGAACGGCATCGCATCCCAGAAGGCGAAATCGGAAAGATGGACAAGACGCGACTCGACCACAGGCGCGGCTAGGGACTCGGGAACACTTGACTGAACAGGGGAAGCATCCAGCGCGATCGCGGGAGCTTTCGAGAATGCGGTAGCGATAACGGTCATCTCCAATGCGTCCGGCTCGGTTGCCGGAGAATTCTGAATTACTGTCGGAATGTAGCCATCCACCACCAGCGGCATGTCTTCGAGCGGTGGGAGATGGAATTCGTCCTGCCGCACGGGCGGGACGACAATGGCCGCAGCCGGTGCCGCGGACGCTTCAACGACCGGCGGTTCCATGACCCGCATCGTCGCATGCGCCGACACGAGCGGCCGGATCTCGGGCTTCGGCTCGGCGGGCGGGCGGCGGCTGATGATTTCGTTTTCGCGCGTGCGGGTGAAGCGCACGTTCGGCCCCATCAGGAAGGCATTCTGCCAGCCGGGCGATGCAAGATCCTCCGCGGAGATTCCTTGCGGCAAGACCGGCATTTCCTGCTCGCTCGTGACCGCGGCGGACTGCAGCGCTTCTACGACCGGCGGCGGCGCTGCGGCTGTGCGCTTTCTCACCTCTTCGGCGAGGCGCTTTTCCTCGGCGGTACGCTGCTCTTCAGCTTTGCGCTTGGCTTCGCGGGCATTGCGAATCTTCTCTTCCAGGAACGCGCGACGAGCGGCGATCTGCTCGGCGCGACGTGCCTCTTCGGCCGCCTGCTCGGCGTCGAGATCGCCCTCGGGCTGGACGCCTTGTGACGCATTGGAAAGTGTCGTTCGGGAAAGACGCATGAGACCTGCAACCCAGTCATTGATATTGCCGTTGGCTTCTCAAATCGAATAGGGCAAGGATGGTTAATAAGTTCCTTCCTGTCGTTGTGGAAAGCAGCCATTCCACACCCATTAAACATTCCCGTATATGTTCGAAAGCCCTGTAAAAACAAGTGCATGACTCGGCTCTGCCGAGCGGGAACGCGGCAATGAGACAGGTTAAATTTTTTGCGGTATCTGTTACCGTGATGAGGACAGCTGTGCGATGGAAAGCAGAGTGTCGGCGCTGATGCCGGAGCTCGACGACGAGCCGGTGAGAATCGAGAGCGCTGGCGACGTCGAGGACGTCGTGTTGTTCTCCAAGTCGTACATCGCCGAGAACCGCTGCAGCAGCTGGTTGACCTTGTCCGGGTCCTGCAGGTCGCTCACGTTGACGAACTTTTTCAGCATGCTGGCCTGGGTATCGACATCCATGCTGGAGATCGAGCTCGGCAGATTGTAGGTCGTGGTGATGACCTCATAGAGCGCGGAATCGCCCATGATGTCATAGATCGAGTTGATATCGGGCGCCTTGCGCTGGAAATAGAGCGCCAGGCGCACGCCGGGATTGGTCTCGCCTTGCTGATCTTCCAGCGTTTGATGCAGATAGAGATCGTTGGTCGCCGCAAGAGCGCCTTGGTTTTGCGCTGTGCCGAGCTTGGTGTCGGTCAGGTTTCCGTCCGTGCCGAAATTGAACGCCTCGACGATGCTCTTGAATTTGACACCATCGGTCGTGTTGATGAAGCTTGTCGAGCTGGACGGATCGGAAGCGAAAGCCTTCTTCAACGTCGCCGTGGTAACGGTCTTCGGATCGATGCCGTTGGCTGTCAGGATGAAATTCGTAAGCTTGCTGTCGGCCAGCAGATCCGTGACGCTGGTCACTTTGACGATGTTGGTGGCGAAATAGGTGCCGGCGGTTTTGGCATCGCTGGTGGCTTTAGTCAGCTCAGCACCCGACAGCCCTGCCGTGCTGCGACTGGAATATTCCGAGATATAGCTGTTGATCTGCGTCTCCGACAAAGACTGCACCGGCGCCTTCAGATTGCCTTTGCTGTCGAAATTGAATGCCTTGGCGAGCGCGGTGAAACGAGAATCCTTCAACGAGCTGACATAGCTCTTCGAATCGTAGGGATCGCTTTCGAGAATCTTGGTCAGCTGAGTCTTCGTGAGCTCGTTCGCACCGATGCCATAGGCGCGCAGCGCCATCTGATAGAGTTCCGGCGCGCTATCGTTGGCGGTACTGCTGTCGGACGTATTGCTCGCAAAGAAATCCTTGATGGTCTTCACGTCCGCAATGCGGTTCTTGTAGTTGTTGACCGCATCCGTGGTCAGGGTCGACTGCGATGACTGGTAATTGCTCATATAGGCCGTGGAGGCCGCGTCGATCTCATCCTGGGACTGCGCCGTCTGGCCGGAAGCAAGCGTGCCGTCCGACTGGAAATTGAACTGGGAGACGACGTCGGTCAGACCGAAGATGGAGGCAGTCGTCGAATCGGCGAAGGCGTTCTTGAAGACGACCGCGGGCGTCGTCGAATCGATGCCATAAGCCGTCTTGATGTAATCGAAAAGACGCGTGTCCGAGGTCAGCTGGTCGACTGACGTGATGGAGCCAATATGATTCTTGTAATAGAGATCATTGTCGGTTGCGCCGACGCTCGTCGTGAACGAGGGCACGGTGGAGTTGTAGGCGCTCATCACATCGGCCTGTTGGCTGAGGGTCTGCGGCCCGCCCGGATAGTTCGTGGTATAGCCCGCCGTGGTGGCGCTTATCTGGGCGGACGTCTGGGCTTGCGAGCCGGATGCGACCGTGCCGTCGCTCTGGAAGTTGAACTCAGCCATGACAGCGGTCAGCCCGTTCGAACTCGCGGTGCTGGCATCCTTGGCGGAAGCATTGAACTGGTCAGCCGTTATGTAGGACGGGACATTGAATGCCGTCTTGACGTACTGGAACAGCTGCGGGTTGGACGTCAGCTGGTCGACTGAGGTGACATTGCCGATATTGGCCTCGTAATAGGCCGTATCGCCATCCGGCGTCGATGTCTTGATCGTGCCGTCGGCATTGAAATTGAATTCCGCCACCAGAGCCTTGTCCGCAGTGCCGCCATTCTGATTGACGTAGCTGTTCGGATCACTGAGATCGCTCGTCAGCATCTGCTTCAGAGACGAATTCGACACATAGGTCGGGTCGATGCCATAGGCCTGGAGCACGTAGTTGCGCAGGCGGGTATTGCCGAGGAGATCGTCAACCGTCTTAACCGAGCTGATGTTCTGGCTGTAATAGCTCGTTTCGGTCGCCGCCGACGTCTCCTCATTCGTAAACGACTGCTGGTAAAGCCCGATGAGGTCGTCTTCCTGCGTACTGGTTTGTGCCGTATTCGCCGTGCTTGACGAGCTCGTACCGAAATTGAACGCCGCAGCGAACTCCTTATAGCGCGGATCCGTGAGCTTATTGGCGAAACTGCTGCTGTCGCTGAGGTCGCTTGTCAGGACCTGTTTCATAAAGGCCTTGGCATAGGTCATGTCCGAAAGCCCGTAGGCTTCCATTGCGTAACTGTATAGCTGATAGTCATTCAGGAAGTCATCGACGTTCGTTACTTTGCCGATATTGGCGTTGTAATAGTCGATCAAACGCTTGCTTTGCGACTGCTGCGCCACCTGATTGAGGGAGGTCGCCATATCTCTGGTTGCGATGGTATAACCAAGATAAGTGGAAATCATCAGCAGAATCCCAATAGATCTCTAATAAAGGGGGCGAATCTGGCTGCGATTATTGCATACAAACCTTACCTGAGACTTACACGTACTCACCTTATGCGTGCACCATACTGATGCACCGCCCTGCCGTGTGTTCACCTTATGGAAACCCTGATGCATCCGACTTTGCTAACCATTTGAGGACGCAAAGTTTTCTTAACCTCGATTTTTAAGCTGTCTGGAAGGGACGGCGCCTAATCTGCCCAACAACGAGAGGACAAAAGTTCTCCGAGAGAAGACCGGAACAACCGGCTCTCAGGTAAAGCAAGGGTAGAGAAATCGATGACTAATACCGTCCTGAAGCCCGATTGGGCTGGAACCACACTGCGGCTCGATCCGGCGCGCTTCCCGCAACAGGTCAGCTATGCCATGCGAGGTGCCGAGGGTGACGTCACCATTACGATCGACGAGCGCGGCGCCGTGCTGCGCAAGATCCTGCCGTCCAGCGGCCTGCCGCTGTCCGTCGCCTTGCCCAAGCGTGCATTCCAGGGTGTCGCCGCCCGCGCCATCGATCACGGCGACGGTGAAGTCACCGTCACGCTGGAACTGCATCACTCCGATCCGGATCTCTGCATCCCCCTTCTCGTCGCTCACGATCTGAGCGATATCGCCGCCGACTGGCGCTCCTGGTCGGAAGCCTTCCGTATTCCCATGCTGATGATCGAAGCTGACGGCATCGCCCGGCCGCTCGAAGAACATCTCGGTGGCGTCCGCTCGCAGGACAGCCAACCGCGTCGCCGCCACTCCTACTTCGCAAACCGCCGTCCCCGCTTCCTCGTGCGTCGCACGACCGGCAAGCTCGGCGTCAAGATGAAGATCCAAGGCCGCGAGATCATCGCCAGGCGTTGAGCTGATACGGCTCCCATACAGATTATCGCCAAAAGTCGGCCGTGGGAAAACCAATCCCGCGGCCGAAATCTTATGGCATCAGCGAGCGTTCCATGACGATCGTTCGTTCATCGCCATGGAAATTCTCGCCGACAGCATTGAACCCGAGCCTCTCGTAGAAACCTTGCGCGGTAATCGAAGAGGGGACGGACAGGACGGCGATGCCGCTTGCCTGCGCCGCCCGTTCGATTGCAGCCATCAGGCTCGCGCCAATGCCACGCCGCTGCGCAGAGGGAGAGACGAACACCGTGCGCACGACGGCACCATCAAGGCTTGCGGTGCCGACAAGGCTTCCGTCGTCGATCGCCACTAAGACCGTTCTGTTGCTCAAGAGCCTGCGCATGCCAGCAGGACTAAAGCTTTCGGCAACGCGCGCGATGATATCCGGCGCGTAGTCCGTCGCGTTGCTCTCACGAAGGGCTGCAAGGATTACGCCGCTGATCGCCTCGGCATCCGCCTCCGAGGCCGGACGGATTTCACATGTCATGACGCCCCTCCTCTAGAACCTGATGCGGCGATCCCTCCCCTCAGGGAACAAGAAACAGGAACGACAGGAAAAGGCCGGCAAAGATGATCAGCCCCACCCGATTGTTTGATTTGAACAAGGCTAGACATTGCTCGCCGTTGTTGATGTCAAGCACGGCGATCTGATAGGCGAACATGCCACCGGCAACGACGAGGCCGAGATAGGCCAGCCAGCTTGTACCAGCGAGCGCGAAGGACAACAGCATCAAAAGCAGCGCCGTCCCATAGAGCCCGGCCAGCCAGAGGCGCGTCCGATCGCCGAAAAGCCGGGCCGTCGACCGTACGCCGATCAGCTCGTCATCCTCCTTGTCCTGATGCGCGTAGATCGTGTCGTAGCCGATGGTCCAGAGGATGGCTGCAAGATAGAGCACGATCGAGGCAAAGGACAGACTGCCGAACAGACCTGCCCAACCCATCAGCGCTCCCCAGGAAAAGGCAAGACCGAGGAAGAACTGCGGCCAGTCCGTAAAGCGCTTGGCAAAGGGGTAGAGCGCGACGATACCAAGCGACAGCACGCCGAGCACGACGGCAAACCAATTGAATTGCAGCAGCACCAGCAGACCGACCAGGGTCTGCAGGGCGATGAACACCTTGGCCTGACGACGCGTCACGCGGCCCGATGGCAGCGGGCGCGAGCGCGTGCGTGCCACGGACATGTCGATCTCGTGGTCGACCAGATCATTATAGGTGCAGCCGGCGCCGCGCATGGCGACCGCGCCGATGAAGTAAAGAATGAGGTGATAGATCACCACGAAGCCCGGGGAGCCATGTCCCACGGCGACGGAGGCATTGGCCGCGAGTGCGACGGACCAGAAGCATGGCCACATGAGGAGCTGCCAGCCAATTGGCCTGTCCCAGCGTGCAAGCTGAGCATAGGGCCACAGCGTCGGGGGCAGAACGCGATAGACCCAGTTACCGGAAGGCGCGTCAGCGACGCGCCCGTTGATGTCGCCTGTGTTTTGCATAGGCGAGTAGTAGTGACATCCGGCATCCAAGGTCAAGCGGCGAGGCCACAGCCTCGCCGATCACTCAGTTCATCGTGAAATTGAACTTGTAGCTGGCGGAAACACCGATCAGCAGCTGGTTGCGGTCGCCGCGCTCGCGCACGAGGCTGCTGTCGGCGGCCGGGCCGGTGAGCCGGGTATATTCAAGGAAAGTGCTTGTGGTCCAGTTCTGCGAGGCCTTCCAGGTCAGGGCGCCGCCGAAACCGACGGATTTGACCCCGCCACCGGGCTTGTAACCGCTAAGGCCTGAGGCAGCCGATTCGCGCGCATTGACGCCGTAATAGGCGTCGAAATAGTCGCTGCTGGCGAGCGTCATGCGCGGACCGGCCGAGGCGCGCAGCTCCGGAGTGATATCGGTAAAGGCATCGACCGCGGCGTCGGCGACGACGCCGCTATGGGCGCGAATACCCTGCCGGACTTCGACGCGGGCGCGCAGCCAGTCGGTGGGGTAGGCTTCGGCAAAACCGCCAGCCTCCGCTCCCCACTTGACCTTCTTCAATCCCCTCAGCTCGCGGCCATCGCTGCTGTCGCGGCTCGGCACGAATTTGCCGACGATGCCGATGCGAAACGCGTCGCTCTCGATCAGAGCAAAGGAGGGATTGTCGTTGCGCGAGGAAAAGCGTGGGCCTGGGCCTTGCCGACCGATGGAGACCAGCGGCGACCATTGCAGCTTGTTGTGCTTGCCGCCTTCGAACTTCGGCGCGGAGAAACCGGCCGCACCGACGCTTAGATACCAGTCACCCGACCAGAAATGCTGGCCGTCGCCAGCGTAAGCCACGCCTGTGGAGGCGCCAAAAAGGCCGAGGATGAGGAATGGGCGCAACTTTGTAAACAAACTGAAACTCCATGACACGCAATACAAAGGGCCATACCCAGCCCTAGAGTTGGCTCAAATTATGCGGATCGCGTTACCGCTCTCTTAACCACAAGACGCCGAATCCATTGAGGACATCAAATTCAGGTTGCTCCGGCGAATGCCCCGCGGCATGCGCCGATCTGTCGCGCTGATTTAATTCCTGTATAAGCTACTCAATCATGGGTAAGGGAAGAGACTTGCCCGATACCCATGAATTCGCAGCCCCCAATTTCAAGAAGAGAAGCAATGAAGACCATATCCCTGATCTCCCTAGGTCTGATCCTTGGCGCCGGCTTAGCACTTTCCGGCTGCGTCGGCGCACCGATCGGCGGGGCCAAGCAAAGCCAGTTTTCGCGCCAAATCGCGCCGGGTAAAAAGACGAAGATAACGAGCGCATCTCTGGTGAAGCAGGACTGCACCTTTGCAGGGTTCCCCTACACCGGTGTCGTCAAGGCACCTGCGCATGGCAAGATCGACATCGAGCACGGTCCGGTCGCGGCCAAATTTCCGAAAGACAGCCCCGTTTATCTGTGCTCGGGCAAGCCGGTCCAGGGGAACATCATCTACTACACGCCGAACCCCGGTTTTTCCGGCATCGATCAATTCACCATGCGGCTGACGGGATTGAACACCGACGGCACGGTGCAAGACGGCACTTTCACCATCCACGTCGGCAAGTGACGCCTTTACAAGCTGAAAAGACAAGAACGGAGACGCTGGCGGATGCTGCCATGCCGCCGGCGCAATAAGTGATTTAGGCCTCAGACCACCGCTAGAACGTCACCTTCTCCAAAGGTGCGCGTCCCGCCTCGAACTCCTTCAGCTTCGCTTCGCGTTCCGCGATGTAATTGCGGTTGTCGGGCACGGCGAACTGATTCTTGGTAATCTGGAGCTGCATGATGAAGAGTTCATCCCAGCGGAAGCCCATTTCGGAGCCGGCCAGATAGAACTCCCACATGCGGAAGAACTTCTCGTCGTAGAGCGCGACGGCATCGGCCTTGCGCGCCACGAAGCGGTTGCGCCAATGCCGAAGCGTATAGGCATAGTGCATCGGCAGGGTCTCGACATCCCGTGTGAGCAGACCGGCCTTTTCCAGCGGCGGCGTGGTTTCGCCGATGGACGGGATGTAGCCGCCGGGGAAGATGTACTTCTCGATGAAGGCGTTGGTGGCGAAGCTCGGCTTCGGGCGGGCAATGGAGTGCAACAGCATGACGCCGTTGTCATCCAACAGCTCCGAAACCTTGCGGAAGAACTTGCCGTAATCGCCGATGCCGACATGCTCGAACATGCCGACCGAGACGATTCGGTCGAACTTCTTGCCGGTCATATAGCGATAGTCCTGCAGCTCGAAGCGGACGCGATCGGAGAGGCCACGCTTGGCTGCCCGCTCGCGCGATACTTTCAGCTGTTCCTCGCTGAGCGTGATGCCGGTTACGTCGAGGCCGGGATAGGCTTCGGCGAGATACATGGCCATGCCGCCCCAACCGGAGCCGATCTCCAGCACCTTCTGCCCCGGTTCGACCAGCAGCTTGGCAGCGATGTGACGCTTCTTGGCCACCTGCGCTTCATAGAGGCTGATACCAGGCGGATTGAAGTAGGCGCAGGAATATTGCCAGTCCTCATCGAGGAAGAGATCGAACAGCTTTGCCGACAGATCGTAGTGATGCGCAACATTGTACTTGTTGCGGTTGATCGGCGAGCGGCTCTTGATCTGCTGCCAGGCGATGCGGCCGATTAGCAGCGCCGCCATACGGAAATCGAAAACTTCGTTGGTGGTATTCTGCTTCACCAGGGACAGGAACTCGTAGATGTCCCCCTGCTCCAGGATGAAGCGGCCCTCCATATACATTTCGCCGAGCTTGAGCGTCGGATCGCGCGCAATGGCGTCCTCAGCCTGCTGATCGGCACAACGCACGGCAACCGTCTCACCGGTTCCATCGCCGACCATATGCGTCTCGCCGGATGCGAGCGTAAGCCTGAGTGAACCTTTACGGATGATTTTCTGAACGAGAGAAAAAAGTGTGGACGCCATGGACGCCTCGAATGTTATGACATGACATTAAGGCAACTTTAACGCCTCACAGCATTGTGGCAAGCTCACCTTTCCACAGTCGTTGGCACTCCGGCAACAACGCTGCCAGAGTGTGACATTCTTGCACGAAGTTCCGCTAAGTCCTTATTTTCGTTTGAGTGCGTCGGCCAAGGCGGCCCCGAAACTACCCTGTTGCTCGGCCTTCGGACGGGCATTTCCCTTAACGCCAGCGTTGCGTGCGCCACCTTGTTCGCGCGTGTCCCGTCCGGATGGCGCCGCCACAGTGCTGCCATCTTTGCGCATGGAAAGGCCGATTCGCTTGCGTTTGGCGTCGACTTCGACAACCCTGACCTTGACCACATCGCCGGCCTTCACGACCTCGTGCGGATCCTTGACGAAGCGGTCCGCCAGCTGCGAGACATGCACCAAACCGTCCTGATGGACGCCAATATCGACGAAGGCGCCGAAAGCAGCGACATTGGTCACTGTCCCCTCCAGCATCATTCCAGGCTTGAGGTCGCTGATCTCGTTGACGCCTTCCGCGAAGGTTGCGGTCTTGAAGCTCGGGCGCGGATCGCGGCCCGGCTTTTCCAGCTCGGCGATGATGTCGCGCACGGTCGGCAGACCGAACTTGTCGTCGATGAACTGTCGGGGATCGACCGCTTTCAACGTTGCCGTATCGCCCATCAGCGTGCGCAGGTCGCGGCCGCAGGCGGCAACGATCTTTTTGGCGACACCGTAGGCTTCGGGATGCACCGAGGAAGCATCGAGCGGCTCCTTGCCATTCGGGATGCGCAGGAAGCCGGCGCATTGCTCGAAGGTGCGCTGGCCGAGACGGGCGACCTTCAGGAGATCGCGCCGCGTCGCGAACGCGCCTTCGCCATCGCGATGCCTGACGATCGCCTCGGCGATCGACGGCCCGAGGCCGGAAACACGGGCCAGCAACGGCGCGGACGCAGTGTTCAGGTCGACACCGACGGCATTCACCGCATCTTCGACCACCGCATCGAGCGAACGCGACAGCTTCTGCTGGTCGACATCGTGCTGGTACTGGCCAACGCCAATCGACTTCGGCTCGATCTTCACAAGTTCCGCCAGCGGATCCTGCAGGCGGCGGGCGATGGAGACGGCGCCGCGCAGAGAAACGTCGAGGCCGGGGAATTCCAAAGCCGCCGTTTCCGAAGCGGAATAGACCGAGGCGCCGGCTTCGGAGACGATGACCTTCGTCGGCTTCGGTGCCGGCAGTTCGGCGAGCATATCCGCCACCAGCTTTTCGGTTTCGCGGCTGCCCGTGCCGTTGCCGATCGCGATCAGCTCGACCTTGTGCTTACGGATGAGTGCCGCCAGCGTCGCCTGCGTGCCGCGCACATCGTTCTTCGGCGGGAAGGGATAGACCGTGGTGGTTTCCAGGAGCTTGCCGGTGCCATCAACCACGGCAACCTTGACGCCGGTGCGGATGCCCGGGTCGAGGCCCATGGTGGCGCGCGAACCGGCGGGTGCGGCGAGCAGCAGATCCTTTAGATTGCGGGCGAAGACATGGATCGCTTCTTCCTCGGCACGCTCGCGCAGTTCGCGCATCAAATCGAGCGACAACGACATCGAAAGCTTCACACGCCAGGTCCAGCTCGCGACCTCCGTCAGCCAGCGGTCACCCGGCCGGCTTGCGCCGATATCATAGGCCGCAGTGACCATGCGCTCGACCGGCTTGTTTGGCGAGACGGCATCGGTATCGACTTCGATATTCAGCGTCAGCACTTCTTCGTTCCAGCCGCGCAGCATAGCGAGCGCGCGATGGCCGGGAGCCGTCGCCCAGCGTTCCTGGTGCTCGAAATAGTCCGAGAACTTGGCGCCGGCCTCCTGCTTGCCGTCGACGACGGCGGCCTTCAGCGTGGCACTGGTCTTCATGTAATTGCGCAGCTTGCCGAGCAGATCGGCGTTTTCGGCAATACCTTCGGCGATGATATCGCGCGCGCCTTCCAGCGCCGTCTTCACGTCAGCAACATCGGCCGTGATGAAGCCTTCGGCAAGCACGGCGGGCTCCTTCGAACGATCGGCGAGGATGGTATCGGCCAAGGGTCCGAGGCCACGCTCCCTGGCGATCTCGGCACGCGTGCGGCGCTTCGGCTTGTACGGCAGATAGAGGTCTTCCAGCTCGGACTTGGTGGCAACGGTCGCGACCTTGGCCATCAGCTCATCGGTCATCTTGCCCTGGCCGGTGATGGATTCGATGATCGCGGCGCGGCGCGATTCCAGCTCGCGCAGATAGACCAGACGCTCCGACAGCGTGCGAAGCTGCGTATCGTCGAGGCCGCCGGTGACTTCTTTGCGGTAGCGGGCGATGAACGGCACGGTCGCGCCTTCGTCCAAGAGCTCGATGGCGGCCTTGGCCTGATCCGGGCGGGAGTTGATCTCGGCGGCAATGGTAGCGGCAAGGGAACGGATATCGGCGGACATGTGTCTCTCTGAACTGGACAATCGTAAAGGGGACCATAAGCACGATCCCATGGACATAAGAAGCGGTTTTCGACGCGGATCATGTCGATCCGGCAGATGAGAGGCGACCTCGCGTCCAAACCGCATTCCGCTTTAGCGATAGAAAAAGGCGTTGCAATGTTGCCAGGCAAACCTCCACAGGATTTGACGCTTGACCTTTGGCCCAACCCCGCTTAACCGCGCAAAGGGACGCAACGAAAGGGCAAGCCATGAGAGTTCTGTTGATCGGATCGGGCGGACGCGAACACGCACTGGCCTGGAAACTGGCGCAATCGCCTCTCATGACGGAATTCTATGCGGCGCCCGGCAATCCCGGCATTGCCGAGCATGCGGCGCTTGCGGCGATCGATATCGACAACCATGACGCCGTCGTCGCTTTCTGCAAGGAGAAGGCCATCGATTTCGTCGTGGTCGGCCCGGAAGCGCCGCTCGTCGCCGGTATTGCCGACAGGCTGCGCGCCGCCGGCATCGCCGTCTTCGGTCCTTCCGCCGCGGCCGCCCAACTCGAGGGGTCCAAGGGCTTTACCAAGGATATCTGCGCCCGCTACGATATTCCAACCGGCGCCTACCAGCGCTTCAACAATGCGCCGAAGGCGAAAGCCTATATCCGCGCTCAGGGCGCGCCGATCGTCGTCAAGGCGGATGGTCTTGCAGCCGGCAAGGGCGTCACCGTCGCGATGACGGTCGACGAGGCGCTGGCCGCAATCGACGATTGCTTCGAAGGCGCATTCGGCGAGGCCGGCGCGGAGGTGGTAATCGAAGCCTATCTCGACGGCGAAGAGGCAAGCTTCTTCTGCCTTAGCGATGGCAAGCATGCGCTGGCGTTGGCAACAGCGCAGGATCACAAGCGCGTCGGCGACGGCGATACCGGCCCGAATACCGGCGGCATGGGCGCTTATTCCCCTGCTCCCGTCATGACCCCAGACATGGTCGAGCGCACGATGAAGGAGATCATCGAGCCGACGATGCGCGGCATGGC
Organism: Martinezella hainanensis; assembly: GCF_900094555.1. Taxonomy (GTDB): domain Bacteria; phylum Pseudomonadota; class Alphaproteobacteria; order Rhizobiales; family Rhizobiaceae; genus Rhizobium; species Rhizobium hainanense. The sequence continues at coordinate 102,506 of NZ_FMAC01000009.1, forward strand.
GGAAAGCGGCCATGCCTTCAGCGGCGTGTTCTTTGCCGGACTGATGATTACCGCCAAAGGCCCCGAGCTCATCGAATACAATGTCCGCTTCGGCGATCCCGAATGCCAAGTGCTGATGATGCGGCTGAAGAGTGATCTGCTGCCGCTGCTCCTTGCCTGCGCCAACGGCACGCTGGATCAGGTGACGGCCGAATGGAGCGACGATCCCGCGCTGACCGTCGTCATGGCCTCGAAAGGCTATCCGGGCGCCTACGCCAAGAACACGCCGATCACGGCGCTGCCGGCCGGCGGCGAAGGCGAAAAAGTGTTCCATGCCGGCACAGGCCTGAAGGAGGGTGCGCTGGTTGCGAACGGCGGACGCGTGTTGAACATCACGGCAACCGGCAAGTCGGTGGGCGAAGCAAAGGAACGAGCTTACGCCCTGGCAGGCAAGGTAAAGTGGGATAACGGCTTCTATCGCAATGATATCGGCTGGCGTGCGGTGGAGCGCGAAAAGTAAACATCACTGCGGCTCTACAATCGCAAGTCCATTAAATTTTTACCTAATCTCCTGACGGGATGGAAATAAAGCTACACTAATGTCTTCGTCACTATAGGCGGAGTTCCTGGTTATGCGTTCCTTCTTTCTGACCTTGGCATGCGTACTGGCCGGCGGCTCCGCCATGGCCTCGTCGATCCAGCCGATCGACGGCACGATGATCGGCGGCAGGGGCAGCATTGTCGACAAGAGCTGCGCCGACTGCCCTCCCCTCAAGCCGCCGGTTACGGAAAAGGAATATACCGTACCCACACTGAAGGCAGGCACTCAATCGATCGTCGTGCGCAACGTTGACGGCGAGAAGAAAGTATTGCGTACCGAGGCATGGATGGGCGGCTCACCCGTGGTGTTCGTGAGCAAACCGACGCCGGAGGCTCTTGCCGCGGCGGGTGAACCAGCCGACGGCATCGACATGGCGGCGAAGACGGCAGCCCTGCCGGATGGCGCGGCAGCACATCAGCCAACTCCCCTCGACCTCTCGGGCTTTCAACTTCGCCAGTAATCGGCATCCATCATGCTTTCCCTCTACTTGCTTCGGGGGATCATGAAGGCTTCAGCACGCCTCTATATATCAATAATATTCGAAAATTCTAAATATTTATCGGTATAACTCCATATAAACTCAAGTTATTCGTGAGTTTAAATAAATATTATTTATAATCGCAAAGCATATCCCCGGTTACATATCTAGCACATATGCAACCAACCCACTAAAATTAAAGATTTTTTAGACATAAGCGGTGATTTTATTGCTCACCGGACAGCAGCATGTCATTCGAGCGGCGGCAAGCGTATTGAGGATCTCTCAGGCGATCGCACAGGCGGTAGGATACCGCACCGGTATTCATTTACCTGTGGGGGATACCATGAAGAATCTCAAGATTGCGCATCAATTATTTGCCCTGCTCGGCGTCCTGATGGCTGCCTTTGCGGTGGCGACCTATTTCCAGATACGGTCCCAGGCCGATTCCATTTACGACGACCGCTTCGACATGCTGCGCACGCAGGTCGAATCCGGCATCTCCGTTTTAAACCAATATTATCAGCGCGAAAAATCCGGCGAGATGACGCATGAGGCCGCCCAGGCCGAGGCCTTCAAGGTCTTGTCGCATGTAAGCTTCACGCCATCAGGCTATTTCTTCGGCTTCGACTACAACGTCATCCAGCGCATTCACCCGAGCCCGGTCAACATCGGCAAGGACATGTCGGGCCAAGTCGACAAGAACGGCACCCATTTCAGCAAGGAAATGGTGGAAAAGGCCATCAAGGGTGGCGGCCGCACCATCTATTACTGGAACAAGCCCGGTCACCCCGACAGCGACTTCTTCCTGAAGGGCAGCTATTCGGCCGCCTTCGCACCCTGGCAGCTCGTTCTGGGATGCGGTGTCTACATGGATGACCTGCAGGAGCAGATCAATGCCACCATGTGGCGCGCCCTGCTGATCTGCGGCATCGTCTTTCTGGTCGGTATCGGTGCCGCCTTCTACTTCATCCGCGGCATCACGAAGCCGCTCAGCGATGTTCATGCCGCCTTGAAGGCCGTGGCCGACGAAGACGTGAAGACCGCCATCCCTCATACCGAGATGCACAACGAAATCGGCCTGATGGCCAAGGCGACCCAGGCGCTGCAGGAAAAGATCCGCGAACGCCACGCCCTTTCGGATCGCCAGGCAGCACAGGAACTCGAAATCAGCAATGAGCGTGAGCAGAACCTGCGCCAGCAGCAGGACGAGGCGCGCGAACAGGCCCGCGTCGTCTCCGTCATCGGCAAATCGCTTGAGGATCTCGCCAGCGGCGACCTCACGGTGCGTTGCGGCGATCTCGGCGCCAGTTATGCCGGCCTTCGCAACAACTTCAACGAGGCACTGTCGCATCTCGAAGCCGCTATGGGTCGCGTCAATGCCAAGGGCAACGACATCGGCCTCAGCAAGGAAGAGATCCGTCGCGCCTCCAACGAACTATCGCAGCGCACCGAGCGCCAGGCCGCAAGCCTGGAAGAAACCTCGGCTGCACTCGACGAGCTCACCGTCGCCGTTCGCCAGACGGCGGAAGGTGCCGACGAAGCCAGCAAGCGCGTTCATGCCGTCAGCGCCGAAGCATCGCGCAGCGATGCGGTGGTTGCCCAGGCAATCGAAGCGATGAGCGGCATTGAGAAGTCCTCGTCGGAGATCGGCAAGATCATCGGCGTCATCGACGAGATCGCCTTCCAGACCAACCTCCTGGCGCTCAATGCCGGCGTCGAAGCAGCGCGAGCCGGCGAATCCGGCAAGGGCTTTGCCGTCGTCGCCCAGGAAGTGCGCGAACTGGCTCAGCGTTCCGCGGCAGCCGCCAAGGAGATCAAGGACCAGATCGCCCGCTCCTCCGGCCAGGTCGACCAAGGCGTCCGCCTCGTCGGCGAGGCAGGCGAAGCGCTGAAGCGCATCTCCGACCAGATCAAGGCCGCCAACGAAATCGTCTCGAAGATCGCCCACAGCGCCTCCGAGCAGGATACGACGCTGCGCTCGATCTCGTCCTCGATGAACCAGCTCGACGCCGCCACGCAGCAGAACGCCGCCATGGCCGAAGAGACCACCGCATCGGCCGAGACGCTCGCCGCCGATACGGAAGATCTTCTCGCGCTGATCCGCGGCTTCCGCGTCAACGACGGCCATCCAGCGGTGGATCACCGTCGTCGCGCCGCCTGAGCGACATAGGATAGAAACAGGAAACCGCCGGGCTCGCGTCCGGCGGTTTCCTTTTGAGCTGCAATTGCCTGCTTCAGTCTGCCGATTTCAGACGCTCGACCAGCCTGTCGATCTCGCGGTCGGAGTAAACCTCGATACCCGCCTGCTTGAGCAGCGCCGCTGTGACGCCTCGGCCATTCTGCCGGCGGCCGGAAAATGAGCCATCATAGATGAAGCCGGAGCCGCAGGACGGGCTACCGTCGATCAGGAGCGCATAGCGACAGCCGGTCTCCCTTGCCAGCGCCAGCGCGTTTTCCGCCGCCTGACGAAATTCCGCCGTAACGTCGCCGCCGGTGATCTCCATCACCCTTGCGGTGCCGGCAAGCACGTCCTCTCCGGTGGCATCGCCAGCAATCTCGGCCGGCGGCCTGGGAACAACCATGCCCGCAGACATTTCCGGACAGATCGTCACCAACCGCCCCTCCTCGCGCCAGCGGTCGATCGCCGGATGGACAAGCGGCTTGGAACGGCCGTCGTAGCGGACGGCATGGCCCATGAGGCAGGCGCTGACGAGGATCTTTCCGGTCATCGCGCCCCCATGCGTTATCCCGCGATCTTCGAGAAGTCGGCGACGGTGCCGGTTGCTTCGCGAATCATGCGCAGCAGCGCCAGACGATTGGCGCGGATGGCGGCGTCTTCGTCGTTGACGAGCACATCCTCGAAGAAGCGGTCGACGGGCGCGCGCAGCTTGGAAAGGGCTGCCATGGCCGAGCGGAAATCTTCCTTGGCGATCGCATCGGAGGCCTCGGCAGAGGCGGCCTTGACGGCGGCAAAGAGATCCTTTTCCGCATCGAGCTTGAGAAGAGCTTCCGAAACGCTGTCGGCGACAACCGTGCCCTTCTTCTCCTCGGCTGCCAGAAGCTGCGTGGCGCGCTTGGTGCCGGCGAGCAGGTTCTTACCGTCCTCTGACGTGATGAAGGCGGTCAGCGCTTCGACGCGGCGGGCGATCATGAGGAGATCATCGGTCTCCGGCGTCAGCACGGCGTCGATCAGGTCATGGCGGGCGCCGAGATCGCGCAGATAGACCTTGAGACGATCGTGGAAGAAGGCGAGCAGATCGGCATCCCTCGTGGTCGCAAGCAGCGGCAGGCGCACGCCGCGCTCCAGGAGAATGCGGACGACGCCAAGCGCGGCACGGCGCAGCGCATAAGGATCCTTCGAGCCTGTCGGCTTTTCGTCGATCGCCCAGAAGCCGACGAGCGTGTCCAGCTTGTCGGCGAGCGCGACCGTGATCGCAACCTTGTCCTCGGGAACGCGGTCGGAAGGACCCTGCGGCTTGTAGTGATCTTCGATCGCGGTTGCGACGGAGGCGTTCTCGCCCTGCAACGATGCGTATTTGCGGCCCATCACGCCCTGCAGCTCTGGGAATTCGCCAACGGCTTCGGTGCGTAGGTCGGCCTTCGCGAGCACGACGGCACGGTCGACCAAAGCGGCATCGGCGCCAGTGATCTTGGCGAGGTCGGCGGCAAGCGCCCGGATGCGGGCGACACGCTCGCCCTGGCTGCCGAGCTTGGCATGGAAGGTGACGTTCAACGCGTCGAGCTTGGCCATGCGCTGATCGAGCGGCTTCTTCAGATCGAGGCCAAACTTTTTGGCGGAGGTTTCCAGCGTTTCGAGATCGGGCAGATCGCCCTGGTCGCGCTTCCAGAAGTGCAGCGCGTCGGACAGGCGGGCGCGCACGACCTTGCCGTTGCCGTGGATGATTTCCTTGCCGCCATCCGTCGCCTGGATATTGGCGACGAGAATGAAGCGGTTGGACAAGGCACCCTCCCCTTGAGGGGGAGGGTCGGCACGCAGTGCCGGGGTGGGGTGATTTTGTTGAGACGTGAGATCACCCCCACCCGCAGCTTCGCTACGACCTCCCCCCTCAAGGGGGAGGTGCGAGCCTTGCGGGCGCGTGACGAAACACTTCTGATTGGTCTTGATGGTCAGGCGGATGATTTCCGACGGGATCGACAGATAGTCTTCCTCGAAGGAGCCCATCAGCACTTGCGGCCACTCGACGAGTCCGGAGACTTCCTCCAGCAGGCCTTCGTCCTCGACCAGTTCCAGGCCGTTGGCGAAAGCGACATCGCGGGCATCGTGCAGAATGATGTCCTTGCGGCGCTCCGCGTCCAGAACGACATAGGCCTTTTCCAGGCTCGAGGCATAGTCCTCGAAGCGCTTGACCGTGATGGCTTCGGGCGCATGGAAGCGATGACCGTAGGTCACGTTCGAGGCGACGATGCCGTCGATCTCGAAGGGGATCACGACGGTCTCTTCATGCTCGGTGCCGAAGGTGCAGACGATCGACTGCAGGGGGCGCACCCAGCGCAGCGAGCCGGGCTTCACCGATGCCTTGCCCCAGCGCATGGATTTCGCCCAGGGGAAGTTTCTTATGATATCGGGCATGACCGCAGCGACAATTTCCTCCGCGGCGCGGCCGGGCTTGGAAATGATCGCAACATAGAAATCACCCTTCTTGGGGTCGCTTTGCACCTGCGCCTCGGAAATGGAGAAGAGGCCAGCGCCACGCAGGAAGCCTTCGATCGCCTTCTCGTTGGCATCGGTGCGCGGACCCTTGCGCTCCTCGCGCACATCGGCCGAGCGCGCCGTCAGGCCGCGAATGTCGAGCGTGAGGCGCCGCGGCGTCCAATATTCCCTGGCACCCTCATAGGAAAGACCCGCTTCGACCAGGGCATCGGTCACCAGCTTCTTCAGGTCGCCGGCAGCCTTGCGCTGCATACGGGCGGGAATTTCCTCGGAGCGGAGTTCGAGAAGGAGATCGGGCATGTCAAGGTTCCTCACCCTCCCCTTGAGAGAGAGGGTCGGCACGGCGTGCCGGAGTGGGGTGAAAACGGTCGGCCTCTGCTAGCAAAATTTGCCGCTGCTGCACAATGGCAAATATCGTATCCAGAACAGCCTCGATCTCATCCATGACCTCGGCATTCCAGAATCGAACAACTTGATAGCCTTCGCTCTCAAGAAAGGCCGTACGCTCGGCATCGTAACGCCTTGCCGCATCCTCGGCGTGCTGGCTGCCGTCAAGCTCGATGATCAAGCCAATCTGATGACAGGCGAAATCCGCGAAATAGCGCCCGATCGGGACCTGCCGGCGAAAATGCGTGCCCTTGATCGGAATGCGCCACAGATGCTTCCAAAGCTTGGCTTCCGCATCGGTCGCATCGGCGCGCAGACGCCGGCTGTTGGCGATTTTAAAGCGGTCGAGCTTGGAGGGCTTCTTGGGCACAAGGATCTCCGTGTTGCCGAAACAGCGAAATCAATAAACCGCGATATATACCCTCCCCTTGAGGGGGAGGGTCGGCCAAAGGCCGGGGTGGGGTGACCGCCGCAACCTCCGCAGCCAGACAACAGTCACCCCCACCCGCCGCTCCGCGGCGACCTCCCCCCTCAAGGGGGAGGTGTTTGACTACCAGCCGCCGCCGCCTCCACCGCCTCCGCCGCCACCGGAAAACCCGCCGCCACCTCCGCCTCCGCCGCCGAAAGCCGATGACGAACTGGAGACCGGGGCGGGAATGGTCGAGGCGATGGTGGATGCCATGGACGAAGAGAAATCGCCGATAGTTCCACCGATATTGCCGGGGTTGAAGTTGCCGGAATACCAGAGCGGCGCGTAGGCGGCGGCTACGGTCGCGCCAGCTGCGGTAGCGAGCCAATTCTCGAAAGCGTTCGACCACGGCTTTTCCACGCCGAGAGCGACAGCATAGGGCAACAGCTTCTCGAAATGCTGCGGCGACATCTGCGGCGCGCCCTGCATGTTCATCCGGTCGCGTTCGGCGAGCGTCAGATATTGCCTGAGGCCGGCGATGCCATCCATCATCTTGCGCCCGAGCGGCGTCGGGGCGCCCATGATGAAAAAGAAGACGACGTTGAGCGCGAAAATGCCGACGATACCAGCCACCAGCGGCAACAGACCCGCCTCCCATAGCGGCACGACCGCGGCGGCAAAGCCGTTGACGACGGCGGATACCAGGATGAAGCCGAAGAATGCACAGATCAGAACGGAAATAATGCGCTGGCCGAGACCGGCATTATGGCGCCGGAACCTCCGGCCGATGATGCTGGTAAAGATCGTCACGAAGATCGACAGGAAGCCGGGCATGAGGATCAGCGGCACCACATTTTCATGCAGGCGACCGAAGATGATGATGGAAGCCAGGATCAGGATGGACAACGCGATGCCGCCGATGACGTAAAGCGAATTGGCCTTGTAATATTCGCCGCGATGGTCGCGCTCGATCGCGCTGCGGAACTTCGCACCCAGCCGCTGCACCGCCTCGCCGTTTTCCTTGTCGATGACGAGCGGAGAGAATGGTCCGACGGCTTGCATGAGCACCTTGTCGCCGCCACCGAGATCGCTTCCCGCCTTGCCCGAGGGGCGGATGACCACTTTTCCCTTCAGGTCATCCAGAATGACATAGCCGCGCACAGCAAGATCGATCGCCGTTGCGGAGAATGCTGTCCAGCTGGAACTGGCGAAGCCCTTGTTGTCGATATAGTTGACCAGCGCGGGCGAAATGCCTTCGGGCGGATCCCAGCGCGGGACCATGACGCCCGCCGGAGGATCGCGGCCGACGGCGATCCAGCTGCGCATGTAATAGGCAAACAGCAGGATCAGCCCGCCGATGGCAATGATCGTATCGAGATGATCCCGGAGGAACCAGCCCCATTGCTGGCTGCCACTCGGCGGTGTGATTGCGCCCTTCGCGAGCTTGATGGCGATCGTCAGGCCCTCGCCCGGTGCGAGCGACCTGGTTGTGACGAAGATTGCGGTATTGCCCTGCGCGATAGCGCTCGCATTCTTGCCGGTGGCGCCGAGCGGCCCGGTGAAGAAGGCAAGCTGCTGCGGCTGCACGCCATCCGGCAGCGTGACCGTCGCCTTGGCACTGACGATCGGGAACAGCCAACCATTGCCCGTCACGTTCCAATAGAGCTCGTCGTGATCGCCAAAATAGCGCATCTGGCGATTGGTGTCGTAGGTGAGACGGAAGGTATGCAGGCCAGGACTGAGGCTTCTGTCGGCGTTGCCGATATAGATGCGCTCGCCGCCCTTGATGCGCTCGCTGTGCCAATCCTCCGGCTGCCCGTCGCGCTCGACGGACACGACCTTGAAATCCACCTCGATCTCGCGACCGCTGGCATCGGTCATCGTCAGCGGGAAATCCCGGAAGATGCCGCGGCGGATGTTTTGGCCCTCTGCATTGACGGAGATCGTCTCGACGACCCGCATGGAGCCGTCACGATTGAGGTCGATCGCCTGATCGAAGCTGGTGATGAGCTCGGCCGCCGTGACAGCCGTTGCGCAAAGCAGCAGGCACAGAGCCAGGAAGAACCCGCAAAGCCGTGTCATCACTCCCCCAAAGGATAACCGCGGCGCCGATGCCGGCGCCGCTTCACGTCAGGAATAGTTCCGCGCTCAGCCTTCCTCGCGATGGCGGAGCGTCAGTCTTCGTAGGTGACGCCAAGCGAAGCCAGCACGTTCCAGTAGGACGGGAAGGTCTTGGCGACGCAATCGGGGTCGAGAATGGTGATGCCGCCGATCTTGAGGCCGGCAAGGGCAAAGCTCATGGCGATGCGGTGATCGGCGAAGCTGTCGATCTCCGCCGGCAGCACCTTGCCGGCGAGGCTCGGGTCAGATGCGACGATCAGGTCGTCGCCCTCTTCGGTGCCGAGGTTCGGAACGATGCGCGATAGGCCGCTCGACAGGGCGCGGATACGGTCGCATTCCTTGACGCGCAGGTTCTCGATGCCAACGAACCGAACAGGCGTCTCGTTGAAGGCGGCAAGGACGGCGAGCGTTGGGATGGCGTCCTGCATCTGCGAACCGTCGATGACGGCGGGTAGGTGCGGGAACTGCGAAATCAGGTCATAGGCTTTCGCATCCGGCTGCGAGAACTGTTCCGCCGGCGTGCCGAGATCGATCTTGCCACCGCTCAGCACTTCGGCTGCCCAGAGATAGGTCGCGGCGGAGGCATCCGGCTCGATCAGGAAATCGGCCGCATGATAGCCTGTCGGCTCCACCCGCCAGGCAACCGGGCTCACGCGCTCCACTTTTGCGCCGAACGCGCGCATGGCTGCAACCGTCAGATCGATGTAGCCGAGAGCGCCGATATGCTCGCCGAGCAATTCGATATCGACAGCGCGGTCGCCGCCTGCCGCCGTCATCAGTAGCGCCGAAACATATTGGCTCGACAGGCCGCCATCGATCTGTATGCGGCTTGCCTCGAAGCGACCGGTGCCGTTGATCGTCACAGGCGGGCAGCCGGTTTCGGTGGAAGCATCGATGCCGAGCGAACGGAGCGCATCGACCAGGGGGCCGATCGGCCGCTTGCGCATATGCGCGTCGCCATCGACAATGACCTTGCCGTCGACGAGTGCAGCAGCAGCCGTCAGGAAGCGCGTCGCCGTGCCGGCATTGCCGAGAAAAAGCGGAGCTGCCGGCGCCTGCAGCTTGCCGCTGCCGGTCACGATGAACGTGGTGTCGTCTGGCTCGTCGATGACAACGCCCATGGCGCGCAGCGCTTCGGCCATATAACGGGTGTCGTCGCTCTTCAGCGCGCCGGTCAGCCGGCTCGTGCCCTTGGCAAGGCCTGCGAGCAGCAGCGCGCGGTTGGTGATCGACTTCGATCCCGGCGGCATGGCGCGTCCAGTCAAAGGTTTGCCGGGCGGGATAATCGTAAGTTTGGCTCTACCCATCATCATTCTCTTTGGTCAGTCAGGAAGGCGGCCGATGGCCTGCGGTCGGCATCCTTTACCGCCTCGTATGAAAAACCGATAGCGTAAATCTCAGAACTTTACCGTCGGAACGGCACGATCCGCTTCGTTGGTGATCTCAAAATAGGCCTTCTTGGCAAAGCCGAAAGGACCGGCGATGAGGTTATTCGGGAAGCTCTCGACCTTGACGTTCAGATCGCGCGCAGCGCCATTGTAATAGCGACGGGACATCTGAATTTCACCTTCCACGCCTTCCAGCGAGCGCTGCAATTCGAGGAAGTTGCTATTGGCCTTGAGATCGGGATAGGCTTCGGCAAGCGCGATCACGCGGCCCAGCGCCTGCGACAACAAGCCCTCCACCTGGCCGCGGGCCGCGACGTCCCCCGCCGGCACCGCCTGCGCCTTGTTGCGCAGCTCCACAACCTCTTCCAAGGTCTGGCGCTCATGGCCGGCATAGCCTTTGACCGTTTCGACCAGATTGGGAATGAGATCGGCGCGGCGCTTCAACTGCACGTCGATGCCGGACCACGCCTCTTCCGCGACTTGTCGCGCGCGAACAAGCCCGTTGTAGATGAAGACGACATAGAGTGCGGCCAGCACTATGATCGCTAGAAGAATAAACATCTCGAATCCCCTGGGCGACTGCAACCGCAAGGACACTAGGCAGATTTGCCGGCAATGTCACCCGGCTTTAGCGATGACGGCAGCCCAAGACTGCACCGATGCAGCCCAATCCCGGAGATCGCCGCTCAAAGTTGCCCGGAAAATATATGGCACAAGCTGTGATCCACGGAGGAGCGCATACGTAGTGCGCTCCGGGACATTTCCGCCTCAAGCGGCCTGCTGGTTCCAGTTGATGCCGCCGGCATCGGTCAGCAGGAAAGCCTCGCCGCAGGCCTTGGCCAGCGTGCGCACGCGCAGGATGTAGCTCTGGCGCTCCGTCACCGAGATGACGCCGCGGGCATCGAGCAGGTTGAAGACGTGGCTCGCCTTGATGCACTGGTCGTAGGCCGGGAAGACGCACTTGTGCAGGCGCTGGTTTTCGCTGTCGCCGGGCGCGCCGGCTGCCAGCAATGCCTGGCACTCCTTCTCGGCATCGATGAAATGGCGATGCAGCATCTCGGTATTGGCATATTCGAAATTATGCCGGGAATATTCCTGCTCGGCCTGGAGGAAGACGTCGCCATAGGTGATCTTGTCTTCGCCTTCGAGGCCGTTGAAATTCAAGTCATAGACGCTATCGACGCCCTGTACGTAGGTGGCAAGGCGCTCGAGACCATAGGTCAGCTCGCCGGCAACAGGCGCGCATTCGATGCCGCAGACCTGTTGGAAATAGGTGAACTGCGAGACTTCCATGCCGTCGCACCAGCATTCCCAGCCGAGACCCCATGCGCCGAGCGTCGGGCTTTCCCAATCGTCCTCGACGAAGCGGATGTCATGCAGAAGCGGATCGAGGCCGATCGCCTGCAGCGAGCCGAGATAGAGTTCCTGCAGGTTCGGCGGATTGGGCTTCAGGATGACCTGATACTGATAATAGTGCTGCAGGCGGTTCGGGTTCTCGCCATAGCGTCCATCTGACGGGCGGCGGGACGGTTGGACATAGGCAGCCCGCCAAGGCTTCGGACCCAGCGAACGCAATGTGGTCGCCGGATGGAATGTGCCGGCGCCGACTTCCATGTCGTAAGGCTGCAGAACCGCGCAACCCTTGTCGGCCCAGTAATTGTGCAGCGTCAGGATCAGCGCCTGAAAGGAGCGCTTCGGGTTCATGTGGTCGGGCACGTTGGCAGTCATGGGAACTGATTTCTTCCGCTAGCGAATGGATTGGCGGACAGGTGCCACGGCGAGGCGAATGGGTCAAGTTTTTACTCTGCCGAGTTTGAGCGCATCGCCCGTACGCAAGCCCACAGTCTTTAGACGAATGGATTGATAATCATCAATTGCTTCTCAACCACCAAGCCGTTGTGCAAATCTTCCGAATAAAACCGCTCGCAACCCGCCTCAATCGCCGCGGCAACCATCGTCGCATCATAGAAAGAAAGCTGGTAGCGTTGAGCAAGGCGCAGTCCCGTCAACGTGATCTTCTCATTTACCGGAACTATGATTGCGGCGACTGCCACTATAGCCTCGATTGCCTCATGGATGTCCTCCCATGGCATTCTCAACTTCTTGCGCCCGACATTGGCGAACTCGTTCAGCGCTTGCGCGCTGATAGCGAATGGCTGCGCCAGCAGCGATTGTGCCTTTTCGGCCTGTTCTTCCGCCGTAAGAGCATAGAGAAGAACATTCGTGTCGAGAAAATCCAAAACAGGCGGCATCAGCGGGAATTTGCGTCTTCGCGGTCAAACTTCCAATCTTCAGGGAGTTTGAGCTTGAACGATCTGATCTTTTCCAAGGCTTTCTGTCGCCTGTCGTCGCGCTCGATCTCGAAGGCGTTTCCAGTGCCGACACGCACGACGATATCGTCGCCCTCCTTCAGATCGAGCGCATCCACAACCGCAGAAGGAATGCGGATGGCTAAACTGTTCCCCCACTTTGCAACCTGCATGAAACGCTCCAATGATATACACTAGATAAAGTATATCAAAAACCCGCGAACGCAGCAATTCGACCTATTCGTCCTCGCGTTTCACATGATACTCGCCGGTTTTCGGATCCTTGACCAAGGTTCCCATCGCACCGGTGCGGCGTTCCGTTTCGGCACGGCGAGACTTTTCGGCGAGCTTCTGGGCATCGCGCACGAAGCGTCGATAAAGCAACCAGATGCCGCCGACAGCGATGATGAAGAAGATGGTCTGGGGCATTACCCAGCGCTCCCGATTACAATCCGTACCGGCTCCACAATGCCCTTTCCTCTGCCGCCTCCGCAAGCCCGGATGCAAGCCCAGCGCCGAGACCGTCCATGCCGCCAAGCGAAATGCCCGGAGCCTTGCGGCCGAAAAGGCTGCGCGGTGCAGTAATCAACATCGGCTTGACCTTATCGCCGAAGCGCTTCCTCAATTCCTGACGCATGTCGCCGAGGCCATCGATCAAACCAAGCTCCAGCCCGCGACTGCCGGTCCAGAAGAGGCCAGAGAACACTGTTTCATCCGCCGAGAGCTTTCCTGTGCGACGCTCGAGCACCATGTCGATGAAGACCTTGTGGATCTCGAGCTGCAGGCTCTTCAAGTATTCGATGTCCTTTTCCTTCTCCGGTTTGAAGGGATCGAGGATCACCTTGTTGTCGCCGGCGGTATAGACTCGGCGCTCGACGCCGATCTTCTTCAACAGTTCCGGGAAACCGAAGCCGCCCGAGACGACTCCAATGGAACCGACAATAGACGTGGCGTCGGCGATGATCTCATCGCCTGCCAGTGCGATCATATAGCCACCGGATGCTGCGACATCCTCGACGAAGACCAGGACCTTCTTGTTTTTCTCGACGGCCAAATCACGAATACGATTGTAGATCATCCGCGATTGCACCGGAGAGCCACCCGGCGAATTGACGATAATGGCGACAGCAGGCGCCGTCTTCATGCCGAAGGCTTTTTCAAGCGCCTGGGATGAGCCTGCAAGGTTCAGCGATTGCCGCAAGGGACCACCACCGGACGAGATGACGCCGCTCAAACGGACGACGGGGACGATCACCTCCTCCTTGCGGAAGCGCTTCGGAAGCATGCGTCTCAAGAACCCAACCATTCGTCATCCCTGAATCATGATGTTTGCTGCCCCGTGATGTATGCACGGAAACGGCAAACGCAACATTGCGGGCAGTATTTCGCGAAGAGATTCATCGAAGCGATGCGCTATCGGCGCTGATAAGCGGCGCGGCCATTGTTCAGATCGTCGACGAAATCGGAGAATTTATGCGTTCCCTCGCCGTGCATGATGAGCGGCGCACGCAGCGCCAGCCTCGCCCTTGATCCCTTTATTCCCGTCACCAGAATGCGCACCGCACTCTCGCCTTCACGCGGATGGATCGGCGTGATCTCGATACCGCCGAAACGCCGGCCACAGGCGGCGATGATCTCGCCGACGGATTCGGGTCGGGCTATGAGCGACAGCTGACCGCCGGGGATCATGATCGCGCCTGCCGTGCGGATCCATTTCTCGAACAGTCCGTCCGTCATGGCATGCGCCTCCGCCTTCAAGGCATCGGGCGTCAGCCGGTCGCTGGCATCGTTGAAGGGCGGGTTCATGATGACGTGGTGGAAGCTGTCGTCGATAAGGCCTGCCTCGTTGCGATCCTTGCCGGTCAGCGTCACATCGGCGTCGATAACGGAGACGCGGTTAGCAAACCGCGCATTTTCCGGCAACACAAGGCTCTTGCGCGCGAACTCGGCCATGTCGAACGAGCGCTCGAACAGCACGACTACCGCGCGGTCGAGCCTCGACGCCACGGCCATTCCGGCTGCTCCCGCGCCTGCGCCGAGATCCGCCACCCGGATCGCGCGCTCATCTGCGACGAGTGCCGCCAGCAGCATGGCATCCATGCCGGAGCGGTGCCCCCTGCCCTTCGGCTGCACGACATGGAAGGCGCCGCGGTGGAAGGCATCGACGGTTTCGGAGGGTTTGCCGGTCATGGGCAACCTCAGCCGCGTGCCGGGCGCAACTCGTCGCCGAGACCGGCATCGACGAGGATCCGCCGTGCCTGATCGGCGCGCTCTTCCTCGACCAGAAACCGGCGCGGCAACATGCCGAGCGAGCCTTCCAGAATGCTCATCGCCTGATCCGCGACAAAGCAATGAATCCCCGCATCCTTCATCAGGCTCTCGGCAAAAGAGAGAAGGACGGGATCATTTGTGCGGATCAGTTCGTGCATAAGCCCTAGAATTCCTGTCAAATTTACGCGACGAGACAATTCGCCTCTTGCCGCCTCTTTCGCCCCTTCTTATTGTGCTTTGCAGAAAATGAACAGGAGTCCGGATCGTTGGGCGTCGTGATACCGCTGGAAGAAAGCAAGAATAAACTGGCATCCATCAAGCCACTGGTGGATCTGACCAAGGCGGACATGGAACGCGTCAATCAGCTCATCCTGTCCAAGGCCGGTTCCGATGTGCAGATGATCCCCGAGGTTGCGGAGCATCTCATCTCGTCTGGCGGCAAGCGTTTGCGGCCGATGCTGACCATCGCGTCTGCCGCGCTCTACGGCTATCAGGGCGACAATCACATCAAGCTCGCGACCTCGGTCGAATTCCTGCATACGGCCACGCTGCTGCATGACGACGTGGTCGATGAAAGCGATCTGCGTCGCGGCAAGTCTACGGCCCGCATGATCTGGGGCAACCAGGCGAGCGTGCTGGTTGGCGACTTCCTGCTCGGCCAGGCATTCCGCATGATGGTGGAAGTCGGTTCGCTCGAAGCGCTCGACGTGCTCTCCTCGGCCGCCTGCGTCATCGCCGAAGGCGAAGTGCTGCAGCTTTCGGTCTCCAAGAACATGGAAACGACCGAGGACGATTATCTCTCGGTCATCCGCGCCAAAACGGCGGCGCTTTTCGCCGCTGCGGCCGAAGTCGGCCCGATCGTCGCCAATGCCGGCAAGGCGGAGCGCAATGCGCTGAAATCCTACGGCACCAATCTCGGCCTTGCCTTCCAGCTTGTCGACGATGCTCTCGACTACGGCGGCAAGGCTGCCGATCTCGGCAAGAATGTCGGCGACGATTTCCGCGAGGGCAAGATCACGCTTCCGGTAATCCTCGCCTATCGCCGTGGCACCGAAAAGGAACGCGCCTTCTGGCGTGACGCCATCGAAACCGGCAATAACAGCGACGAAAATCTCGAAAAGGCTCTTGGCCTGATCACGAAATATGGCGCGCTGGCCGACACAATTGCCCGTGCCGTGCACTACGGCACCATCGCGCGCGACGCTCTGGCGCCCCTGCCGGAAACGCCCTGGAAATCGGCACTTCTCGAAGTGATCGATTTCTGCATCGAACGCGTTAATTGATGGCGGCGGCCTGAATTTGTTGCAGGGCCGCTTCAAAAAAGCCATCCTGTTGTGAATCAGTTGACACGAATGCGTTGTGCCGCCGGCGACCTCGCCGGCCATTCCCTTGATGAGAGGCTTTCTAATGCGGCAGAGACTTGCCATCCGTTTCCTTTCGGGCGTAGCCTTGGCGGCAATCCTTTTGATGTCCGCCCTGACTGGCGCGCGCGCAGAGGATAAGCCGGCAGCGCCGGAGGCCAGTGCTCCGGTCACTTCTTTCGATCCGGATAGCGTCGATACTTTCGCAGGCGCTTTCCTGGCCGCCCGTACTGCCGATGTCGATCACGACTACGACACTGCCGTCGCGCTCTACAAAAAGGCGCTGATGATCGACCCGAGCAATCCGGAGATACGCCAGCGGCTGATGATCTCGCTGCTGCTGAACGGCAATCTGGAAGAAGGCGTCAAATACGCCAACGAGCTGAAGAGCGATCCTTCCGTCGAGCGCGTCACCACGATCGTGCGTGGCATGGATGCCATCCGCCGCCACGAATACCGCACAGCACAGGAAATCCTCAAATATAACGGTCCGAACGATCTGGACCGTATGATGACCAACCTGCTCGCCGCCTGGGCACGCGCCGGTTCCGGCCGCGGCAAGGAAGCGATCTCGATGATCGACAAGATGAAGGGACCGGACTGGTTCAACATCTTCAAGAACTATCATGCCGGCGCTATTGCCCTGACGATGGGTGACCTGAAGTCGGCGCGTTCGCATCTCAACGATGCCATCCTCGACAAGACGGGCGGCGCGACGGCTCCGGATACGTTCATGCGCGCCGTCATGGCACTCGCACGCCTCGAAGCCAAGGCCGGCGACAAGCAGAAGGCTCTCGATGCGATTTCCGTCGGCGACAATCTCGTCAGCAATTATGCGCCACTGAATGCGCTGCGCGACAGCATCAGCAAGGGCGATACGCCGGACCAGCAGGTGACCAATGCCAGCGAAGGTGCCGCCGCCGTGCTCTTCACCATCGGCGCCGCACTGAACCGTGACGGCGCCGAGGATGTCGTGTCGCTTTACCTGCAGATCGCCAACTCCCTCGACCCGAAAGCAGCCGATACGCTCGTTCTTCTCGGCGGGCTGGCTGAGAAGCAGGAACAGACCGACCGCGCCATTTCCTTCTACAAGAAAGTGCCTGATAACTCGCCGATGGCCCGCATTTCCGAGCTGCAGCTCGGTCTTGCGCTCGCGCAGTCCGGTAAGGTCGACGACGCGCGCAAGCATCTGAAGGCGCTGATCGATTCCGATCCCAACGATGTCCGTAGCTATCTCGCCTATGGCAGCGTCCTTTCGGATGCCAAGGACTTCCAGGCCATGGCCGACAATTACGACAAGGCCGTGCAGATCATTGGTCCCGTGCCGAAGCGCAGCGACTGGGCGGTATTCTTCCAGCGCGGGATTGCCTATGAGCGGCTGAAGAAATGGCCGGATGCCGAGCCGAACTTCAAGAAGGCCCTCGAACTGAACCCGGATCAACCGCAAGTACTGAACTATCTCGGCTATTCCTGGGTCGATATGAACATGAACCTCGACCAGGGCCTGGACATGATCAAGAAGGCCGTCGATCTGAGACCGGATGATGGCTACATCGTCGATTCCCTCGGCTGGGCCTATTTCCGCCTCAACCGTTTCGACGATGCAGTCAACGAGCTGGAGCGGGCAGCGCAGCTCAAGGCTGGCGATCCGACGATCAACGACCATCTGGGTGACGCCTACTGGCGCGTCAACCGCAAGCTCGAAGCCGTCTATCAGTGGAATCGTGCGCTCGCCTCCAAACCGGAAGAGGCCGATATTCCGAAGATCAAGGAGAAGGTCGAGAAGGGCTTGCCGCCGCTCGACAACGATCCGAAGACCGTCGACAAGAGCAAGCAGCCCGACCCAGCACCGGCACCCTCGCCCGATACGAACGCTCCGGCGCCGGTCGACAAGAAGTCCTAAGTTTCCATGGGCACGATCTTGGCAGCGGGCGCTTTCGACCTCACGGAAGAAGCGCCCGCAAAGATCAATCTCGCATTGCATGTCACGGGTCGCCGCTCCGATGGCTATCACCTGCTCGACATGCTTGTCAGTTTCGCCCGCCACGGCGATCGGCTCGGCTTTCGTGCCGGCGAGCAAGATGAATTCAGCCTTTCCGGGCGCTTCGGACCGCTGCTGTCCGCCGATGCCGAGGCTGGCGACAATCTCGTGCTCAAGGCGCGCGATCTCTTGCGGCAGGCAGCCAGCTCGGCCGGCTTCGATGCACCCGCTGCCCATATCCATCTGGAAAAGAACCTGCCGATCGCATCGGGAATCGGTGGCGGCTCGGCGGACGCGGCTGCGACATTGCGTGGGCTGATGCGGCTGTGGCACCTTAAGCTGCCGGAGGACATGCTCAAGACGATCGCCCTGAAACTCGGCGCCGATGTGCCGATGTGCCTTGCGAGCCAGCCGCTGGTGGCGCGCGGGATCGGAGAAGCGATAGACTTGCTGCCGTCCTTTCCTTCCTTTCCGATGGTTCTCGGCAACCCGCTTGTCGGCGTCTCCACAGCGGATGTGTTTCGCCGTCTCTCCCGCAAGGACAATCCACCATTGCTGTTTCCATCGCAGATGCCGCAGGGATACGGCGAATGGATCGACACGATCAGGAACCTGCGCAACGATCTCGAACCGCCGGCGCGCTCGATCTGCGGGGAGATTGCGATACTTTCCAGCCTGATCGAAAGTAAGTCTCCGATCATGACGCGCATGTCCGGTTCCGGCGCAACATGCTTCGGCATCTTCGCGGATATCGAACAGGCAACGGAAGCGGCCGCTTCGCTTCACAGACAGAAGCCGGACTGGTATTTCCAGGTGACGGAGACGATCGCGGGAGAGGCATGATGGCAGGCTCAGTCAACGAAAGATCCTTCATTCCCGTCGGCATCGCGGTGCTGACCGTTTCCGATACCCGCACGCTCGCCGACGACAAATCGGGCGATACGCTGGTTGCCCGCATTGCGGACGCCGGACATAGGCTTGCCGCCCGCGCCATCGTTCCCGACGACAAGGAGCGCATCCGCGCGCAGGTGGAAGCCTGGACGAAGGACGATACGGTCGATGTGGTAATTACCACCGGCGGCACCGGCTTTACCGGCCGCGATGTGACGCCCGAGGCGCTCGAACCTCTGTTCGAAAAGCGGATGGACGGCTTTTCCGAGGTCTTCCATCGTATCTCCTATGACAAAATCGGCACGGCGACCATTCAGTCGCGGGCGACCGGCGGTGTGGCCAACGCCACCTTCATCTTCGTGCTGCCGGGTTCGCCTGGCGCCTGCAAGGATGCCTGGGACGGCATCTTGAAGGCGCAGCTCGACTACCGCCACATGCCCTGCAATTTCGTTGAAATCATGCCGCGCCTCGACGAGCATCTGAAGCGCGGCGCAAGCTCCAAGTAGGTCCTAAGCGCCTGTAGGGCATTATGCGACTGCTACGCCTTCTGCCCCGGCAAAACAGGAATTGATTCCCATTTGTCGCCACTGAGAATGATGCAGCTGCGGCCGGAAGCGTCGCTCATCAACAGTGTCCAATTGCCGCTCTCGGCCGCATAGATCTCCATGACCGTATTGGAATCGAGCTTGCCGACAGCGGAAAGCTTTTCCGAAAGATGATCGCCGAGAAAGGCGACGATATCGACGCGCTGGGCGCAGGCGAGCGTTACCTGGGAGGCGGCGACGCCAGGATAGAGGATCGATGTTGCCACGAGGGCCGTTGCCGTGAGGCGGGTGAGCATCGTGCGTTTCATGACGCACCTCCTTTCGCCGGTATCCCGGCGGACAAGGAGTGCTCCGCTAACCTGTTCCGCCGCGTATCGGCATCTTCATGGTCGGCCCGACGCGACACGCGAGAGGTGCCGCCATGAGAGAATTATCGCAGCTATTTGCGGCTTTTCAAATGGAATCTCGGTTCAGGTGGATAACGGAGCCTATCGTGCCGCCCGCGCCACCCAGGATGGGATGAGCTCGCTTGAAAGCCGTCGGCCCTTCTGTCCCTTGGCGAATTCGGCCAGCCGCATACCCGATCGGGCAACAGCTATGGCCTGGTGCTTGGAAAGCAGCAAACCCAGCTCCAGCGGCTCCGTGCGACGGCCGATTCGCTTCAGAAACGGGCGGCGATAGCCGCGCGATGCGGTAAAGCGCGCAGGCACCTTGTTCAGCGAGACATATTCGGCAATCTCATCGATCCAGCCCGCTTGCGGCCGCGCACCGGGCTCGACCAGCAACAGCCATTCGCCCCTCGCAGACCGCAATATGTCCTTGATATCCCATTGCGAATAAAAGCGGCAGCCAGCAGCATCCGCCACCTTCGATGTGCCATCCCTGGACCCGTGATCAAGCACGACCACGTCGCTGACCAGCCCTTCGACCGCGCCTGCCACCAATGCCGCCAATGTCTGCGCCAGCTCTGGTTCGTGATCCTGGCATTCGATGATGACCGTCAACATTGCCCATTTATAGAGCGGCGCACAATTTATTGCCAGCACCTAACCTCAAGTCCGAGCGTTTAAGACAAACATCATACGCTGACGAAATTTCTCCCAGCCGGCATCGCCAGATGCCCCTCCCGAATACGGTGGAAAGTGACCATCCCGGATTTTTGTTCTTGCAATGTTCTCATTTGTCGGATAGGAATTTAATCATCTTAGACGCGGCATGCGATGGCATGAGCCGCCCTGGAGCTACCGATGAACGAGCAGTCCCTTGCAGGGCAGGCCGCTTTCGCGCCTGCCAATACGGCAGACGTTGCCAACGCTTTGATCGCCGATTCTGGTCTCAGGGTCGACGTCGAGCGCCGGCGCGGACGCGGCGCGGGGTTGAACCCGAGCGGCCGGTTCGAGCCACAACAGCGCGAGACCTTCGACGATGGCTGGCAAAGTTGGGAAGAGCTGCCGCCCTTCAAGACCGAGGTGCAGGTGGAAAAGCCACGCACCGCCATCACCCGCAACGAATCGCCCGACATTCCCTTCGATCGATCGATCAACCCTTATCGCGGCTGCGAGCATGGTTGCATCTACTGCTTCGCGCGGCCGACACATGCCTATATGGGCCTGTCGGCGGGACTGGATTTCGAATCGAAGCTGTTTGCCAAGCCGGATGCTGCCAAGCTTCTGGAACGCGAATTGGCAAAGCCCGGCTACAAGCCGCGCGTCATCGCCATCGGTACCAATACCGACCCCTATCAGCCGATCGAGAAGGAATGGCGGATCATGCGCCAGATCCTCGAAGTGCTGAACCGGGCAAACCATCCGGTCGCCATCGTCACCAAATCGGCGCTGGTCATGCGCGATATCGATATTCTGAAAGAGATGGCCGCCAAGAACCTTGTGCGGGTGGGCCTGTCGGTGACGACACTCGACCGGAAGCTGGCGCGTGCGATGGAGCCGCGTGCCGCAACGCCGCCGCGGCGGCTGGAGGCGATCCAGGCCTTGAGCGAAGCCGGCATCCGCACCTCGATCATGGTGGCACCGATCATCCCTGCGCTTAACGATCACGAGATCGAGCGTATCCTCGATGCCGGCAAGGCCGCCGGCGCGCAGGAGGCAAGCTATGTGATCCTACGGCTGCCGCTGGAGGTGAGCCCGCTCTTTCGCGACTGGCTTCTGCAGCATTATCCGGACCGCTATCGCCACGTCATGTCGCTGATCCGCTCGATGCGCGGTGGCAAGGATTACGATGCGGAATTCGGCAAGCGCATGAAGGGCGCCGGACCCTATGCCTGGCAGATCAGCCGCCGCTTCGAAATGGCGACGCGCCGGCTCGAGCTTACGCGCCGCAATATCGCCTTGCGCGACGACCTGTTCGTGCCGCCCGACGGCAGCGGCGTGCAGCTGTCGCTGCTCTGATTTTTCTATTCTGCCTTCCTTGCGGGGGTTCCCTGTACCCGCTGGAAAAGCCCCCCGGTTCGCCGCCATGATCCACCGGGGGCTTGCAGGAGATCGGGTGGTGTGCGAGCTTCGCCGCATGTCACGCCGTGCACCACCCGATTCTCCAATGCTGTTCGAGGACATTCCGCTTGTCCCCACTTTCGAGCTGGAATTGATCGCACGGCGCGCCGGGCATTGGCCTGTTGCCGGAGCTGACGAGGTCGGCCGAGGACCACTTGCGGGGCCTGTCGTCGCTGCCGCCGTCATTCTCGATCCGGAGCGCATCCCGAATGGACTGAATGATTCCAAGCAGTTGAGTGCGGCTAGGCGAGAAGAACTGTTCGTCGAGATCCTGGCGACAGCAACGGTCTCCATCGCTTCCTCGAGTGCAACCCGTATCGACACGACCGATATCCGCAAGGCGAGCCTGGATGCCATGCGCCGCGCCATATGCGGGCTGGCAATGCCGGCGAGCTATGTACTGACCGACGGGCTCGATGTGCCAACCGGTCTTGCCTGCCCCGGCAAGGCCGTGGTCAAGGGCGATGCGCGCTCGTTCTCCATCGCCGCCGCATCGATCGTGGCCAAAGTGACCCGCGACCGGATGATGACACGCGCCGGCGTCGTCTTCCCCGCCTATGGCTTTGCAGCCCATGCGGGCTATGGCACCGCGCAGCATCGCGCCGGCATTGAGGAGCACGGTCCCTGCTCCCTGCATCGCATGAGCTTTCGCCCCTTGCGCAAAGAGGCCGTCTGAGCGCTCAGCTCGTCAACCCTGCGACGATCTCCGCCGACCATTTTCCGATATAGGCGATGTCTTCCCTGTAGATACGGTCATGGCCTTCCTGCAGATTTCGGCGATATCTCTCGATGCCGCGGGCAGCTTCCCGCTCCATGAAGGCCAACAGAGCCTCAAGCCGACCGACGATGACGTCAGGCAATGAAAGACGCTCGGCAGCGGACAAGCCATAGACATCGATGAAGATGCGGGCACGGTTGATCTGGCCAGCAAGTCTGTCCAATCCATCCACAGCGACAAGGGAGGATACAGGCGCCCAGCGATAGACGGCGTAGGCCAGATCCCATATTCGCGGACCAGGATGCGCCGCCTCGAAATCGATGATGCCGGTTACTTCGCCATCATTCAGGACGACATTGTAGGGGGCAAAATCCCCATGGCAGATGACCTCGCAGGGCGAACGAGCCGGCAGTTGCCATGCATAATCGGCCTCAAGGTTCCGCGCGAACAAGGCACAGCAATCATGATAGCGCCGCAGCAGCGATGCTGCCGATCGCAGCGCCGTCTCGCTGCGCATGTGAGCACTGCCATCGAGGTCGCCGGTATCTCCGGGCAAATAGGACACCTTTTCCCAGACCTCGTCATATCCGACCGCCAGAGGGGCTGCCGCAAAGCCATGCCGATGAAGGGCAGCCAGCAAGGCATGCACGCCCGCTGTCCATGGCTGCGACGGCCTCACGATAAGATCGCCTTGACGAAACGGCTCATCGCCTGTTGGTGCCTGCATCTGCCTCCCCCCAATCTCGTGATTTTGCTGTCGGTCGCGGCGATGATCAACCTGCCTGGGCAGAAAACAGAAAAGCCCCACCGAAGCGGGGCTCTTTCGAATTTCGATGTTCCGCGGGCTTAGTTCAACCGCGTCTTCACTTCCTTGACCGCATCGCTGAAGAGGCCGGACTGGACGCTGCCGTCGGCCTTCTTCGCCAGAACCGATTCAGCAGCGGCAATCGCCAGGTCGACGGCGGCGGAACGGACCGCCTTCATCGCATCGGCTTCCGCCTGCTTGATCTTCTGCTCGGACAAAGCCGTGCGGTTGGCGACGAACTCCTCGGTCTTCTTGCGAGCCTCGGTCGTCAGCATTTCGGCTTCGCGCTCGGCTGCAGCGACGATGTGCGCTGCTTCAGCCTCGGCTTCCTTGCGCTTGCGCTGATACTCGGCCAGCAAGTGCTGGGCCTCTTCGCGCAGGCGCTTGGCTTCTGCCAGCTCGTTGCGGATCTGATCGGCGCGGTCGTCAAGCGACTTTGCCATCATGCCCGGAACCTTCAGGTAAACGATCAGGCCGAGGAAGATGAGAAGGCTGACGAACGCGAAGAAGGTGTTGTCGAAAGCGAATTCCATGGATCACCCCTCCTGCTTGGCGGCAGCAGCCGCAACCGCAGAGGCGACATCGGCCTTACCGGCGACATTGCCAACCAACTGCTCGACGACGGCACCAGCCGTCTCCTCGGCAATCGCACCGACATCGCCGAAGGCTTTCGCCTTGATTTCAGCGATCCGGCCTTCTGCGGCCTTGAGCTTCTCAGCCAGGCTTGCCTCGATCGCCTTGCGATCTTCTTCGGCCTTGGCCTTGGCGGCATCGCGGGCAGTGGCGCCGATG
Source organism: Martinezella hainanensis (assembly GCF_900094555.1). Lineage (GTDB taxonomy): Bacteria > Pseudomonadota > Alphaproteobacteria > Rhizobiales > Rhizobiaceae > Rhizobium > Rhizobium hainanense. The sequence goes on from NZ_FMAC01000009.1 coordinate 126,724, forward strand.
GAATTCGCCTTGGCGCGCGCAGCGGCCAATTCGCTTTCATAGGTCGCGACGGCAGCGTCGGCTTCAGCCTTCAGACGCGAGGCTTCTTGGATATCCTGGGCGATCCGGTCGTGCCGGCTTTCCAGAATGCTGCCGACGCGCGGAATAACGATCTTCTGCATGGCCACGTAGAAGATAACGAAGGTGATCACCAGCCAAAGCAGCTGTGACGGATACGTCGTATGGTCAAACGGCGGGAATACGCCGCCGTGATGGCCTTCATTCGGCGCACCCGTTTCCGTGTGCACCGCTCCGGCGGCCGGCGGTGCTTCTTCAGCATATGCCGGGGTCACAAACATGCTCACCTCCAGGTGGTCTGCAAATACAAAGAATCACGGCTCGCTGCTCGCGAACCGTGATCTATGACGCCGCTGATATCAGACGGCGAAGAGCAGGAGGAGAGCGACGAGCAGCGAGAAGATGCCCAGAGCTTCCGTAACGGCGAAGCCGAATACCAGACGGCCGAACTGGCTGTCAGCAGCCGACGGGTTGCGCAGTGCGCCGGACAGGTAGCTGCCGAAGATATTGCCGAGGCCGAGAGCCGTGCCGGCCATACCAAAGCAAGCCAAACCTGCGCCGATGAACTTTGCTGCTTCCGCGTCCATGTTGAACTCCTTTGAAATGGTTGTGCGGTGAATGACTGACGCCGTTAGACGCCAATGTCTTTATCCTTAGTGGCCACCCGGGTGGATTGCGTCGTTGAGGTACATGCAAGTCAGCACCGCAAAGACGTAAGCCTGAAGGAAGGCGACAAGGAACTCGAGACCGGTGAGGGCGACGGTCATGATAAGAGGAAGAACAGCTCCGCCGATACCAAGCGCGCCGAGTGCTCCGAGCGAGGCGACGAAGCCCGCGAACACCTTGAGCGTGATATGACCGGCCAACATGTTGGCGAAAAGACGAACAGAGAGCGAAACCGGGCGGGACAGGAAGGAGATGATTTCGATCGCCACCACCAGCGGCAGAAGAACCCCCGGAACACCCTGCGGCACGAAGATCTTGAAGAAGCCGAAGCCATGCTTGATCAAACCGTAGAAAATAACGGTGAAGATGACGAGCAGCGCGAGCGCAAGCGTCACGATGATCTGGCTGGTGACGGTATAGAAGTAAGGAACGAGGCCTAGCAGGTTCGCCGTCAGGACGAACATGAAGAGAGAGAAGACCAGCGGGAAGAACTTCATTCCCTTCGTCCCCGCCCCCTCTTTCAGCATCGAGGCGATGAACTCATAGGCCATTTCCGCCACCGACTGCGAGCGCGTCGGGATGACGCCGCGCGGCGCGCTGGCAAAATAAAGGAAGCCCGCGGAAATCACTGCGGAGGCAACCATGAACAGCGAGGCGTTGGTGAACGAAAAATCAATTCCGCCGATATCGATCGGGATAATCTTGAAGATCAGGAACTGATGGGTAGGATCGTTTGCCACCGCTTGTTCTCTTTCATTTTTCCGCTCCACCGAGCGGATGCTTCTCATCTGGAAACAGCGCCGCAGCGTTGCTTCCGCTCATTTCTTATCAGGACCACGCTCTTGCGGCACCGGTGTCGCCACCTTGCCCGCAGAGCGCAGCACATTCAGCACGCCGGCACAAAATCCGAGAAGCAGCAGAATAATCATGCCCCACGGCGTCGTACCGAGAAAACGGTCCAGGACATAGCCCAGAACAGCGCCAACGATGATTGCGGCTATGAACTCACTGGAAAGCTTCATCGCCTGAGCGTAGCCTTTACGGCTCTCCTCGGCGCGAACCTCCCCGCGTTCACCCTCTCTCACCGCAGCGCGTTTGCTCGCCAATTCGGCTCCCAGCTGCGCTCGCCGCTGTTCCAGACCTTCGTCGCGGTCGTCCGTCATGGTGGCATCCTCCCATTTTCGTTGCGCGCAATCCCTGTACCCCGGTCAACGCGTAAACGAACAGCAGGTTTCGCCACCTTTCGGCCCGTTTTGAAGTCGCGCGCAACATAGTTTTAGGAAAAAGCATAGTCAAGGCGTAGACGTCATCTGTCCAGCCATAAATTAGCCCAATTAAATCATGATCTTAGGCCGAAAGAGCCATATTGATCGAAAACTGAGCCGAAGAATCCTCTTCAGCCCCTGCTTTCCTGTGGCTTTTTTGCCAGGGGCAGCGCGTCCGCGCGCCGCGTCAATCTGCCAGAACCGACTGCCTCAGCTCCAGCCGCCGCCATAGGTCCTGTAGAAGATGTGCATGCCTATGCGGCCGACCTTCACCATTTCAGCAGCCCATTTCGGCCGGACATAGACAGCATGATAATGGGTGGCGGAACCGACTTCCGGCAACCAGATCTTGCCGGCGGTCACGGCCATGGCGACCTGACGGGCGATACGCCAGTGTTCGGGGGAATTGACGCGCTCCTTGACGTTGTCGCAGGCAAAGGAGAACTGGCAAGCGTTGGTCCAATCCTCATTCTGATAGACGACGCCACAGATGGTCTTGGGATAAGCGGGATTGCGGACGCGATTGAGGATGACCTGGGCGACGGCTGCCTGCCCCTTCACGGATTCGCCGCGTGCCTCGAAATAGATGCCGGTCGCTAGGCATTGCTGCTCATCCGAGGAGAAGACCGAGGGTGGCAGGACATTGGCGGCCCATAGGTGATCCTTGGGGCCTATCTGCGGCACGAAGCGGCCCTCGCCGTCCTGATCCTTGGCAAGAATGGAATCGAAGGGCGAAACACGGGCATAATCCGGCGCCGGCGAGGCATAGGCGGCCGCCAGAACATCGGCATTCTGATTGGTGACCAGATTGGCAATATAGGCCGGCACGCTATCATCCGGCTTCGGCGGCTGCTTCTTATAGAAAGCAGTAGCAATCTGGATTTCCTTGCCGCCGAGCTTCGGCTTCAGGAACGCGGTGCGCTCGCCGGTCGCCGATTCCGGCCGAAGAAGCAAGCTCTGGCGCTGCAGCACGGAGCCCGCGGAAAAATCCTTCGGCGGCTGCATCGGCGCGACAGCCACCACTCTGCCCTTCTTGTCCTGCCGATTGATACGGTCCTCATCGGGCCGGGGATCGCTGCCCTTCTGTTCGGACTGGAACGCGACCCGGCGCCCGTCCGGCAACACGAGACCGCCATCTCCAATGGCAGCAGAGGCCTTGACGTCACCGAAAGCCAGTTCCGCCTGATGGGTGGAGCCGGCTGGCGAATTGGTCATCACCATGCGCCAGTTCGCCCCTTCCCGGTCGATCCCGGCAAGCAGGCCGGCAAGATCGCCATAGGCTGCCGTCGATGGGAAAATAAGCCAGGCGCAAAGCCCGAAGACGGCTGGAGAGGTCCAGTTTTGTGGCAAAAACCGCAGTTTGCGGCTGGCATAACGCGAGCGAGACAACACCGGACTCCAAACGGCACTCGAAACTAGGAGCCGGAATAATCTCCCATTAACCTTGATGGATGGTTAATTCGGGCAATTCTATGGTTAGGAATGAAAGATTCGGAGTGTGTGGCGAACTCATGTAAGGGCTGTGAGCAGCTCAGTGCTAGGCGGAGGCTCGATATGCTCCGCCACCATGTATCGGCGCGCTAGGAGCACTGATACATAAGTCCAACCAATCATCTGTAACGCATTGGATACCAAAGACGCCACAACGACAGGGATATTCAACTGACCATTCACGATCAGATCCGTCCCCCTGACGGAACTCGCAAGAATCCCCACAATCACGCCGGCAACGAGTGGAACGGCTAAGCCCAGGAATATCAGGGACGCCGTCGAGGGAAACCGCTTCAGACCTCGTCGCAGTGCATCTCCTATACTCGCATTGGTGCCATGGAGGCGCGCCGGTAACCACGTGCCAAACAGAGAAAAGACGATGGTAAGCGTTACCAAGAATGCCAGCGTTGCCCACAGCCCGACGTAAGCCTTTCCAAGGTCATTCAATTTCAGAAGAATGACAAGGATCGGCAGCATTATCATGAACCCTCCCAGCGTTAGCGCCACACTCCTGAACATATATCCAGCGAACGGAAGTTTTCTGCCCTTGGCCGCGGCGGTGAAATTCTGATCTCGTAGAACTGAGTTCTGAACATTCATCGACAATATGCTCATTAAAATAAAAGTGGCACCTGCCGAAGCGGACCCTCCAGAATACTCATCGAAAATCGAAGCGCCAACGGAGCACAGGATAAACGTCGCGTAAAATGCCATATTGCGACGTGCGATGGACAAGGTCTGTTTAAACATCCGCGATCGCCTCCTCCAAGACCATAGCAGTACTTACGTCTTTAGATTGAATAGGCCAACGCCTCACTTGCGCAATGGAAAAGTCAAAAGGCCCGGCGGATATCCACCAGGCCTTTTGAACGGACAGCAAGAATATCTGCGTCAGATGATGACGTGCGAGCCTAGTTCCACCACGCGGTTGGCCGGCAGACGGAAGTAGTCCGAGGGGTCAGTCGCGGCATTGGCGAGCGCGATATAGAGCCGGTCCTGCCAATGCGGCATCCCCGACTTCGCATCCGGCACCAGCTTGCGCCGGCCAAGATAGAAGGAGGTCGACATGATGTCGAACTTCAGGCCCGTCTTGCGCAGAGTCGCGAGCGCCTGCGAGACATTCTGCGATTCCATGAAGCCAAAGCGCAACTCGACACGCGAGAAGCGCTCGGAAACCTTCTCGACCGAATAGCGGTCCTCCTGGGCGACGCGCGGCTTGTTGATGGTGCGGATCGTCAAAATGACGTTCTTGTCGTGCAGGACGTGATTGTGCTTCAGATTATGCAACAGTGCGGCGGGCGCGGATTCCGGATCGCTGGTCAGGAAGATCGCCGTGCCGGGCACATGCGCGGGCGAATGATCGCTCTTGCGCTCGATGGAGCTGACGAAGGAGGACAACGGGATATCGGTGTGCCGCGTCTTTTCCATCAGGATCGACGTGCCGCGGCGCCAGGTCCACATGATGACGGTAAAGGCCGTCGCGATCATAACCGGAACATAGCCGCCGTCATGGATCTTCAAGAGGTTGGCGCCGAGGAAGACGAATTCCAGCAGCAAGAGCGGCGTAAGCACGGCAACGGCCATGGGTAGTGACCAGTTCCAGCGGACTCGCACGAATTCGAACGCCATGATCGAGGTGACGACCATCGCGCCGGTCACCGAGATACCATAGGCCGTCGCCAGCGCATCCGAGGTCTTGAAGGCCAGCACCAGGAAGATGACACCGAAGAACAGGACGGTATTGACCGATGGCAGGAATATCTGCCCGGTATTGGTCTCGGACGTAAAGAGGATTTCCATGCGCGGCAGGAAGCCGAGGTGAATCGCCTGACGCGTGAGCGAGAAAGCACCCGTGATCACGGCCTGGCTGGCGATGATCGTCGCCATCGTGGCAAGAATGACCACCGGCAGGATCGCCCAGTGCGGATACATCAGGAAGAACGGATCCGACATGGCCATTGGGTCGCGCAGGACTAGAGCGCCCTGACCGAAGTAGTTCAAAGTCAGCGACGGAAACACCAGCACGAACCAGGCCCATTGGATCGGACGGCGGCCGAAATGGCCAAGGTCGGCATAAAGGGCTTCCGCACCTGTCACCGTCAGAAACACGGCACCGAGAACGACGACGCCGAGAAAGCCCTCGCGCATCAGAAAGCTCACCGCATACCAGGGATTGAGCGCTGCCAGAATGCTGTAGTCATCGGAAATGTGCATGATGCCGGCAAGGCCCATGACGATGAACCACAGCGCCGTGATCGGGCCGAAGAAGCGAGCGACCGCACCGGTGCCATGCGACTGGATCGCAAAAAGCAGCGCCAGGATCGCCACCGATATGGGGACGATATAATCCGACAATTGCGGTGTGACGAGCTTCAGACCTTCGACGGCGGAAAGAACCGAAAGCGCCGGGGTAATCATCGCGTCGCCGAGAAAGAGTGCCGCGCCCAAAAGGCCCAGCAGCATCAAGATGGCGGTGTGGCCGTTCGCCGTCTTCATCAACAGCGCCAGCAGCGATAGAGTGCCGCCTTCGCCATCGTTGTCCGCACGGAGCAGAAAAAGGACATATTTGATCGTGACGATGATCGTCAGCGTCCAGAACATCAACGATACGACGCTGATGACTTCGCCGCGCGTCAGACCGTCAGCGGCCACCGGCTTCAATGCTTCGCGAAAGGCATAGAGCGGGCTCGTACCGATGTCGCCATAAACAACGCCGATCGAGCCGAGGGCGAGGTATGCGAGCTTACGAGAGTTCATTTTCCCGTCGGGAGAATGATCGGTTTGGTTAGACATTCAGGATCACTAGACTCTCAGAGCCAGCCTTTCCAGCGAAAAAAGAAAAACGGAACGATGGCGGAAACCACCATCAACAACAACGATGTCGGGTAACCGTAGGCAAAATGCAGTTCGGGCATATGCTCGAAATTCATGCCATAGACGGACGCCACGAGCGTCGGCGGCAGGAACACCACGGAAGCGATCGAAAAGATCTTGATGATGGCGTTCTGCTCGATATTGATCAGCCCGAGCGATGCATCCAGCAGGAAGGTAATGTTTCCCGCGACGAAAGACGCATGCTCCGACAGTGACTGTACATCCCGCGAGACATTGCGACACAGTTCCCTGGCCTCGTGGTCCTGCTGCATGGCGGGGATGGCATGAAGAAAGGTCAGCAGTCGGGACAGCGAACTCAGGCTGTCACGTACCTTGCTGAGCGTACGGTGATAGCCTGCGATGTCCTTGAGCTTTTCTTCCAGATAGTTGCCCGGGCGGCGGATCTTCTTTACGCGATCGCCAAATACGTGCACCGACAATATATCGACACCCGCAACGGTCTGTTCAAGGACCTCGGCGGTACGGTCGACGATGGTTTCGAGAAGCTTGGCAAGAAGCGCGACACCCGTGCGCCGCTCCTGCGGAATGCGCTGCAGCGCCGCAATGAAGAGCGCGAAGGACTTCGGCTGCGCATAGCGAATAGTAACCAGCCGGTGTCCCGTCAGGATGAAGGCAACATCGGTGAGCATCGGCAGATTTGTGTCGGCCTTCCACAACAGCGAGGCCGTGAGAAAGACGGAGCCGTTTTCGACATAGAGCCGGCTCGACGGCTCGATATCCTTCATGTCCTCGCGGGTCGGCACCTCGAGCCCGAGCAGGCGCTCGATGCTGGCTTCTTCCTCGCGGGTGGGCTCGACCATGTCGATCCAGACGGCATTGTCTGGCAGCCGGGTGGCAGCTGAAAGATCGGGAAGCTCAAGCGGCTTCTGGTCTGAGCAATAGGCAGTTATCAACTGCTTGCTCCCGCAGCAGCGGCGACGAGGCAACAATCAAGGCGCTCAGCACGCACTTGCCGCGATCCCACCAATGGCCAATGAAAAAAGCTCATAAAACCCCGGTCGTATCCCGCCGGTCCGGCCGGGAATCCGTGTTCACGTTCCATTGCGCTGCTGTACCAATCCTTCGTCCGTCCCGGCAAAGACACCTGCTCGGACGAAATAACACCACCACGCGGCGGAGAGCGGTCATCGGAAACGACCGGCCAGTTCCACGCAGGCGGCGCATATGCAGCAAAGCTCGCAAAGAATCAAGTCACAACCTCTTCATCGCGCGCTTTCACCGCAGTTTGGCTAAACTTGCGAAGTCATAGCACAGGATGCCGACAAGACAATCCGTCACTATACGGAAAGCTCAGATGTCTTTGTGAATTATTCAAATACGATCGACGGCGCCGCACGCTGCGGTGCGCCTGCCACTTGCTTCCAGACATTGGCGGCGATCTCACGATAAATATTCGCAACCACCCCGTTCGGCTCAGCGGCAACGAGTGGCGTGCCAGCATCCGAGGTTTCGCGGATGCCCATGGTCAACGGCACTTCACCGAGGAAGGGCACGCCGATGCGTTCTGCTTCCTTGCGGGCGCCGCCATGGCCGAAAATATCATAGCGGGCGCCGGTATCCGGTGCGATGAAATAGCTCATGTTCTCAACAATGCCGAGAACGGGAACCTCGACTTTGCGGAACATGTTCAGGCCCTTGCGCGCATCGATCAAAGCCAGATCCTGCGGCGTCGAAACGATGACGGCGCCGGCAAGCGGCACCTGCTGCGCCATGGTCAGCTGCACGTCGCCGGTGCCGGGCGGCATATCCACGACCAGCACGTCGAGCTCGCCCCATGCGACCTCGCGCAGCATCTGCAGCAGCGCCGATTGCACCATCGGCCCACGCCAGATCATCGCCGTTTCCTCTTCCACGAGGAAACCCATGGACATGACCTTGAGCCCGTAATTCTCCATGGGGTTGATGATGCGACCGTCGATCTGGGTCGGGCGTCCGGAAATCTTCAGGAGGCGCGGCATCGAAGGGCCATAGATGTCTGCATCCAAAATGCCGACGCGCAGGCCGTTGGCCAGGAGGCCCAGCGCGAGATTAACTGCGGTGGTCGATTTGCCGACACCACCCTTGCCCGAGGCGACCGCGATGATAGCCTTGACGCCCGGAACGCCGATCTTGGCGGCGCGGGGCGGCTGTTGCGGCGCGTGCGGATGAGGATGCGAATGGCTGTGCGGGGCAGCTTGTGCAGGCGCAGGCAGTGGCACCGGAGCGCCGGCCTTCTTGTCAGCCGTCAGCGCGACCAGGGCGCCCTTGACGCCGGGCATATCCTTGATGACCCGCTCGGCCGCAAGACGCATCGGCTCCAGATCCTTGGCCCGCTCGGCGGGAACGGTGATGGAGAAATAGACCTTGCCATCGGAGATGAAGACATCCGACACCATGCCGAGCTCGACGATGTTGTGCTCCAGGTCCGGGCCGCGAACCGTCTTTAACGTTTCCAGCACCTGTTCCTTGGTGATGTCTGCCATTTCATCCTCACTGCAGAAGCCTTTTCGGCAGCGCCGCATCGGGCGGGCGCTTTCCGAAATCATTATGGCTTAGATAGTAGAGAGGCGGGACTTCGCCAAACGAATTCGGGACGCCGTCGATAAAATGCGTCTTCGTTGCGGCCGGCAGGTCCGCCGGGTCCATGAAAAACCCTTACCAGCCGCAACGCGCTCCCAATTCGGGAAGACATAATCGCGGGCCGACATAGAGCACCCATCTGTAAGGAATAGGGCAAAGGCGCGAAAATCATCCCACGAATACGCCCGAACTTGCTAAGCGTGTTAAATAAGCAACAACCGCCGCCGATGCCTTCGCCGGGAGAAGCTGTGGCGACGGGCATCGGCGACGGTTGTTTGATCCGCGCACGTTTCATCGGCGCTGTTATCAAAGTCCCCTCTGGACCTCTGTCTTTTCAGAAGCAGGAAGTGTGCCAGTTTTCAGAAAATCCGGAAAACAACGAGATTTCAACCTATTAATTGCCTCCACGCCCGAATCGGCAGGGTGGAGCATCGCCACAGGCTTCATCATATTTCATTCGTAACGCACAAAATTCATTCACATGCTGCTCGAATCTCGATCATCGCATCGAGACGGCGATGCCATTATTTGATCAATCCGACGCGTAAAGCCTTGGCGACGGCCTGCGTACGGTTGACGGTGTCGAGCTTCTTGGTGGCGCGGTTGAGGTAATGATTGACCGTATGTTCCGACAGAGACAGGATTTCAGCGATTTCGGCGCTGGTCTTTCCGGCCGCCGTCCAATTCAGGCAATCGATCTCCCGGTCGGTCAGTGCATCGACGACGCGAACATCGAGATTGCGGATTTCGGCAAGCCGATCGAAAACGTGAACTGCAATATAGAAAAGGTCCTTGACCTCTTCCACGGAAAAGAGCTCGCGATCGCCGGCCAAACAAACAGCGCCGCGAAGACCGGAGGCATCGTGGGTCGGGAAATAGACGAAACGCGTCATGCGGAAACGTTCGAACAGAGCCACCACGAGCTGCGACTTGCTCTCTTCGCGGTTAGGGCTTGTCGTCACTTCATAAAGAAAGGGCAGCGTAGAACCGCGCAGACGTTGCAGCGCAGGGCTGGTCGACAACAGGTTTTCCTGATCGTAGATCGACAGCAGTTCCGCCGGCCAGTTGTTGATAACTGAATTGCTCTGCAGGTCCGAGGACGTGATAGGCGGCAGATTGAGCACCATGAAGGCTCGGCAACGATAGGCCTCCGTCAACCCCTTCATGAAACGGAACACATCGAACTGGGTCTTAAGCCTGCTGATTTCCTCGATAAAATCCTCGCCGCGAGGGGACATGCCCGCCTGTATCAATGCCGTCATCATCAGTCTTCTTTATGTAAAAGAGGGAAAAAATACGAAACTTCCGTCTCTTGCCCCTCACGATTATCGTACGGCAGCCGATATCAGCCGCTCGGCAAAATATAAGTTTTCCAAAATCGTGACTGCATCAACGCCCGTTACTATTATGTCCGCTCAACACCTCGCCAAATCCTGTATGATTCCAATAATCATTTGGGGATAATGGCAGTTCTTCCGCATATCTCAACAGTAAAATTCAAGATAAACGAGCAATTTCGCTAAGATCAGGCGCTGACAGGATTAAATCCGCAAGTTTCGGACAGCCACAGCGCGAGATTTATGGAGTCAGCGCTTAGGCCCCATGCGGTTGCGCATGTCCATCATGATCGAATCAGCAGCGGCAACTACCAAAGGGGCCCATGCCTGCAACTTTTCCAGCGTAACACGATAGGCTGGCCCGGTCACCGAGACGCCGGCCAGCATATGACCATCGTCGGAGTGGATCGGCGCGGCAACGCAGCAAATGCCGCTTTCATGCTCCTCGAGATCGAAGGCATAGCCACGCCCCCTGACTGCCGAAACGTCAGAGAGAAGTTTCGAAGCATTGCGAATCGTATGCTCGGTATAAGGGCGATATTCGAGGCTTGAGATTCTCGCTTCAAGCTCGGCATCGTCGAGCGCGGAAAGTGCCGCCTTGCCGACGCCGGTGCAATAGGCTGGCGAGGCGTTGCCGATCTGCGAATACATGCGTACGGATTGCCGACCCTCGACCTTGTCGAGGTAGATGACCTCCGTGCCGCGCAGGACGCCAAGATGGACGGTTTCACCGGTCACTTCCTGCAAACGATGCAGATGCGGCTCGGCGATGGCGCGAAACTCGTTGCGCGCCCAACTGCGCGAGGCAAGCTTCAACAGCCGCAATCCGATGTGATAGCGCCCGTCACGATCGACCTCCAAAAGCCCCTCCTCGACGAGGTGCGACAATTGGCGATGCAGCGTGCCGCGCGGCTGATCGGAAAGCGAGAGGATATCGGTGAAGCGCATCGGAGCATCTGCGAGCGCAACGAGATCGAGCAGAAAGACAAGCTTCCCCAGCGTTCCGGTTTCCCGGTCGCCTCGGCTTTTATTTTCTTTGCCCTCTGAACCCAGATCCACGCTCATTCATTTATCTCTGGCGCAGCCGCACTATCCTTGACACGACGACAGGGTAGTCGGATAATTCCACATAGTCAAATTATGTTCCGAATAATGGAACTTTGTTATCCGGGAGGAGACATGTCGGTGGGTACCCAGGCGCAATTTCCCGATCTGAAAGATCGTACCGTCCTCGTCACCGGCGGCGGCTCCGGCATCGGCGCGAGCCTCGTGGAAGCCTTCGCGAAACAGGGCGCAAAGGTCGCCTTCATCGATATCGCCGAGGAGCCCAGCAAGGCGCTGGCGGCTAAGCTTTCAAGCCAATCGACCCATCCCGTTACCTTCTACCATGCCGATCTGCGTGACGTCGGCGCGATCAAAAGCACGGTTGCAGCCGTCGAGTCCGATCTCGGCGCGATCCGCGTGCTCGTCAACAACGCGGCATGGGACGACCGGCACGACATCGACACCATGACCGAGGACTATTGGGACAACAGCCAGGCGATCAATTTGAAGCAGGTCTTCTTCGTCTCGCAAGCAGCCGCCCCCGGGATGCGCGCCGCCGGCGGCGGCGCGATTATCAATTTCTCCTCGATCGTCTTCAAGATGAACCCGCCGATGCTGTCCTCCTACGCGACCGCGAAGTCCGGTATTATCGGGCTCACCAAGAGCTTTGCCGGCCGCTTCGGCCCCGAAAATATCCGCGTCAACGCCGTGCTGCCTGGCATGATCGTCACTCAGCGGCAGCTCGACCTCTGGCTGACCGACGACGGCATGGCCAAGACGGTCGAGCGGCAATGCCTGAAGCGCGTGCTCAACGCCGACGATCTGGTCGGGCCGGTGCTTTTCCTGGCATCGGACTGCTCGGGCGCCATGACCGGACAGGCCATCACCGTCGATGGCGGCATTTTCTAACATCAGATTTCTGACGCAAGACTTGGAGCATTTCTCATGACGAAGCCCGCATATGTCGCGGTGGACTGGGGCACCAGCAGTTTCCGGCTGTGGCTGATCTGTGAAGACGGCAGCATTCTCGCAGAGCGCCGCAGCGGCGAAGGCATGACCACGGCGGCCCAAACCGGCTTTGCCAAGGTCCTGCAGGCTCATCTGGACGCCATCTCAGCCCCTGACGATATCCCCGTCATCGTCTGCGGCATGGCCGGAGCGCGCCAGGGCTGGGTGGAAGCCGGATATATCGACACGCCGACATCGCTCGCCGCCATCCTGACCGGTGCTGTTTCCGTGCCCGGCCAATCCCGCGATATCCGCATCCTACCGGGCCTGGCGCAGCGCAGCCAGCAGGTGCCTGACGTCATGCGCGGCGAGGAAACGCAACTGCTCGGCGCGATTGCCGCCAACGCCAAGGGCGAACAGCTGGTCTGCATGCCGGGAACGCATTCGAAATGGGTGCGCGTGCTGGACGGCCAGGTGACGGGCTTCTCCACCTTCATGACCGGCGAGCTCTTCGACATCATTACCAAGCACAGTATCTTGTCGCATGCCGTTGCCGGCGCGTCGGATCAGCCTGCCGATACCAAAGCATTCGAGGCAGCCCTCAAGGCAGTCCTGGACAGGCCCGCGCTTGCCACCAACCTGCTGTTTACGGCCCGCTCCGGCCAGCTCCTGAACGGGCTGATTTCCGCCGGCGCGCAGGCGCTGATCTCGGGCACATTGATCGGTGCTGAGATCGCTGGCGCGCTCACGTCGGCTGGTGAGAATGCGGCCATCACGCTCGTTGCCTCTGGCCGCCTCCAGGCTCTTTATGAAGATGCCTTCCGCAGCCTCTCTCTCAATTACAAGACCATCGACGCCGATGCCGCCGTCCGTCGCGGACTGTCCGCCGCGGCCGAAGCAATCTGGTTCAAGAAAGAAAGCAAAAGCTGATGACGACCCGCATCCCCTTCCCGCCCATGAAGCGCCCGCTCATTGCCATTCTTCGCGGCATCAAGCCGGAGGAAACGGCCGATATCGTCGGCGCGCTGATCGAGACAGGCTTTACGGCCATCGAAATTCCGCTGAACTCGCCGGAACCGTTTCGCTCTATCGAAATCGCCGCCAAGATGGCGCCGGCCGACTGCCTGATCGGCGCCGGCACGGTGCTGACGGTGGAAGACGTCGACAGACTTGATGGTGCCGGCGGCAATCTGCTGGTGACGCCGAATGTCGAGCCTGCGGTGATCAGCCGCGCCCTTGACAAGGGTATGGTGACGATGCCGGGCGTCTTCACCGCGACGGAAGCGCTTTCGGCCGCCCGCGCCGGCGCCACGGGCCTGAAATTCTTCCCCGCCGGCGTGCTCGGCGCCTCCGGCATTACCGCCATCCGCGCAGTCCTGCCGCCGGAACTCGTCATTGCAGCAGTCGGTGGCGTTTCGGACAAGAATTTCGCCGATTACACCAAGGCAGGCATCCTGGCTTTCGGCCTCGGTACCAGCCTTTACAAGCCGGGAATGACCGCAGCAGAGGTTGCCGAACGCGCCAAAGCCACCATTTATGCCTATGATGCAGCCATAGGAGCCTGATCTATGACCGATATTCATGATTTTCAGGGCAATATTCTCTGCAACACCTCTTCCGTCCTGGGAGAAGGCCCGACTTACGACCCCGATACGGACACCGTCTGGTGGTTCAACATCCTCGGCAAGGAACTGCATGAACTGCACCTGCCAACGGGTGAGAAAAAGGTTCACGAGCTGCCGATGATGGCGAGCGTGCTGGCCCGCGTCGATGCGGAACGGCAGATGATCGCCACGGAACAGGGCCTCTTCCTTCGCGACATCGCGACTGGCGAGCTGAGCTTCTATACCGCCATCGAGGCCGACAAGCCCGAAAATCGCTCCAATGACGGGCGCACGCATATTTCCGGCTCCCTCTGGATCGGCACCATGGGCAAGCGCGCCGAGATGCAGGCGGGCGCGATCTACCATGTCGCCGGCGGCAAGGTCACCAAGATCTTCGATCAGATCAGCATCCCGAATTCCATCTGCTTCTCGCCTGATGGCACCATCGGCTATTTCACCGATACGCGCGTCAGCCAGCTCATGCGCGTGCTCGTCGATCCCGAGACCGGGCTTCCGACGGGCGAGCCGATCGTTATGGTCGACAGCATGGAAGATCCGGGCGGTCTCGACGGCTCGGTCTGCGATGCGGACGGCTATATCTGGAATGCGCGCTGGGGCTCCGGCTTTGTCGACAAATACAGCCCGGACGGCCTGCGCATCGAGCGCTATCGCGTGCCTGCCATGCAGCCCTCCTGCCCGGCCTTCATCGGCAAGAATGCGGACCGGCTTGCCGTGACGACCGCCTGGGAAGGGCTGGATGAGGAAGCCCGCTCCATGCAGCCGCAGGCCGGCGCGCTTCTGGAGCTCGGCCCGACCGTCAGAGGCATTTTCGACCCTCCATACAAGCTTTGATTGAGATCCGCCTTCAGCTGATCGGCGCTGAGGGCGGCATTGTTTTCGACCGGCGATGCAGAACCGGAAGGCGGTCCTGACGTGCGCAAAATTGAAATCTGCGTTGAACCGTTCTGTTATCCCATCAATCTTTCTGGTTGTCCTACGACGTGATAATTTACTGATTTTGCAGCATATTCCTTTTCTTTCCGAGCTGCATGACGCGATTTTCTGCAACTTTTGACGGAACCAAAACCTACCTGAGCCATTGCCTATAAGACCGGTAAGATAACGGTCGGCACCACAAAGGTTCCACTCGCGCTGGTAAGCATGCGCGTTGATTAAGCATGCCCATCAGAATGAAAGGTAGGTTCACGATGACTGGGAAACTCTTCACTTCTGTCGCCGCAGGCGCAATCTTTGCTACGGCGTCCGTGCTTTCACCCATGGCTTTCGCTCAGGCGCAACAGCCATCGAACGGAGGTACCGGCAACGATGCACCGGTGACACAGACCGCGCCGGCAACGCCGGATGCCACCAAGCCGGACAGCTCGACGACACAGAAAAGCACTCAGGCCCCTGCCCCGGCAACAGGGACAGATCAGGCCGGTGGCTATCTGACCGTGCAGTCCGCGGACCAGATCAGTGCCAGGACCTATATGGGCCAGTCGGTCTATAATGGTCAGAACGAAAGCATCGGCAGCATCAACGACCTGATCCTGCAGAAGCAGGGCGGTGTCGTCGCCGTAGTCGTCGGCGTCGGCGGTTTCCTTGGCATGGGCCAGAAGAACGTCGCCGTTCCGTTCGACAAGATCAGCGCCGCCCAGAATGCTCAGGATGGCACCATCAAGCTGACGACGACCGAGACGGCCGACGCCCTGAAGGCCGCGCCGGAATTCAAGACGCTTTCGATGCAGGCCTCCGAAAAGGCCGCAAACTCGGCCGGAACGTCGACAATGCCGGGGACGGACAGCACGACCACTTCGTCGACCACCAACAAGTAAATATCGGCAACGAGCCAATATAGGTCAGACGAAATGCAGAAGCGGCGGCCATATCGGCCGCCGCTTTCTTTGACTGACTTTCCAGAATTGCTTTTCCGGATCTAGGCGATTTCACGCTCGCTGCTGAGATCGAAATAATGGGTCTGCAGATAACGAAGCGTCGAAGCGCTGTCTGTCGGCTTTCCGAAATAATAGCCTTGCCCCATGGCGCAGCCGAGTGCCTTCAGCTTTGCCGCTTCCGCATGTTCTTCTATGCCCTCTGCGACCACGCGCAATTCAAGCCCTTCGCACATGGCAAGAACGGCCTTGATGATATGTTCCGATGCCCGGTCCGAATTCATGCGCGAGACGAAAGCCCGATCGATCTTGACCTTGTCGAAGATGAATTCGCGCAAGCGCCCGAGACTGGACTGGCCGGTGCCGAAATCATCGAGCGAGATACGCACGCCGACCGCGCGAAGATCGGCGATGATGCGATGGGCAGTATCGGCCGAGCTCATGACCGCGGTTTCGGTGATTTCAAGTTCGAGACGATGCGGGTCCAGACCGGCGCGCGTCAGGATGGCTAGAATGCTGCTGCTCGTGCCTGGGTCCATCAGCTGTGCCGAAGAGAGATTGAAGGACAGGAACAGTTCGCGTGGCCACGCGAGTGCTGCCTCCGCCGCCTTTCGCAGCAGCGTTTCGGATAGGGCGTCGATAAAGCCTCGCTCCTCGGCAAGCGGCACGAAGACAGCGGGCGAGACGAAGCCGAGATCCGGATCGTTCCAGCGTGCCAGGGCCTCGAAGCCGAGAACCATGTTGTTGGCAAGCGAGACGATCGGCTGGAAATGCACGTCGATGGAGTCGGAAATGATAGCATTGCGCAGCGCCTGCTCGAGCTGCGTCGCACGCTTCATCTCCTGTGCAATCTCTCTGGAATAAACAGTAATCTGGCCGCGGCCGCGACGCTTGGAGCGATAGAGCGCCGTATCCGCATTTTTCAGGAGATCGTCGAACTCTTCTCCGGCGAAAGGGTGGATGGCGAAGCCGAAGGAGGCGGAAAGGCGGACATTGCGGTCGCCGAGATCATAGGGCGCCGACAGCACTTCGCGGATCATCTGCCCGAATTTCTCGGCACCGACGCGCTCGAAGACAAGCGGCAGCACAAAGGCGAACTCGTCGCCATCATGACGCGTGACCATCGCGCCGTCGGGTATGCAGGCCTTGAGACGATGGGCAACCTGGCAGAGGATCTCATCCCCCGCCTCGACGCCGAACAGGTCGTTGATCGGCTTGAAGGCATCGAGATTGACAATCCCGATCGTGAAGGGTGCCGGATCGCCGGCACGCTCGAGCGAAAGCGCACGCGCACGCTCGCGCATGCGATGGCGATTGCCCAATCCGGTGAGCGGATCGGTATAAGCGATTACCTGCGGCTCCTGACTGACTGGTCCCGGCAGCATCTCAGTCGATTTCATATTTGGTTCCGACCTTTTCTCCACCCGGGGGAAAAGCATGCCGAGGAAGTCTTAATAAAGGATGCCAAGACGACAGTCATTCGACGCCGGCGATAAGTTGCCGTCGGAGGTGATATCATTGTAACATTTATCTATTTTGCGCCTTCAGGGCACCGCGCATATGCTTCTGGAATACAGTCTCGATGATATCGGGACTGACCGGCTTCAGGATGACGTCGTCCATGCCGACCTCGGCGCATTCCTTGCGATCACGCTCGAAAGCCTGCGTCAGCACGCCGATAATCGGCGTATGGGAGCCGCTGCCCTTTTCCGCGCCACGGATCAGCCGGGTGGATTCAAAGCCATTCAGCCCTGGCAGCGAAATGTCCATCAGGATCAGTTCCGGACGATGTTCCTGCCACAAGCGCACCGCCTCGTCGCCGCTTGCGGCAATCACATAGCTATATCCCAATCCCTCAAGAATCTGCGAGAAGACGATCTGATTGATGTCATTATCCTCGGCGACCAGAATCTGCGCTCGGCGCTCCTCGCCGGGCACACGCCGCCATTCGGGCGCAAGCCCTGACTCCGCGATCTCGCCAAGCTCGCCACGGATGTTGCGATTGAAATGACGCGCGATCAGGAAGGCAAGCTCGGTTGCGAGCTGCGATCCGTTCAACGACAGCGCGGCGAGGTTCTGCCGCTCGGCCAGCTCAATCCCGCGCTTACCGAGCTGGTTGTCGACGATGACCAGATCGATCTTGACGCCGTGCTCGCTCGCCACGTCCAGAAATGCCGCCTCTTCGTTCTCGTTGTGGACGACGCAAGCTTCGAAGCCATATTTCTCGAGCGCCTTCAGAGCCGCGGTTTCAGCAGCGAAATCAGACGTGACCACGAGTACCTTGCGGCCGCTGAAATTCTCCGGAACGAAGGTCTCCATGGCGGCCGGGCGGCGCGAAATGGTCTGCAGCGCAACCATCGGCACATAAGCGCGGCGGTAGGAGCGATCGCTGTTTTCCCGGATGCTCGATGCCAGCGCGAACTCGTCGAAATCGCCGCCATCCTTGGGCAGGTCCTGCATGGTGCAGACCAGGAAATAGCGCCCCGGCTTGCCGATGCGCTGCTTGCGGGTGACGATATCGCGTTCGACGCCGTCGCGGGCGATCTGGCGTTGCCGCGAGATCGACATTTCGCCGGTCTCGATCACATGCCGGTCGCTCTCATGGAAACGATTGGCAAGGTCGGTGGAGAAGATGTCGATGCTCTTGCGACCGCGCACTTCGTCCGCCGCCGTCTGATATTTGTCGCAGAACGCCCGGTTGACCGCGACGTAGACGAGGTTCTGGTCCTTGACGAAAACCGGAAACGGCAGATTGTCGAGAATATCCTCGGTCAGCTGCACGCGTTCCATGTCGATGCGCCACTGCTCCTCGCGCTTCTTGACTTCGGAAACGTCTGACATGATGCAAAAGCCGATGCCCGACGATAGCCGCCGATTGAGGATGCGCACCCAGCGGTCGTCGGTGAAATGCTCGGTCGTCTCGAAGCGTTCACGCCAATGCGAGGCTATGCGCTGCGATATCCAATCGTCGCGATTAGCGGCCGTTTTGGTCTGGTGGCGCTGATAGCGCACGCCCGTATCGAAGACGGCGCTCAGAAAGTCGCGCAGCCGCGTGGACGGTTGCAGGAATTCCGGCTCTATCGGGAAAAAGTTCAGAATCTGACGGCTGGCAAACAGCAACTGGTCGTTCTTGTCATAGGCGAAAAAGGCGCTGGAAAGACCATCGCAAAAGGCATCGAAGAACATCGTCTGCAGACTGCCGCCGAAAGGCGCATCAGCCGTCGTCATTGCCAAAGCTGCCTTTTCAATCTCGGCAGTCATTCGTCGGATTCCTACACTCAATCAGTTTCACAACACGGCAAATCGACAGGGCGGTATTCGCTCTGCAAGGCAAGTTCGTGGAAATTGCATGCTGGCCTTGACACTTGAAGCAGATGGCACCTGGCTCATGAAAGTTGACGGCCACCAACCTGCCATCAAGAGCCGTCAGCATGCACGAAACGCGCCACCTGCGGTCATTTCAAGTTCTGTCTCGGCAACCTGTCATCATTCCCTTAAACATTGATTAAATTTCTTAACAAAGCCTCGGATGGAAACGGGTGGATCATGACCGGACAATCGCCTTTCCTCTTTCCACACCGCCGCGAATCCACGACAATGACGCCATGGCCATCAAGCAACTCTCCGAAACACTGATCAACCAGATCGCAGCCGGCGAAGTCATCGAGCGCCCGGCAAGTGCGGCCAAGGAGCTGATCGAAAACGCGCTCGATGCCGGCGCGACACGCATCGAAATCGCGACCGCAGGCGGCGGCAAGGCGCTACTCAGGGTGACCGACAACGGCTCCGGCATGGAAGAGGCGGATCTCGAGCTTGCGGTCCGGCGACACTGCACCTCGAAGATTTCCGAGACGCTGGAAGATATCCGCACCCTCGGCTTTCGCGGCGAGGCCCTGCCCTCCATCGGCTCGGTGGCGAAGCTCTCGATCGCAAGCCGCAGGGTGGGCGCGGCCGGTGGTGCCGAAATTGCGGTTGCTGGCGGCAAGGTTCTGCATCTACGCCCGGCGGCTGCCAATCCCGGCACGATCGTCGAGGTGCGCGACCTGTTCTTCGCCACGCCCGCGCGCCTGAAATTCCTGAAGACCGAGAAGGCGGAGGCGGCCGCGATCACCGAAGTCGTCAAACGTATGGCGATCGCCTTTCCGCGCGTGCGCTTCGTTTTGTCGGGCAGCGACCGCTCGACGCTGGAATTTCCCGCGACCGGCGACGACCATCTTGCCCGCATGGCGCAGATCCTCGGAGCCGATTTCAAGGACAACGCCATTGCTCTCGATGCGGAGCGCGAGGATGTGAGCCTCACCGGCTTTGCCGGCGTGCCGACCTTCAATCGCGGCAACTCCGCGCATCAATATGCCTTCGTCAACGGCCGGCCGGTGCAGGACAAGTTGATCCTGTCGGCGATCCGCGGCGCTTATGCCGAAACGATTCCCGCTGGACGCTATCCCATCGCCGTTCTTTCGCTGACCCTCGATCCCGCTCTGGTCGACGTCAATGTGCATCCGGCAAAATCCGATGTGCGCTTCCGCGATCCGGGGCTGGTGCGCGGCCTGATCGTCGGCGCGGTGCGTGAAGCCCTGGCGCGCGAGGGCGACCGTGCCGCCACGACCGGCGCCGACGGCATGCTGCGCGCATTTACCGCCGGACGCTCCGGTTTCCAGCCGGGTTGGCGCCCTTCGCCCTCAACGACTGCGTGGACGGCCGAAACTTCACCATCCCGCCCCTATGAGCGACCAGCGGCAACGGCGGGCTACAGCTTTGCCGAGAGGCCGCAGGCGGCGTTTGACGGACTGGTGATGCCGACAGCGCGTGCCGAAGTCGCGCCGCCAACAGAGCCGGCGCGGGCCGAAGAGCCGGCACGCTTCCCGCTGGGCGCTGCGCGCGCGCAGCTGCACGAAAACTACATCGTCGCCCAGACGGAGAACGGGCTCGTCATCGTCGACCAGCACGCCGCGCATGAACGGCTGGTGTTCGAGACGATGCGCAAGGCCCTGCATTCGAAGCGCCTACCCTCGCAGGTGCTGCTCATTCCAGAGATCATCGACCTGCCGGAAGAGGATTGCGACCGGCTGATGGTATTTGCCGAGGAGCTCGGCGAGCTCGGGCTGGCGATCGAACGATTCGGTCCCGGCGCTGTCGCCGTTCGCGAGACGCCGGCCATGCTGGGCGAGGTCGACGCGCAGGGTCTGGTCCGTCAGTTGGCCGACGAAATCGCCGAGTGGGACACCGCCTCCGGCCTTGCCGCCAAGCTGGAATATATCGCGGCAACCATGGCATGCCATGGCTCGGTGCGCTCGGGCCGGCGCCTGCGCCCGGAAGAGATGAATGCGCTTTTGCGTCAGATGGAGGCAACACCCGGCTCCGGACAATGCAATCACGGCAGGCCGACCTATATAGAGCTGAAGCTTACGGACATCGAACGGCTGTTCGGACGCAGCTGACACCTGCCGTCTTCGAAGGGAACTTTTCCTGAAAATAGTCCGGAAAATTATGCAGCAGCTTTAAAGTGCTACAGCTGCCTTTGCGCGTCGTATTTGACGCGCGGCGCTGTAGTGCGGTATGGCAAACGGATGACAGAGATCAAGGACGGCGTCAGATGAATCTTTTTGAAGGACATGGAAACCGCGAGGCGAAAATTCGCTATCTCGACGGCGATTTCCAGATCCTGATGCCGGGCTCCTATGTCGTCTGCGCCATGACCGGCAAGCATATCGCTCTCGATGAGCTGCGCTACTGGAGCGTCGCCCGCCAGGAGCCCTATGCCGACGTCATCACCTCGTTCGAGGCCGAAAAGCGCGCAGGCGCCCTTCCCAATCAGAAGCGCTGATTTTCAACGCTGGATAACCGGACCTGGCTCTAAGCTGCTTTGCTATTGCGCTTTTCCCGCAAGCGGCGCTCACGCGCGGCTGCGATCGCCCTGTCGAGAATCAGCGCTGGAGCCTGAGGATCATCAAAGACCATATCGATCTCGATGACCCTGCAGCGCTGCAGCAATTCGTCGGCACGGCCATGGTGACCGATCAGGCGCACGTAGTCCTTCGACGTGGTGACGATTTCCAGCCCTTCGCGCGAGGCTATATCGAGCATGTCGGAGACCTCGTCGTCGCCGGGATGTTCGTGATCCCCGAAGCTGCGCCGCACGGCGATATCAGCCCCCAGCGTCTCGACCGTTCGGAAAAATTTCGCCGGATCGGCAATGCCCGCAAAGGCAAGGACCTTGCGGCCGCGTAGATCCTCCTGCCCGCGTACCTTGACGCTCGCGGCGAAGAAAGGCTTCCCCGCCCTTGCCGCAAGGCGAACGACGCGATCGGCGTCGTTGCCCTCCCCGACCTTCAAGAGAGCGGATGCATAAAGAAGCTGGGTGCGCAACGGCGCACGCACAGGACCGCCTGGTACGAGGTGGCCGTTGCCGATGCCTCTGCCGGCATCGATCACCACAAGAGCGTAGTCGATGGCGAGCTGTGCGCTCTGGAAACCGTCATCCATGATGATGAGGTCGGCGCCCTCGCGCACGAGCCTTTCGGCACCGTCGGCCCGGCGACGGGCAATGACCGTCAGTGCCTCGCGAGCCAGCAATAGCGGCTCATCGCCGACAGCCGTGGCATGGTGATGGGCGGGATCGACGACCGTCGTGACATCGAGCGAGCCGCCATAACCCCGGCTGAGGAAACCGGGCTTTAGCCCCTTAGCCTTGGCAGCCTGGGCGAGCGCCAGCGCCGTCGGCGTCTTGCCCGCGCCGCCGACCGTGAAATTGCCGACGCAAATGACCGGCACTGGCACGGAGGCGCGCTTGCCATTGACCATGCGATGTCCGGCGATACGGCCATACAGGAAGGAAAAGGGTGAGAGCCCCCAGGCACGCCAATCCGGCTTTCGCCACCAGAAAGGTGGGGCTTCCGATACCATTTCGCTAATCCAGCCCTATTCTTGCGCCTGCGACGAACCGGCAAGAAAGGGCAGATTGCGTGAAAAAGCAAGCCATTGCCGGGATCAGGCCGATTGCGCCACAGGCATGAGCAGGCCCTCCAGCTCGGTAATGTCATTGAGGCAATAGTCGGATGCGGCCGTCAGCGTCTCTCGCGAACCCGTTCCCGTCAACACGCCGACGGTCAGACCGACGCCGGCATTGCGACCCATATAGAGGTCGTGATTGTTGTCACCGACGACGGCGACCTGCGCGGGCGAAAGGCCCGTCGCCGCATAGAAGCCGAGCACCATGCCAGGCTCCGGCTTGGTGCCGAAGCCGCTGTCGTAGCCGGCGATATAATCGAGATAATCGATGAAGCCGAAGCGGCGCGCCGTCTGGCGGATGGAGCGCTCATTGTCGCTGGAGGCAACGCCGAGCTTGTAGCCACGCGCATGCAGGCGCTGGAAGAAGGCGGCGAGATCGGTGACCGGCGAGGAAAAATCGGCCGCATGGGCAAAGAGCGCGTCGAGTTTCTCCACGAGTTCCGAGACACTCACTTTCGAGCCGGCGGCCACCAGTCCCTCGGAAATCTGCCTGGTATTGCCGGCCGCGAGCAGACTGTCGGGCACGATATGTCCGGTGATTGGGTCCATGCCGCAGGCGGACAAAAGGTGATCCGCCAAGATGGGATCATCCTGAGCCGCGATCCTGGCAAGCTCGCGATTGACCGGCAGCCAACTCTGGTCATAGTCGAGCAGCGTGCCGTCCTTGTCGAAAAGAATGCCCGCAATCGCTCCCGTCTTGACCGCCGTCATGCCATTACCTTCTTATCCGTTCGCCATCGTCTTCGGCATCAGCCGCGCCTTCACCGAAAGCGGATTGATATAGGGCTCCAGGCCCTTAACCGTTGCGGCCAACGCGCCGCGCATTTCATGCACGGCTGCGAAGCCGGCATCGATCATGCCGCGCCGCGCCGTGTCGTTGGTCAGCAAATAATGCACACCGCGCGCCAGCATCTCGGTATCACGCACCATGCGGGCGCTGCCGCGGCGAGCGAGCAGCTGATAGGAATCGCGGAAATTCTGGACATGGCCGCCCGTCAGGATCGCGCAGCCGAGCATCGCCGGCTCCAGCGGATTCTGGCCGCCTTCGTTGAACAGCGATTTGCCCATGAAGGCGACTTCGGTCATCCGCAGATAAAGCCCCATCTCGCCGATCGTATCACCGAGGAAGACATCGACATCGGGCGAAAGGATGTCGTTGCGGGTGCGGCGCGCCACTTTCAGGCCCTGTTCGACGAGCATCGCTTCGATCGCGTCGCCGCGCTCGGGATGGCGCGGCACGATGATGGTAAGCTGGCCGTTGTGCTCCTTCAGCATCGAGTGGACAGAGGCTGCAGCACCCTCCTCACCTTCGAAAGTGGAGACCGCAGCCCAGGTCTTGCGGTCGCCAATCTGCTTCATGTAGCTGGCAAGTATCGGCGCATCGTAGGACGGTGCGTCCGTATCCACCTTGAGATTGCCTGATTTCAAGACCTGCAAGGCGCCGAGATCGCGGAAGCGTTCGGCATCGAGGTCGGACTGGGCCACGACCAGCGCCAGATTTTCAAACAGCGCCTCGGCAAGCGAGAGGTGCCGGCTCCACCGTTCAAAGGATCGATCCGACATGCGGGCATTGACGAGAATCTGCGGGATACGCCTGCGGCCAAGCTCCATGATCGTCGTCGGCCAGATCTCGGATTCGGCGAAAATGGCGCAATCGGGCTGCCAATATTCGAGGAAGCGCTTGATGGCGGGCTTGAGATCGAGCGGCACGTATTGATGGATGACCTCTTCGCCAAGGCGCTGATGCGCTACCTTCGCCGAGGTCATCGTGCCCGTCGTCAGGATGACGTGAATATCGCGACGACGGATTTCGCGGATCAACGGAATGACGGCCGAGGTTTCACCCACGCTTGCCGCGTGAAACCAGATCAACGGCCCTTGCGGACGATTGGCGCTCGCATAGCCCGAGCGCTCCAGCTTGCGGGAACTGTCTTCCTTGCCCTTGGCCGCGCGAACGGTGAGATAAGGCCCGATGAACGGATAGACGGCGATCCCGCCAAAACGATAGGCGCTCAAGGCAAGACGCGCCCTGAGGCTACTCATTTCGTTCGCCTCCTATCCCAGCTGATCACCATCAATGCCAAATCCCGATTATCAACCGGCCGAATAAACAGCCTAATTTTCGTTCTTATTGTGTCAAAGATACTGCTTCATGGCCGGATTTAAAGCGATAACGCCTCACCGGACGGAGATATCAAATGCAAAATTCGGTGCGAGGCGACCTCAGGATGCCGCTTTTTCCTGCGGATCGAGCAAGCGATGCAGGTGGACGATGAAATAACGCATGTGGGCGTTGTCAACGGTCTGCTGCGCCTTGGACTTCCACGCCGTCAGCGCGCTCGCATAATCGGGATACATGCCGACGATATCGAGCTCGTTGAGATTGCGGAACTGGACCTCTTCGAGGTTTTCCAATTCACCGCCGAAGACAAGGTGCAGGAGCTGCTTTTTGCCGCTGGTATCAGTCATTTTCGTCTCTTTCTGCTATCGTCCCCCTCCGCCCTTCATCTGCGGGATTTTGACCGAAAGGTCAACCGTCTCGTCGATGTGAAAGCTGGCGGAGAAACTCCGGTAATTGCGATGCCGATGCACCGCAAAGTTCGTCATGCGATACTTCGGCGCGATTGTAGCGCAGCGCATTGCCCGAAAGGTCCACGAGCGCGCCGCCGGCGCGTTCCAGAATGAGATCGGCAGCGGCCAGATCCCAGTCATGGGAGTTGCGCTTGACGATGGTCCCTTCGAGGCGCCCGTCCGCCACCATAGCGAGGCGATAGGCAAGCGAGGGCACGTGCTTGACCCGCTCGACCGTCTTGCGGAAATCCGGATCGAAGCCCTTCAGCATCTCCTCGCCGGTTGCCAGCCGATGAATATCGTCGCCAACCCTTTGCGAAACGCTGATCGGCTGGCCGTTCTTCAGCGCCTGCCCGTCGGCGGTCGCCACGAAGAGTTCGTCCAGCGCCGGCGCATAGAGGACACCCACCACGGGCCTGCCATCGGTGACGATGGCGACGCTGACGCACCACAGATCCAGACCCGAGAGAAAGCCTCTTGTGCCATCGATCGGATCGACGACGAAGACGGTCTCGTGCTTCAGCCGCTCGGCATCATCATCGGTTTCCTCGGAGAGCCAGCCATAATCGGGTCTGGCCGTACGCAGGGTAGCGGCAAGGCTTTCATTGGCGGCAAAATCGGCGGCACTGACCGGGGACTGGCCGTTGTTCTTCCACCAGACTTCAGGCGATTGCCGGAAGAAACCGAGAGCGATCTTGCCCGCCTGGAGCGCGGCACCGACAATCAGGTCCACATCGCTCAATTGGCCGGCCTTCTGGCTATCGATCATTCACTAATTCCAATCTCCGCTCTGTTCTCAGCGGCCCGCCAGCGTCATGCCTTCGATCGCAAGTGTCGGAGCAGCGATGCCGAAATCGCGATCGATATCGTTTGCCGGCGTGACGCGCATGAACATGTCCTTCAGGTTGGAAGCGATGGTCACCTCCGAAACAGGGAAGGTCAACTCACCATTTTCGATCCAGAAGCCGGTGGCGCCACGACTGTATTCGCCGGTGATCATGTTCACTCCCTGGCCTATCAGCTCGGTGACGTAGAAGCCCGTTCCGACATTGCGGATCAGCTCCTCGGGCGAGATATCGCCCGGCTCCAGCGCCAGGTTGGTGGAAGCGGGTGATACGGACGTGCCGCCGCGGACGCCGCGGCCATTGGTCTTCAGGCCGCCGCCGATTTCCCGCGCCGTCGCAGTCGACAGGAACCAGGATTTCAGCACGCCGTCCTCGATCATGACGAGCCGCTTGCCGGAGATACCCTCACCGTCGAAGGGGCGAGAAGACGGGCCGCGCACGATCAGCGGATCATCCGTGATCGAGAGACCTGCCTTCAGCACCTGCTGGCCCATCTTGTCGCGCAGGAAGCTGGTCTTGCGGGCGACGGAGGCGCCGTTGATGGCGCCGGCAATATGACCGACGAAGCCACGTGCCACGCGCGGATCGAACACGACGGTGACGTTCTTGTCCGTCGGAACCTGACGCGGATTGACGCGCTTGACCACGCGCTCGCCGGCGCGGCGGCCAATCTCCTCGGCAGCGTCGAGGTCGGCGAAATAGAGGCGGCTGTCGAAATCATAGTCGCGCTCCATGCCTGTACCTTCGCCGGCAATGACGCTGACGGAGCGCCCGAAGCGCGAGCCCATATAATGGCCGGCGAAGCCATGCGACGTCACAAGCACGAGGCCGCCCATGCCGGCGGAAGCGCCGGCGCCGGAAGAATTGGTGACACCGGGAACAGCGAGCGCGGCAGCCTCGGTCGCAAGCGCCGCTTCGCGCAGCTGCTGTGTAGAAACCTCGGTCGGGTCGAACAATTCGAGATCGGGATAGCTCTTGGCGAGATCCGCCTCGTCGGCGAGGCAGGCAAAGGGATCTTCGGGAGAAACCTTGGCCATGGCCACGGCACGCTCGGCAAGCGCGGTCAGATCGAAGCCGGGATTGGCCGAGACGCTGGCGACACGATTGCCGACGAAGACCCTGAGCGAGAAGTCGTCGCTCTCGGAGGATTCGGTGCCTTCGACCTTGCCGAGACGCACGCTGACGGAATGAGCCCTCGACCGCACTACGACGGCATCGGCCGCATCCGCACCGGCTTTCCGGGCGAGGTCGATCAACTGGCTGGCACGGGAAAGCAGAGTGGCGGAATCGATTTCTGAGGTCATGACTTGGCCTTTCCTTCGCGTTCCATTTATTGTGCACTACATAAAGCATCAAGGGGCGGCAAAGCCGATTCTTGTTCTAATCTCTTCACGCATGGTTGTTTATCATGGCCGCGCGTCGCAACACCGCCTGCCCCACGGAAAGAAACAGACGATGTCCGCCCCCAATACGCTTTTCACCGAAACCCTGCTGCTGCTCGGAGGTGCCGTCGTCACGGCGCCGATCTTCAAGAAACTCGGGCTCGGCACAGTGCTCGGCTATCTCGCCGCCGGCGTGGTGATCGGCCCGATCCTGCATAGCATCGGTGATAGCGAGGCCGTGCTGGCCGTCGCCGAACTCGGCGTCGTCTTCCTGCTCTTCATCATCGGTCTGGAATTGAAGCCCTCCCGCCTATGGCAGATGCGGCGCGATATTTTCGGCCTTGGCACGGCGCAGGTGGTCTTCAGCGGGCTTGCGCTGATGGTCGCATCCTATCTCGGTGGTATTGCCGGCTGGAAGGGCAGCATCATCATCGGCTTCGGCCTAGCGCTGTCCTCGACCGCCTTTGCGATGCAGATCCTCGAGCAGCAGGGCGACGTCAACACGAAATACGGCCAGCGCTCCTTCTCGGTGCTGCTGCTGCAGGATCTCGCGATCGTGCCGTT
Source organism: Martinezella hainanensis (assembly GCF_900094555.1). GTDB lineage: Bacteria > Pseudomonadota > Alphaproteobacteria > Rhizobiales > Rhizobiaceae > Rhizobium > Rhizobium hainanense. Next base: position 154,852 of record NZ_FMAC01000009.1, read on the forward strand.
GCTGGCGCTGATCACCGTGCTCGACGGAGCGAAAGAGACCGCCAATCCGCTGCCAAGCCTCGCCATCGCCGTCGGCGCGGTTGCGGCGATGATCATCGCCGGCCGCTATCTGCTGACACCGCTCTTTCAGGTGATCGCACGCACCGGCGCGCGCGAGGCGATGATTGCCGCCGCCCTCTTCGTCGTCATGGGGTCTGCGACGCTGATGCAGCTTGCCGGGCTTTCCATGGCGATGGGCGCCTTTCTCTCCGGCGTGATGCTGGCGGAATCCTCTTATCGCCATGAGCTGGAAGCCGACATCGAGCCCTTCCGAGGCGTGCTGCTCGCCATTTTCTTCATCGCCGTTGGCCTGTCGCTGAAACTCGACGTCATCCTCGACAATTGGCTCATGATCCTGCTTGCCGTTCCCGTCATGATGGTGATCAAAGCGGTGGTGATCTATACGCTTTGTCGCGTGGCGGGTTCTGCGCACAACGATGCCATTCGCATTGCCGGATTGCTCCCGCAAGGCGGCGAATTCGGCTTCGTGCTCTTCAGCGCGGCCAGCGCCAGCAGCGGCCTCTTCTCGGCCAACACTGCCTCGATGCTGATTGCCATGGTGACGCTGTCGATGGCGTTGACGCCGCTCAGCTCCGCGCTTGCGAAGCGCCTCGTCAAGGGCGATGCACAAGAGGAGCTGGAAGAGGATTTCGAGGGCGCCGGCTCCGATGTCCTGATGATCGGCTTCTCCCGTTTCGGCCAGATCGCCGCGCAGATCCTGCTTGCGAGCGGCCGCGACGTGACCGTGATCGATTTCTCCGCCGACCGCATCCGCCAGGCATCGAGCTTCGGCTTCCGCATCTATTTCGGCGACGGCACCCGCAAGGACGTGCTGCGCTCCGCCGGCATCGACCGCGCCAAGATCGTCGTCGTGAGCACGCATCTGCGCGATGTGACCGATAAGATCGTCGAGCTCGTGCAGACGGACTATCCGCATGCGCGCATCTTCGTGCGCTCCTACGACCGCGTTCACTCGATCGAGCTGCGCCACAAGGGCGTGGATTACGAACTGCGCGAGACGCTGGAATCCGGCCTGCTCTTCGGCCGTCGCACCTTGGAAGCGCTCGGCGTCAGCGAAGCGGAAGCCTATGAGATCGGGGAGGATATCCGCAAGCGCGACGAGCAACGGCTGGTGCTGCAGGTCAGCGAAGGCCTGCAAGCCGGAACCGATATGCTCTATTCGCGCCCTGTCAAGCCTGAGCCGCTGGTCAAGCCGAAGCGGGCGGCGGAGACATACAGCGACGCCGACGATCTTGTGGCACTGCCGCAGGAAGAGCCGGAGCGGGTTTAGCCGCCTTCATTTGCTTTTGGCGCAAGACTCGCCCAGCGGCTTTTGCTGAATACTAGTTCTTCGCCGTGATAACCCGATCAAGGGCGAATTTCAGTTCATCCTTGACGCCGGCCGACATGGCGAGAATGTCGCGCGCCTTCAGGAAATCGAGGACGCCGGTGCGGCCGACGGCGGGACGCAGGAAGATTTGCGGCGCCTGCAGGCGCAGCTTCAAGGCAATATTGGACTGCATGGTGAGCTGGCCGGCACCGAACAGGCTCTCGATGCGGTTCGGAATATGCCTGCCGCCGCCCTCCGGGCCACCGACGACGTCGATACCGATGATGATATCGGCAAGCCCGGCCAGATGCTCGTAGGGAACCGGGTTCATGATGCCGCCGTCGATCATCACGCGATCTCCGAGTCTGACCGGCATGAAGACGGCCGGAATGGCAGCAGAGGCGGCAAGCACCGGAAAGAGCTCGCCCTTCTCGATCACCACTTCGGCCTGCTGATAGTAATCGGTCGCCACCACCTTGAGCGGTATATGCAATTCTGAAAAATTTTCGGGGAAGGCCGCCGGCAAAAACGTCCGGAGAATGCGTTCGAGATTGAATTGGCCGAAGCGAATGCTGCGCATGCTGACCGGCCGCAGGCTCCAGATCTTGTTGAGCACCGCAGGGCGATTGCCGACCGTTGCAAGCGTATGGTCACGGATTTCGGCACCGCTCATGCCGACCGCCATGGCCGCACCCATGATGGAGCCGATGGAGGCACCAGCAATAGCAACCGGGCGGATGCCGAGCTCGTCCAGCGCCTCTATGATATGAATATGGGCGAGACCGCGCGCACCGCCACAGCCGAAGGCAACTGCGACGCTCGGCGTGCCGGAAGCGGCGAGCGTATAGTCGCTGCCGACGAAATCAGCATAATCGCCCATGTCCTTCTCCTTCCCCCGTCAGGTCACCAGCGGCTGGTAACGGAAGAAATGCATCTTGCTGTCGCCGAAGGTCCGCTCCTCCAGAAACAGAAAATCGGGCGGCGCGGCAACGATCACGTCGGCACGCTCCTCGAGGATCGCCAAAGCGCCCGGCACCAGCCAGCCACCGGCGGCGGCGGCCGCAAAAGCCTTCTCGCCGAGCCCCTTGCCATAGGGTGGATCGGCGAAGAGAAAATCGAAAGGCTCGAGATTGCCAACGCTGCCGAGATCCGTCGCGTCACGCCGCAGCATGCGCGTGCGGCCATGCAGACCGAGCGCATCGATGTTTTCCCAGAGAAGCCCTCTGCCCTCGACGCTGCTTTCGACGAAGAGCACGTGACGGCAGCCGCGCGAGGCTGCCTCCAGCCCGACTGCGCCGGTGCCGGCAAACACATCCATCATCCGGGTGCCGTCCATGGCTTCCGGATAGGCATGGCTCAGAATATTGAACAGGCTTTCGCGCGTGCGATCCGCCGTCGGACGAATGTCGTTCGACTTCGGCGTTGCAAGCGAGCGACCGCGAAACTCACCGCCGACGATCCTCACCGCGCGTCAGCCCCTGCCGCCCTTGGGGCCGCCTCTGCCGGGGCCACCCCGACCGGAGCCGCCGCGTGGTCCGCCCGAGGGACGACCAGCGCCACCCGGTTTGCCGCCGAAGCCGCGCGAACCACCGGGCTTTCCACCCGGCTTGCCGCCGAAGGATTTACCGCCGCCCGGCTTCTTGCCAAAGGGCTTGCCGGCCGGGCGATCACCGAAGGACCGCTCGCCCTGCGGACGGTCTCCAAACGGACGATCGCCGCGGGGACGGTCGGACCGCTGTTCGCCGCCGAAAGACCTGCCGCGCGGACGCTCCTCACCCTCGGCGCGGGGCCGGCGGTCGTCACGGGGACGATCGCTGAACGGCCTGTCACCACGAGGTTTGTCGCCATAGGGACGATCGCCGCGAGGCTTGTCGCCGAAAGGCCTATCACCCCGCGCCGGACGATCACCATAGGGGCGTTCGCCACGGGGACGCTCCGAGCGTGCCTCACCCTGGAAAGACTTCGCACGGGGACGGTCGCCGCCCTCCGGCCGCGAGCCGCGTTCGCCGCGGGGGCGATCGCTGAATGGTCTATCTCCACGAGGCTTGTCACCAAAAGGACGGTCGCCACGCGGAGGACGATCGCCGAATGAGCGGTCGCCACGGGGACGGTCGGAACGCTTGCGGTCAAAGCCCTCGTCATCGCCACGCGACCGGCGCGGAGCTTCCTCGCTCGAACGAATCCATTCGCCATCGCCCTCGTCGACGCGATTGATACGAACGCGCGGGCCTTCATCCGGACGGTCGAAGCCGCCACGCTGCGGGCGTTCAGGCTCGCCACGCCGGGAGGCGGTCTTTGCATTTTTCGCAGCCTTTGCGGCCGCCTTTTCGCCGAGCGGACGGGCACCAGGCGCCATCCAGACATTGGCGCTGCGACGCGGGCCGAGCGGCTGGCGCTTCGCCTTATCGTCGTCCTTGTGACCACCATCGCGGCCGCCTTCACGGCGATCGTCGCGCTTGGCATCGCGCTTCGTATCGAGGCGGCTGAGCGCACGCTCGCGCTTGTCTTCGGGGCGCTCCCGACGCGGGCGCTCTTCCTTGGCCGTCCGAGCCGGCTTGGCGTCCGCCTCTTCGGGCTCGGCAACGGCCGGGGCGTTATAGAGCGGCGCATCGAAATTCGCCTTGGCGTCTTCGACCAGACGCGGGCCGAGCTGGTCACGCAGCGTGCGGCCGCGCACCTCGAGCACATGGCCTTCCGGCAGCTCACCGAGCTGGAACGGGCCATAGGAAATGCGGATCAGGCGGTTGACCTCGAGGCCGAGCGCGCCGAGCACGTTCTTGATTTCTCGGTTCTTGCCTTCGCGCAGGCCCATGGTGATCCAGACGTTGGACCCTTGCGTGCGGTCGAGCGTCGCGTCGATCGAGCCATAAAGCACGCCGTCGACGGCGATGCCTTCCTTCAGCTTGTCGAGAGCCTCCTGATCGATCTCGCCATGAGCGCGGACGCGATAGCGGCGCAGCCAACCAGTTGTCGGCAGTTCCAGAACGCGGGCAAGGCCACCGTCATTGGTCAGCAGCAACAAGCCTTCGGTATTGATGTCGAGGCGGCCGATCGACATGACGCGCGGCAGCTCGTCCGGCAGATTGTCGAAAACGGTCGGCCGCCCTTCCGGATCGGCATTGGTGGTCACGAGGCCGGCCGGCTTGTGATAGAGCCACAGACGCGTGCGTTCGATGCCGCGGATCGGCACGCCGTCGACTTCGATCTTGTCGGTAAGGGTCACGTTGACTACGGGCGTATCGAGCAACACGCCGTTCAGCTTGACGCGACCATCCAGGATCATGCGCTCGATATCGCGGCGCGAAGCCACGCCGGCGCGCGCCATCACCTTGGAAATGCGCTCGGCCTTTCCATCGTCGACCGTGCTCTCATCCGCAGCTTTAACGGCTGCGGCCTTTGCAGGCTTCGCGCCATCGCGTTTTACCGTCTTCTTATCGCCAGCAAAGGGTTTAGACCCAGGCCGCTTGGGCTTGTCATTCATCGTCATTTGTTGTTTGCCTGAATTTTTAACGCGTGTTCCTATCAGGTCACGCCCTTGCGGTTAAGTGGAAAAACTTGAATGGCGGCAACAAATCAATTCATGGAGCTTGCTTTGGCCGAAGCGCGCCATGCTGGAGAGCGCGGCGAAGTGCCGATCGGCGCCGTTGTCGTGCTCGACGGCAAGGTCATCGCCACAGCCGGCAACCGCACCCGCGAACTCAACGACATCACCGCACACGCCGAAATCGTCGCCATCCGCCTGGCCTGCGAGGAGCTGGGCCAGGAGCGTCTGACAGGCGCCGATCTCTACGTTACGCTGGAACCCTGTACCATGTGCGCCGCGGCCATTTCGTTCGCGCGCATCCGTCGCCTCTACTATGGCGCCGAAGATCCGAAGGGCGGCGGTATCGACAATGGCGTGCGCTTCTATCGCCAGCCGACCTGCCATCATGCGCCGGAAGTCTATTCCGGCCTCGGCGAAACAGTCTCCGCCGAGATCCTCAGAGGTTTCTTTCAAGCGAAACGTTCCGAAGACTGAAAAGCGGCGGTTTAGAGCCGCCGCTTTGAAAACTTCTTACTGGAAGGGCTTCCACCAGCTGCTGTTGCTGGTCTGCTGCGCAGCCTCGGCATCCTTCTTGCGCTTCTTTTCCTTCTTCGACTCGGGCTCGCCGAGGTCGTTGAGGGCAGCCTGATCGGCAACCTGACGATATCCCTGCGGCGGATCGATCAGATAGCGGCGCTGGTCATACGTGCCGGCCTGATCCTGGCGCGCTGCACGATAGGCGGCCGTCTGCTGGGCTTCGCTCATGTGATTCTTGCTGCTGTCGGCCTGAGCCAGCGGCGAGCGATAGTTGACGTCGTTCTTCTTCTCGTCGGCTTCCGTGGCGAGGCGCTTGCGGGCGTCTTCCGGCGATTCCAGCCAGGCCGGATTGTCCTTGCTTGCCAGCGACTGCTGCGGCGCGGTCAGAGTGTCCTTGTCGCCACCAACAACCAGGCCGGGGCGGTTCGGGTACTTTACACCCTTGTCCTTCGGCGTCGCGGCCGAAACGGAGGCGATATCGCCAAGGTCGTCCAGGAGCTGCACGCCGGCCGTCTTGTCGGTGCCGTAAGTCGGGCTGCTCAGGCAACCGGACATCGCGCCGCAGCCAACCACAAGTGCCGCCAAGCTGACGCCGACACGAACCTTATGCATCGCTCTCATGAAAACCCTTCCCAGCCATGCCGGAATAAACGTAACAGGACCCCATTAGACGGCAACTGCCGTAAAAATCGGGCCATTTTCAGGCAGCTTTTACCGGATGAACGCCGCAAAGGCAATTCACCCGGCAATTTTCTTCAGTTGACAGCGGCAAGTTCGCGCAGCGCCGCGGCATCGCGAGCCGAGACATCCGGGTATTCCGGATCGGAACCGACATCCGTGGTGATGCGCCAGGAACGGGCGCATTTGCGGCCTTCGGCGAGCTTCGGAACGACACTGACCTTGGCATCGCCATCCAGGCGGAAGGCATCCGCAGGCCCCTGTTCACCCAAGATGGTGATATCAGACGTGATGCAGATTTCCGAGAAGTCCTGACCTTCGAGCACCTTCAGCAACTCCGGATCGGCGACGTAGACGACCGGGGCGGCTTCCAGCGAAGAGCCAATGCGCTTGTCCTTGCGCTCGATTTCGAGCGCGCCGGTGACGACGCTGCGCACGGCGCGGATCTTCTTCCACTTCTCGGCCAGCGCCTCGTTCTTCCATTCCGCCGGAATGGTGACGAACTGCTCGAGATGAACCGAGACCGCCGACGGATTGCGCGACAGCCACGCCTCTTCCGTGGTGAAGGGCAGCATCGGCGCCAGCCACGTCACCATGCAGTCGAAGATCGTGCGGATGACGGCGAGCGAGGCCCGGCGGCGCAGGCTCGACGGAGCATCGCAGTAGAGCGCATCCTTGCGGACATCGAAGTAGAAGGCCGAAAGCTCGACATTGGCGAAATCGATCAGCGCGCGGGCAATGCGCTTGAAATCGAAGGCGTCGTAGCTTTCGCGCACGAGCTCATCGAGCTCGGCGAGACGGTGCAGCATCAGCTGCTCCAGCTCCGGCATGTCGGCGTAGGCGATGACTTCGCCCTTGTCGTGCGCGAGCGTGCCGAGCATCCAGCGGATGGTATTGCGCAGCTTGCGATAGGCATCGACATTGGTCTGGATGATGGCCTTGCCGACACGCAGATCTTCCGAATAGTCCGACGTCATGACCCAGAGACGGAGAATGTCGGCGCCTGCATCCTTCATCACCTCTTGCGGCGAGGTGACGTTGCCCTTGGACTTCGACATCTTTTCGCCCTTCTCATCCATGGTGAAGCCATGGGTGAGAACGGTATCGTATGGCGCGCGGCCACGCGTCGCGGCACTTTCGAGCAGCGACGAATGGAACCAGCCGCGATGCTGATCGGAGCCTTCGAGATAGAGGTCTGCCGGCCACTTGAGATCCGGGCGATCCTCGAGCGTGAAGGTGTGGGTCGAACCGGAATCGAACCACACGTCTAGGATGTCCATGACCTGTGTCCAGGGCTCGTTGGCCTTCTCACCGAGGAAGCGCGCGCGCGCGCCTTCCGCAAACCAGGCATCGGCGCCTTCCTGCTCGAAAGCCTCGAGGATGCGGTCGTTCACGCGGTCGTCCTGCAGGATGTTGCCCTGTTCGTCGACGAAGATCGCGATCGGCACGCCCCAGGCGCGCTGGCGCGAGAGGACCCAATCCGGACGCTGCTCGATCATGGCGCGCAGACGGTTCTGGCCGGCAGCGGGCACGAAGCGGGTATCGTCGATAGCCTTCAAGGCGCGCGAGCGCAGCGTCGAACCATCAGCAAGGTCCTTGTCCATGTAGACGAACCACTGCGGCGTGTTGCGGAAGATGACCGGTTTCTTCGACCGCCAGGAATGCGGATAGGAATGCTTCAGCCTGCCGCGCGCAAACAGCGTGTTCGTCTCGATCAGCGCCTTGATGACGAGATCGTTGGCATTGCCCTTCTTGCCGTTGTCGTCCATGACGCGGCCGCCTTCGAAACCGGGGGCATCGGCGGTGTAGAAGCCGGCGTCATCGACCGGGAATGGGATGGCGGACGAGATGCCACGCTTTTCGAGGTCGCGGGCATGCGACATCCAGGCGTCAAAGTCCTCACGGCCGTGGCTGGGTGCGGTATGCACGAAGCCCGTACCGGCATCATCGGTGACGTGATCGCCATCGAGCAGCGGCACCTTGAAGCCGTAACCGAGCGAAGCCAGCGGGTGCGCGCAGGTGAGCGCGGCCAGATCGGCAGCGGTCACATCGCCGAGACGCTTGTACTGCAGCTTGGCCTTGGCGAAGGATTCTTCGGCGAGCTTGTCAGCGAAGATCAGCTTCTCGCCGGAGCGCGGACCGAAATCATTGGCAGCTTCCGTGATTTCGTAAAGCCCGTAGGACACGCGCGAGGAATAGGCGATCGCGCGGTTGCCGGGGATCGTCCAGGGCGTGGTCGTCCAGATGACGACGAAGGCGCCGGCAAGATGCGCAGCACCCTCAGCCACCGGGAACTTCACCCAGATCATGTCGCTCTCGACATCGGCATATTCGACTTCGGCTTCCGCCAGAGCGGTACGCTCAACCACCGACCACATGACCGGCTTGGAGCCGCGATAAAGCTGACCCGTGCGGGCGATCTTCAGAAGCTCGCCGGCGATGCGGGATTCCGCATGGAAGTTCATGGTCAGATAGGGATTGTCGAAATCACCGGTGATGCCGAGGCGCTTGAACTCCTCGGATTGGATCTTGATCCAGCCGGCGGCAAAGTCGCGGCATTCCTGGCGAAACTCGTTCACCGGAACCTCGTCCTTGTTCTTGCCCTTCTCGCGGTACTTTTCCTCGATCTTCCATTCGATCGGCAGGCCGTGGCAATCCCAGCCGGGAACGTAGTTGCTGTCATAGCCGCGCATCTGGAACGAGCGGGTGATGACGTCCTTGAGGATCTTGTTCAGCGCATGGCCGATGTGGATGTGGCCGTTGGCATAGGGAGGGCCGTCGTGCAAAACGAATTTTTCGCGGCCCGCAGCGGAAGAGCGCAGTTGTCTGTAGAGGTTCATTTCCTCCCAGCGCTTCACCAGTTCCGGCTCCTTTTGCGGCAGGCCGGCGCGCATCGGAAAGTCGGTTTCCGGCAGGTAAAGGGTCTTGGAGTAATCCATCTTTTCAGCGGTATCGGTCATAGTCGTGACAATTGCCTCGGTGTCTCGGGCGTCTTGCGCCTGAACTGGCGCAGCCATATTGGGATTTTTCGGCGGCGGAAAGCGTCTCTTGAGCGAAACGCCAAAAACCCGGACCTTCCGGCAGCTTACAGCGCGCGGAAGGCCGGGCCAATAATTCGTATCGATAGGCTCAGCCGAAATTGGGTCATAGTCGCCGGTTCATAGGCGCTTTTTCCAAGAAAAGGAAGAGGAAACAGGCCCGCCGGCGCACAGAAAAGCCGCGGACGTTTCCGCCCGCGGCCGATGGGATATTGCCTCGATCAGGCGCGTGCCGTCGCCCGCGCCGGCATGACGGCGTTGAGGATCACCGACACGACGATGTTTGCGGCAAGCGCCAGCAGCCCGGTGTAGACCGTGAAGCTTACGTCTCCGAGCGCGACCGCATGCAATGGCTTCCAGCCGGCATCCCAGACGAGATAGGTGCCGCCAAAGAAGCCGACGGCCCAACCGGCAAGCAGAGCCGGCGCGCGGAACCACTTGGTGTAGAGGCCGAAGACCAGGGCCGGCAGCGTCTGCAATATCCAGATGCCGCCCAAAAGCTGCAGATCGAGCGCGAACTGCGTCGGCAGGAAGATGATGACGAGAAGCGCGCCGACCTTGACGACGAGCGAGGTCATCTTGGCAACCTTAGCCTCGCCAGCATCGGAAACCTGCGGATCGACATAGGCTTTCCAGAAGTTACGGGTGAAGAGGTTGGCAGCGCCAATGCTCATCACGGCCGCAGGAACGAGCGCGCCGATGGCGATGGCCGCGAAGGCGAAGCCCGCAAACCAGCTCGAGAACAGGGTCTGGAACAGAGCCGGCACCACGTCATTGGCGCTGTCCAGCTTCAGATTTGCCGCGTGGCCCATATAGCCGAGCAGTGCCAGCAGACCGAGCAGCAGTGTATAGGCCGGCAGCAGCACCGCATTCTTGCGGATGGTATTGCCACTGTTGGACGCGAAGATGCCGGTGAGCGTATGCGGATACATGAAGGCCGCGAGCGCCGAACCGAGCGCCAATGTCGCATAAGCGACGTACTGGTTGCCGCCGAGCAAAAGACTACCCGCCCCCTTGGCCTTGAAATCCGCATCGGCCGCCGCAAAGACATTGGCATAGCCGCCGAGTTTCGCCGGAATGAGCGCTATGGCCGCAATCACCACGATGTAGATCATGATGTCCTTGACGAAGGCGATCAGCGCCGGGGCGCGAAGGCCGGCCGAATAGGTGTAGAGCGCCAGGATGATGAAGGCGACTGCGAGCGGCAGTTCGCCATGAAGCCCGAGCGCCTTGAATACCGCCGTCATGCCGACGAGCTGCAGGGCGATGTAGGGCATCGTCGCGATCACGCCTGTCAGAGCGACCGCCAGCTCCAGCGCCCGTGAGCCATATTGACCGTGGACGATGTCGCCCGCGGTGACGTAGCCGTGATCCTTGGCGCGCCTCCAGAGAAGCGGCATGACCATGAAGACGAAGGGATAGACGACGATCGTATAGGGCAGCGCGAAGAAGCCATAGGCGCCGACCGTATAGACCAGCGCCGGGACGGCGATGACAGTATAAGCGGTGTAAAAGTCGCCGCCGACGAGGAACCAGGTGATCCAGGTACCGAAGGTGCGGCCGCCGAGGCCCCATTCGTCGATATGGGCAAGGGTCTTCGGCCTGCGCCAGCGTGCAGCGACAAAGCCCATGACGGTCACGAGCGCCAGGAAGAAGATGAAGACGGAGAGCGCGGTCGGATCGATATCAGTCATCATGGCGCATGCTCCGGTAGGCGATCCATGTCAGGATTGCCGTGATCGGCACCCAGGCCAGCTGATACCAGTAGAAGAAGGGGAAACCCAACAGCACAGGATCGTGGCTGTTGTAGAATGGAACCCAAAGCAAGCCTATGTAGGGAATGACGAGCAGCCAGCAGGCCGCCGTCCCAAAGCGTTTGTCCATGTCCGATACCTCTCACGCGGTGTCTGCGCGCCACCTTGTTGCAGTTGTCAGAGTGGAAGGGGTGCGTCGATCCGCGATTGCAATGAGCGCCCAAGGGCCGAAGCCGATGAGCTTTGGCTATGCAGAGCCAGACCAACGAATATGAATTCCTCCCAACGGCCCGCCTGCGGGCAGCCGCTGATAAAGTCCTACGGCGAGTCTGCTGGCCGAACAAGATATTAGCTGATGCGAAATCGTCGAGCCTACCCAGAAGTGGGTAGACGGGCGTTACAACGCCGTGGTTGCGATGCCGTGGTCGAGGGCGTAACGGATCAGGCCGGCCGTCGTTGCGATGCCTAGCTTCTTCTTCAAATTCTTGCGATGCGTTTCCGCCGTAGCAGGCGTGATCTGAAGTTCCTCGGCAATCTCACGATTGCTCCTGCCTGTAACGATCAAGCCCAGAATGTGACGCTCACGGGGTGTCAGAGGGTCGGCCTCTTTTTGCAGCGCGTCCGCCACCAAGATGTCGCGAACGCCTGACGAGAAATAAGTTCCACCGGCCGCTACGGTTTCGATAGCGCGGACGACTTCGTCGGTCGAAACGTCCTTGAGGATATATCCGACGGCACCGCGCATGATCGACGAGGAGATGTATTCGCGGCTGTCATGCATGGAGAGCATCACGATCCGCGTCTCCGGAAGCTCCTGGCGAAAGAGTTCTATCGCATCGATGCCGCTCAGCTTCGGCATGTTGATGTCCATCAAGGTCACTTGTGGCAGTGTCCGCCGACCGACCTCCAGGCCGCTTTGCGCAAGGCTTGCCGTCCCAACTACCTCTATGTGGTCGAAAGTCTCCAGCACGGCTTTCAGTCCGTCCAGCACCACGGGGTGATTGTCGATCAGCAGAACGCTGATCCTGCCTCTGCTCATGCCGCATCCACCTTTGCTCTTGGCGAGGCATTGGCCGATTTCGGCAGCATCGCAATAAGCGTCGTGCCACCGGCCGTGCTTTGAACGAGAAGCAGGCCACGGAAATGCGCCATCCGTTCCTGCATGTTTCTAAGCCCGAGCCCGCCCTTGCCGTCACCGGCGCCTTCAAAACCAGTACCATTGTCTGAAATCCTCAAGCGCGCCCGCCCCCGATCATTCCAAAGTTTGATCGCAAGACGCGTGGCACCGGAATGACGTTCGACGTTGTTCAAGGCTTCCTGGGCGACACGGTAGAGCGCTGTATTGGCTTCGGGCTTCAGCAGGCTAGTGAAGCCCGAAGCCTCGATCTCGGTTGCGATCCCGGTCCGCTCACCGAAATTGTTCGCAAGTGCGGTGAGTGCGGCCGTCAAGCCGAGATCATCGAGCACGCGGGGGCGGAGATCATGCGAAAGTCGCCTGATGTCCTTGATCGCGCTGTTAAGGGTATCGATACCCTTCTCGATCGTCGTGGCGGCATCGTCGACCTGGTTTCGCACCTTGCGGTTGGCGAGATCCATGATGTAGCGCACGCCAAGGAGATTCTGCGATACACCGTCGTGCAATTCGCGGGCAAGACGGGCGCGCTCCTCCTCCTGCGTATCGATCACTCTTTGCGTCAACTCCTTGAGCCGGCCATCGGCCATCCTTCGCTCACGGAACGTCAACAGCATGCAGGTCGTGAAGACGACCAGAACTGCAGGAACGGCAATGAGTGTGACGACGATGAAGGTTCCCTTTATGTTTGCCCGCATGGCGGTGTTGGCCGCCGCGGTCTGGGTGAAAATATCGTCCAGATAGACACCGGTTCCGACGACCCAGTGCCATTTATCAAGGCCGACGACGAATGAGAGCTTATCGGCCATGCGGCCGGTGGAGGGCTTCTCCCATTTGTACTGGTGCAGGCCCCCGCCGGCTTTTGCCGTCTTGATGAGCTCCGCGATGACCCTGTCCCCGTCCGGATCGGTCAAATCGAGCCAATTGCGCCCGTTTCGAAAACCCTCGCGCGGATGAACAATGTTGTTCCCATCATAATCGTAGACAAAAAAGTATCCGTCCGGGCCATAGTCAAGGGAGGTCAGGATCTCGGCTACCTTATCCTTCGCAGCCTGATCGTCCGGCGCGGCGTCCCGATAGGTCGCCTGAATCGCCGAGACAGCGAGGTCTGTCAGGTTAACGATTTCCGTTTCCTTTGCCTTCAGCATGTTCTGTTCGAAGGTCTCGATATTGTTCTTGGTAAGATTGGCCGACTGCCAGGTAATGAAGGCCGTGATTGCCAGGATCGAGATAACGAGAGGCGCAAGCGCGAGCGCAATAATCTGATTGCGTAATGTCAACGATTACTCCTCCCAAGAACCGGCGCAGAAGAATGGCCCTTGTCGGACACGAATTCAACAGCTTGCCAGCGGTGTTGATGCACACCCGCAATCGGAGAGTTCCCTCGAAACGGCAAGGTGCCGTATTCGAACGGCAGCCACTTGGGAAATATCAGTCGAAGGCGATGATGCGATCGAGCTCGCCGAGCGGCTGGACGCCGGCGAGCAGCGCACGCGCCTCGTCCTCATCCTTGCGGATCTGCGCGACCAGCGGGTCCAGACCGTCGAACTTCAGTTCGGGGCGGAGATAGCCAAAGAAGGACACCGAACAGACCTGGCCGTAGAGATCGCCACTGAAATCGAAGACGAAGGTCTCGAGCAGCGGCGCGCCATTATCGGTCACCGTCGGGCGCCGGCCGTAGCTGGCAACGCCATCGCGGATGACGCCATCGGCCGTTCGGAAGCGAACAGCGTAAATGCCTGCCCTCAGCGATATCTCAGACGGAAGCTGCATGTTTGCCGTGGGGAAACCGAGCGTGCGGCCGAGCTTCTCACCGCCGATGACAGGCGCCTGAACGGTATAGCGATAGCCAAGCAGTCCGGCGGCCTGCGCCACATCGCCCTCGGCGAGCAGCGTACGGATACGACTCGACGAGATGACCTCGGTGTTTTCGTCGCGGAAGGCATCGATCAGCGTCACGCCGAAGCCGTTATGGCTGCCGGCATTCATCAGGAAGGCCGGACCACCCTGACGATCATGGCCGAAATGGAAATCGAAGCCGGTGACGACTTCGGAAGCATGCAGCCAGTCGATCAGGATCGAATGAACGAACTCGTCCGCCGAGCGCTGGGAGAAAGTGCGATCAAAGGGATATTCGATGACGGCGTTGAAGCCGAAGGCCTCGAGCAGCCGCGCCCGCAACGGTGCCGGGGTCAGGCGGAAGACGGGCTGATCAGGCTTGAAGACGGTTCGCGGATGCGGCTCGAAGGTCAGCACCAGAGCCGGAACACCGCGTTCCCTGGCGATCTCCAACGCACGCGTCAGCACGGACTGATGGCCGCGATGCACGCCGTCGAAATTGCCGATGGCGACCACGCCGCCCTTCAAGGCGTCGGGAAGCGGCTCGCGGGTTTCGTTGCGATGGAAAACGGTCATCGTCTGCCACTCTCCTCAGACAAGGCGCGGCATCCACCACTTCGGCGAGGCTTGCTCGCGCGCCAGGAAGGCGCCGAGTGCTGCCTCATCCGTGTGTCCCTCGACGACATATTCGCGGGCGTGGATGCCATGGCTGATATAAAGAAGATCGAGACCGTAATCGAGCGCCCCGCGCACGTCGGTCGGCATGCCGTCACCGATCGCAACCACGCGCGACAGCGGAAATTCGCTTTTGACCTCGCGAGCCGCGGCAATCGCCGCATCATAGATCGGCTGGTGCGGCTTGCCGGCGATGCGCGTCTGGCCGCCGAGCCGCTCGTAATAGGCAGCCATGGTGCCGGCGCAGGGGATCATGCGATGGCCGCGCTCGACCACGAGATCCGGATTGGCGCAGATGAGCGGCACGTTGCGGGCGGACCAGGCCGTCAGCATATCGGTGTAGTCGTCAGGTGTCTCAGTCTCGTCGTCGAAGAAGCCGGTGCAGACGATGCTTTCGGCCTCGCCGGCGTCGACACGCTGAACGTCAAGGCCTTCGAGGATGCCGATATCGCGTTCCGGCCCGAGCAGGAACACCTTCTTCGGCCCCTCGGCAATCAGCTTGCGGGTGACGTCGCCCGAGGTGATGATGCGGTCGTAGACGCTGTCGGGAACACCAATCGCCCGCAGCTGCTCGACCACTTTGGGAGCGACGCGCGGAGAATTGGTGATGAGGACGACCGCAAGGCCTTCGCCGCGGGCCGCTTCGAGCGCGATGGAGGCTTCCTTATAGGCCGTGACACCGTTATGGAGCACGCCCCAGACATCGCAGAGCGCAACATCATAAAGTCCGCCGATGTCGCGAAAGCTCTCGATCCGTTTGCCCATGCCGTCCTCGCATCAAATAAATCACGGGCTGACATCGCAAACCGGCCGGCAAATTACAAGAGCGGCCCGTAAGGTTTTTGCATCGCACAAGCCCCGAGTAGCAGGCATAGACAGGGTCGGCGGGCGGCAAAGTGAGGTGGCGAAGGAAGCGGATTGATGGTCCCGAAACGGTGCTGTCACGCCCTTCTTCACGAGATCAAAATGAGGGACTCTTTGCAACGATATGCTACGTGGGATCGCCGTGGACGTTAATCATCCCCCAAACAAGCCGATGCGCGCCGCAAAAAATTCACAGTGCTGTTCTTGACTCGTCCGGAAGCCACCCCTAAATCACGGTCGCTAGCACTCTCGGATGATGAGTGCTAACAAAGTCCATACGGATCCCCCGCTGATCCGTGAATGTCATTTGATCGAGGGATTAGACAATGGCAAGCACCAATTTCCGCCCCCTTCATGACCGCGTCGTCGTTCGTCGCGTCGAGTCGGAAGAAAAGACCAAGGGTGGCATCATCATTCCCGATACCGCCAAGGAAAAGCCGCAGGAAGGCGAAATCGTCGCCGTCGGTTCTGGCGCTCGTGATGAGTCAGGCAAGGTCGTAGCACTCGACGTCAAGGTTGGCGATCGCGTTCTGTTCGGCAAGTGGTCCGGCACCGAAGTCAAGCTCAACGGCGAAGACCTTCTGATCATGAAGGAAGCCGACATCATGGGCATCATCGGCTAATCAGCCGGTTCCCTTTTCCGATACAGCTGACGGGCGACAAGCCCGGAAAACGCGAATTCAGGAGTTTCAAACATGGCAGCTAAAGAAGTAAAATTCGGCCGCAGCGCCCGCGAAAAGATGCTTCGTGGCGTCGATATCCTCGCTGACGCAGTAAAGGTCACGCTCGGCCCGAAGGGTCGTAACGTCGTTATCGACAAGTCCTTCGGCGCTCCGCGCATCACCAAGGACGGCGTTTCCGTCGCCAAGGAAATCGAACTCGAAGACAAGTTCGAAAACATGGGCGCCCAGATGGTCCGCGAAGTTGCTTCGAAGACCAACGACGTCGCCGGTGACGGCACCACCACTGCAACCGTTCTGGCCCAGGCGATCGTTCGCGAAGGCGCCAAGGCTGTTGCAGCCGGCATGAACCCGATGGACCTGAAGCGCGGCATCGACCTCGCCGTTGCAGAAGTCGTCAAGGATCTCCAGGCCAAGGCCAAGAAGATCAACACCTCGGAAGAAGTCGCCCAGGTCGGCACGATCTCCGCAAACGGCGAAAAGCAGATCGGTCTCGATATTGCTGAAGCCATGCAGAAGGTTGGCAACGAAGGCGTCATCACGGTTGAAGAAGCCAAGACCGCCGAAACCGAACTCGAAGTCGTCGAAGGCATGCAGTTCGACCGCGGCTACCTCAGCCCCTACTTCGTAACCAACCCGGAAAAGATGATCGCCGACCTCGAAGACGCGTTCATCCTGCTCCACGAGAAGAAGCTCTCGAACCTGCAGGCCATGCTTCCGGTTCTCGAAGCCGTCGTTCAGACCGGCAAGCCGCTCCTCATCATCGCTGAAGACGTCGAAGGCGAAGCTCTTGCGACCCTCGTCGTCAACAAGCTGCGCGGCGGCCTGAAGATCGCTGCCGTCAAGGCTCCTGGCTTCGGCGACCGCCGCAAGGCCATGCTGGAAGACATCGCCATCCTGACGGGCGGCACTGTCATCTCCGAAGACCTCGGCATCAAGCTCGAGTCCGTTACCCTCGACATGCTCGGCCGTTCCAAGAAGGTTTCGATCTCCAAGGAAAACACCACGATCGTCGACGGCGCTGGCGCCAAGTCCGACATCGAAGGCCGCGTTGCCCAGATCAAGGCTCAGATCGAAGAAACCACCTCCGACTACGACCGCGAAAAGCTGCAGGAACGTCTTGCCAAGCTCGCTGGCGGCGTTGCCGTGATCCGCGTTGGCGGTTCGACGGAAGTCGAAGTGAAGGAAAAGAAGGACCGCATCGACGACGCTCTCAACGCGACGCGCGCTGCTGTTCAGGAAGGCATCGTACCGGGCGGCGGTATCGCTCTCCTGCGTTCTTCCACGAAGATCACCGCCAAGGGTGAAAACCAGGATCAGGAAGCCGGCGTCAACATCGTTCGCCGCGCCCTGCAGTCGCTGGTTCGCCAGATCGCTGAAAACGCTGGTGACGAAGCTTCGATCGTTGTCGGCAAGGTTCTCGAAAAGAACGAAGACAACTACGGCTACAACGCCCAGACGTCTGAATTCGGCGACATGATCGCCATGGGCATCGTCGACCCGGTCAAGGTTGTTCGTACGGCTCTGCAGAACGCAGCTTCGGTTGCTTCGCTGCTGATCACCACCGAAGCCATGATCGCTGAACTGCCGAAGAAGGATGCCCCTGCTGGCATGCCGGGCGGCATGGGCGGCATGGGCGGCATGGACATGATGTGATAGGCCAACGGCCTAATCACAGGAATGTCCGTAAAGCTTCGCCCATGCACTTTTAGTGCTTCAGGCCGACAAGCGGCCTGAAGTGGCGGCATGGACATGATGTGATAGGCCAACGGCCTAATCACAGGAATGTCCGTAAAGCTTCGCCCATGCACTTTTAGTGCTTCAGGCCGACAAGCGGCCTGAAGTGGCGGATGGACATGATGTGATAGGCCAACGGCCTGTCGCGATTGTTCAATCCGACATCCGGAATTGATGAAGGGCGGCCCTCGGGTCGCCCTTTTTAATTGTGCCAAAAATGTACAACTGCAATTCCTGCAAGATTCTATTGCCTTGCAAATTTTGCAACTTGCCCATTGCTGTTTTCGAAAAAGCCCCTATAACTCGCAGCGCAGCGATTTTGGAGAGTTAGCTGCAATACACGTAATTTTTACTTCTTTTGGACAGGCTTAACCTGCGGCTTGGCATGATCATGACCTTGGGCGCTGGCACTGTCCGGATTTATTACTTGAAATGACTTCATAGACTGGAGCGCCATCCCGAATAGCATTGTCGACAGCGGATCAGCGGAGGCACGTCTCCGCTATGAGCCGCGGCGCAAAATGCGGGGAGACCTTCCATCCGGAGAGATATGGAATTGAAGTGAAGCGCGCGGGGGGACCATGCGCTCATGTGGGGATCATCTTGTTCAAGATTGCCAAGGCCAATTTTTCCGCACCATTTGCTCCCGGCTCGCTGGAGTTCGAAGGCCATGACCCCGATCTTCTGGCACAATTCTGCGTTTCCGAGGGATGGACGGGCGATCTTTCAAGCGGCATCATCAAACTTGGGCAGTGGGGCACGATGCTGCATGGGCTGAGCTCCTCGGAATGCGGCCTGCTAAGCCTCATGCATTGCTATGATCCGCACGATCGGGCGCGTATCCTCGACCTCTTCGAGCAGGCGGCAACGGCCAACTCTTCCTTCTGTTATTCCACGACGACGCTCGGCACTGGCGGTCATCGCCAGCCGGTCTTCTGCGTCGGCGAATCCGTTGCTGCGGACAAGCAGCACGCCGGCAGTATGGTCGGCGTCTTCCTGTTCCCACGCTTCAAGCTGGAACCGGGCAGCCAGCTCGCCACCCGACAGTAAACGACTGCCGGCTATTGTCAGGCGCGCTCGCCTGACAATAGCCGGGTTCAACCTCATCAATCCCGCTTCGGAATGCTCAAGCCCCGCTGGCTTGCCGGGCGCGCAAGGGCGCGGTCCAGCCACGCCATGACAGACGGGAAGCTTTCGAACTGCAGGACCTCGCGACCGCCATAGAAGACGTCGACGCCGCGAACCCAAGGGAATGTCGTGATGTCGGCGATAGTATATTCGTCGCCCATGATCCATTCACGGCCCTTCAGGCGCTCTTCCAGCACACCGAGCAGCCGCTTGGCCTCATCGCGATAGCGCTCGACCGGATAGGAGTTGTTGGCCACCTTCTCGGCGGCGAATTTGAAGAAGTGGCCGAACTGACCGAACATCGGGCCGACGCCGGCCATCTGGAAGAAGACCCATTCCAGCGTCTCGTAACGCCGGGCGGCATCGCTCGGAATGAGCTTGCCGGTCTTTTCCGCGAGATAGACCAGGATCGCGCCCGATTCGAACAGGCCGATCGGCTTGCCGTCCGGGCCATCGGGATCGATGATCGCAGGAATGCGGCCATTCGGGTTCAGCGACAGGAATTCCGGGGATTTCTGGTCATTGGTGCCGAAGGAGATCAGATGCGGCTCGTAGGCCAAGCCGAGCTCCTCCAGCGCGATCGAGACCTTGACGCCGTTCGGCGTCGGCAGGGAATAGAGCTGGATAATGTCCGGATTGCTGGCAGGCCAGCGCTTCGTGATCGGAAAGGACGATAGATCGGCCATGGACTAGCTCCTGAAAACCATGATTTGACAACTGATTTGGCGCCACCATAGCCGATACGGCTCGTATGGGAAGAGCGATCGAGGTGGATCATTGTTCAATGATTGTGAACTAATTGTGCGCAGTTGTTTATCTTTTCAATCTCCTGAAAATCACGAATATCTGTCTTCAGAAATTGTCGCCACCCGATCCCAAGTGAATTTACTGGAGACTGTCATGTCCAATACCAACAACATCATCATTCTCGTGGCGCGCATCCTGCTCGCCTTCATGTTCATCTTTGCCGGCTTCGGCAAGCTGACCGATCCGGCGGGTACGGCTGGCATGATCGCCGGCGCTGGCATGCCGGCTGCAACGCTGCTCACCTACCTTGCCGGCGCCTTCGAATTCGTCACCGGCGTTTGCGTTCTCATCGGCTTCCAGGTCCGCATCGTCGGCTGGCTGCTCGCCGCCTTCTGTGTCTTCACCGGTATCATCTTCCACCTGCCGACCGTCAATGTTCCGGATTTCCCGGCTGCGGCCAACGGCTGGATCAACGGCCTGAACTTCGTGAACTTCCTGAAGAACATCACGCTGGCCGGCGCCTACATCATGCTCGCCACCAATGGTGCAGGCGTCTACTCGGTTGATGCCCGCCGCGGTGCTTACGCTGCAGCCTGATCGGCACATAGCCTCCCAAGATAAAGAGCCCGCCGGAACTTCCGGCGGGCTTTTTTCATGTCGGCTATTTGAGAAAATCAGAGCGCGCTGCGCACCGCCGAAATAATGCGCTCAACCATCGGATTGCCCTCATGGCTTTCCTTGCGGGCGCGCACCAGGCAGGCCTCGGAGCGCAGAATGATCCCATCCGACAGGATCTTCAGATGGTTTGCCCGCAACGTCGAGCCGGTGGAGGTGATGTCGACGATGATGTCGGCAGAGCCGGCAGCCGGCGCACCTTCGGTCGCACCAAGGCTTTCGACGATGCGGTAGAGCTGGATGCCGTGCTGGCTGGAGAAGAACTGCTGCGTCAGCCGCCAATATTTCGTCGCGACCGTCAGCCTGTGGCCATGACGCGCACGGAAATCGGCGGCGACATCGCCAAGGTCAGCCATGGTATCGACATCGAGCCAGATCTCCGGCACGGCAACGACCACATCGGCGTGGCCGAAGCCAAGTCTTGCGCAGAACTCGACACGGCGATCGGCCTCTGCCATGCCTTCGCGCACGAGGTCTTCGCCGGTAATGCCGAAATCGACGCTGCCATTGCCGATCTCGCGCGAGATCTCCGAGGCCGACAGGAAGGCGATTTCAACACCATCCCAGCCCTCGACGCGGCCGCGATAGGAGCGGTCATTGCCGACGGCGACGATCGGCATGCCGGCGCGCTCGAAGACCGCGGCGCAATCGTCCTTCATGCGGCCCTTGGAGGGAAGCGCTATCGTGATGGTCATCAGGCTGCCCTCGCGGTTTCGATGCGGTCGAGCCAGAGCGCGAAGCCGACGGCCGGGATATGATCCTTGGCGCCGAGCAGGGTCATCAGCCGGTCGAAGCGGCCGCCACCGGCAAGCACCGCGCTCGATCCCTCCACCGTCACTTCGAAGACGAGGTCGGTATAGTAGTCGAGCGGACGACCGAAGGCGGCGCGATACTCTATGTTCGAGGCGTCGACGCCGGCCTTGGCCAAAGCTTTGACGCGAGCGTCGAAGCTCTTCAATGCGTTTCCGAGGTTCAGTCCCGCCGCATCGGCAAAACCGGCCAATGCAGCCGAGGCATCCGCCAAGGGCACGCTCAAGGACAGGAATTCCTCCAATACGAGGAATGCAGCGTCATCGAGCCGTGTTTCCGACAGCACCAGCTTCTCGCGAAGACGGCGGGCGATTTCCTGCGGCGAGCGGCTGGCATTGGTGGAGTAGCCGGTCGCCTGCATGGTGGCATCGATATGCTTGACCAGCCCCTGCTCGTCGCCGCGATTGAGGAAATCCAGCACATGGACATCGAGGCCGGTGACAGGCTGCGGGCTTGCAAGATGCGCCAGCAGGGTTTCGAGCTGCATCATGTTGCCAAAGGCGTGGACCAGCCGCTTCTGCCAGCCGGACGGCAGCCCGAGCGCCTGCACTACAGCCTCGAACACGGCCTGGTCGCCAAGCGTCACCGAGAGCGACGTGCCGGGAACCAGCCGATTGAGGATGCCGATGGCATCGCCGATGGCACGGGCATCGGCGCTGGCGGTATCGCTATCGCCCAGATCCTCGATGCCGGCCTGATAAAATTCATGCCCGCCTTCGCGGCGCTGGCGAAAGATCTCGCCGAGATAGGAATAGCGCTTCGGCGTGCCGGTGGCGGTTTCGATGTGGCGCAGGCAGACCGGAATGGTGAATTCCGGACGCAAGCAAAGGCTGGCGCCGGTTTCGCTTTCGGTCATGAAGATGCGCCGGCGAAGATCCTCGCCGGCCATATCGAGAAAGGGTTCGGCCGGCTGGATAATGGGTGTGTCCACCCTCTCCGTCCGGCGACCGGCAAACTCATCCAGCAGATCGCCGGCAAAATCCGGAAGGTTGATCAGGGGCATCAGCCCGCCCTCTTCCGGTCTTCCGCCTGTGCCGCGAGCATCGCTTTGACCTTCTCGATCAACTGCGCTTCCGCCACGGTTTCCTGCGCCACGCGGGCTTCGCGCCAGCTGGCATTGTCCTCGATCTCACCGGAGAGGCGCTTACCCTCGATCAAGTCCTTGATCTGGACGACGCCCTCAGCGCGCTCGTCGCCGCCCTGGATGATGGCGATCGGGCAGCCGCGGCGGTCGGCATATTTCAGCTGGTTGCCGAACTTCTTCCAGTTGCCCTGGAACATCTCGGCGCGGATGCCGGCGGCGCGCAGCTGCTGGGTGAAGCGCTGGTAGCGGCCCATGGCTTCGACGTCGCCATCCATGACGGTGACGAGCACAGGCTCGATCACCTCATCCATGCCGAGCTTGCCGAGATTCTTCAATGCCGTCATCAGGCGCGACACACCGATGGAGAAGCCGGTGGCCGGCACCGGCTGGCCCATGAAGCGCGAGACGAGCCCGTCATAACGACCGCCGCCGCCGACCGAGCCGAAGACGACCTTTTCACCCTTCTCGTTGGTGACGTCGAACAGCAGCTCGGCTTCGTAGACCGGGCCAGTATAGTATTCGAGGCCACGCACGACGGAGGGATCAATCTTGATACGATCCGACTGATAGCCCGCGCTAGTGACGAGGCTACCGATGAAATTCAGCTCCTCGACGCCTTCGCCGCCATTCGACGTGCCGGCGACAAGTTCTGCAAGCTGGGTAGCACTTTCGGCATAATCCTTGATGCCGACGAAGAAGAGCACCTTCTCGATCTGATCGGCGTTAAGACCGGCACCCTTGGTGAAATCGCCGGACTCGTCCCTGCGGCCGGCGCCGAGCAAAAGCGCCACACCTTCCGGGCCGAACTTGTCGAGCTTGTCGATGGCGCGCAGCACGTTCAGTCGCTGGGCGGCCTTGTCATCGCCGCCGAGGCCGATGGCTTCCAGCACGCCGTCGAGAACCTTGCGATTGTTGACTCGAACCACATAGTCGCCGCGCTTGATGCCCAAAGCCTCAAGCGTATCGGCCATCATCATGCACATCTCGGCATCCGCCTGCACGCCGGGCGCGCCGACGGTATCGGCGTCGAACTGCATGAACTGGCGGAAGCGGCCAGGACCTGGCTTCTCGTTGCGGAAGACATAGCCGGCGCGATAGGTGCGGTAGGGAAGCTGGATCTCGTTGAAATTCTCGGCGACATGACGGGCGAGCGGCGCCGTCAGGTCGTAACGCAGCGACATCCACTGCTCGTCGTCGTCCTGAAGCGAGAACACGCCTTCGTTCGGCCGGTCGCTATCGGGCAGGAACTTGCCGAGCGCATCGGTATATTCGAACAGCGGCGTTTCGAGAGGATCGAAACCATAATGCTCGTAAACGGCCCGGATCTTGGAGGTCATCTCGTTGACGGCGCGAATGTCGCTGGCCGAACGATCGACAAAGCCACGCGGCAGGCGGGCCTTGAGCTTCTGCGGTTTCTTTTGTTTGTCGCTCATCTCTAGGGTAATCCGGTATGGGAACAGTCGCGGTTAACTAGCGGATTGGGCGGAATGCGGCAAGGATTGTTGTATGTTAGCGGCCGACAAAACGGACAAAAGCCAGAGTGGGCGGCGCAGAGACCATGCCATATGCGATCGTTTTGAAATGTGCGAATGAGAGTGCCGCCCCTGTTCTGGATCTCTGGCGGGAGGCGAGCGGTTTCGAAACTGCGCCTTCAATGCAGGCGCTGAACTATTCGCCACATCTGACCTTTGCGGTCTATCAGGACGTAGCCATGCCCTTGCTTTTCGCAGCCGCTCAGAAGGCGTTCGGAAATGTGCCGCCGCTAGCGGTCGAGTTTTCGGGGATCGGCCATTTTCCAAACGAGATGCTGGTGCTCTGGGCGCGTCCGACCGATGATCGCGTCTTGAGGCAGATACATCGCGTCATTCACGACGAGATCGACCCTGCCCTTTGCCATGAGCACTCCCGTCCGGATCGCTGGCAACCGCATTGCACGATTGCGATGAAAATCCCCGCAAGCGCGGCGGAAACGGCGCTGTCATGGGCGAAAGCGACGCCTGCCAAGTTTACGCTCACCTTCGATGTGGTGGATTGCGTAAGCTTTCCGCCTGTCGAAATCATAAGGGAAGTCAAACTGCGGCATTGATCGGCATCCGGTGGTCTGGCGATGCAGTTTGCGCTTGCCTTCACGCGCCGCACGACTAGGTTTTATTCATGCGCTTGATTGCGATGCTGACAATGCTGATTGCCTGGTTGCTCTACGGTGCCATGCCGGCCCTGGCGAGCTGTCCTGTCTGCGATTCCACCATGCCCATGCCGGTAACAGCGACTATGAGCATGAATGATGGCATGGGGGATATGCCTGGTATGACGGGCCATGGCGACATGGCGCAGCATCATGAGAAGAAGCCGGAAAACCCTTGCGCTGGTGGCATGGCGCATGTGGCGTCCTGCGCAGCCTGTCTTGCCCTGACGCCTACCCTTTCGATCGAAGAGGCCAACAACACATTCTCCTATCCGGCGCCCGCACCTAGCCAGCGTCTTGCCGGCTCGCGTCCACAGCCGACGGCGCCCCCTCCCCGTTTCGCCTGACGATCCCCTACATTCAATCGACGAGCGGCTGCCGCTCAAATCCAGATACCGTCCAGAAATGGAGAGAATACCTATGTCCACTTCAAAGTCGCTGATGCTTGCCGGCGCATTCGCATTTGCCATCGTCCTTCCCGCCTTTGCCGATGACATGCAGGGCATGGACATGAGCAAGCCGATGGGCGACCAGAGCGCCTCCAGCAAGGCCTACAACGATGCCATGGGCAAGATGCACAAGGATATGATGATCCACTATAGCGGCGATGCCGATGCCGATTTCGTCCGCGGCATGATCCCCCATCATCAAGGCGCGATCGACATGGCGAAGATCGAGCTGAAATACGGCAAGGATCCCGAACTGCGCAAACTGGCGGAAGGCGTCATCACCGCGCAGGAGGCCGAGATCAAGGAAATGAAAGCCTGGCTGAAGAAGCGCGGCAAGTAATTCGCGAGATCATGGAGGCGGCATCCGTGCCGCCTCCATCACCGCACCGGATAGCGGAAGACGCTATCCAGCCAATCGGAAACTGTGCGGATACGCACAAGCTGGCGAAGCTCGGCATGCATGAGCAGCCACATTTCTCGCGCTGGCGGATTTTTGTCGCCACTGTCGACGCGGCAAAGGCCATCAGCATTTTCCGCCAGAATTTTGGGCAACAGCGCGCGTCCCAGACCTGCAATTGCTGCCTGAAGCAGAGCTTCAGCATCATTGACCGCGAGTGGGCTGGAGCGGCCTGACTTTTCCGCTTGCGCTGCGATCCAGCGGGCGTGCGGCAGATGCGCCATCGCCTCCTCATAGACGATCCAGGGCAATTCTTCCGCGCGGCTCTCCTGCCCCTCGGCGACATAGACGGCGTATTCGAGCGTCGCGATTCGCCTGGCGACCACCTTGCCGTTTGCCCCGTCGGCCGGCCTTGCGAGGCGCAGCGCCATATCCGCCTCGCGCCGGGTCAGATTGAAATTTCTGGAATCGCCGATGAGTTCCAATTGCAGGCCGGAATGCTGCGCCAGCAGGGCGGGCAGCGAGGGGATCAGCAGCCGGCTGATAAAGGATGGTGCTGCCGTCAGCCGCACCTTGCCGAGCGCCATGGGATCGGCCGCGTCCAATGCGCCGGATAGCGCCATGACTTCGGCCTCGATCGCCTCGGCCTTCGCGACCGCAATCTCCCCTGTCGGCGTCGGAGACAGGACGCCGCCTGCATCGCGAGAGAATAGCGGAGCGCCGAGGCGTTGCTCCAAAATGCGCAGGCGGCGACCAACCGTTGTTGCATCCGTCCCGAGCACTCTGCCGGCGGCTGCGAAAGACCCATCCCGCGCAAGCGCCAGAACATGGCGCAAATCGTTCCAATCGATGTCGTGCAATTTTGCAGCTCCTGACGGTAAACTTACTGCATGCATCAGCATTATTGCAGCCATAGACTGGAAATATCCAGCAAGGAGATGACGATGACCCTGTTCGCAGTTCTATTCGAGGATGACCCGCAAAACGCCGCCGCCATCCGCAAGGAGTATCTGCCGCGCCACTTTGCCTTCCTTGAGGCGAATGCCGCTTCCATCAGGGCGGCCGGGCCGCTCAGCCGGGAGAGTGATGCTTTCGCTGGCGGCCTCTGGCTTGTCGAGGCGCAGACCACGGATGACGTCGACCGACTGGTGAAGGAAGACCCCTTCTGGCCGGCAGGATTGCGTAAATCCGTGCAGATCCTCCGGTGGAACCGGGTGTTCGCCGAGGGCGTACTCCTCTAGCCGCGCGAGCGACGGGCGCCTTTCGACCCTCCACGCTGCCTGCCGGCGGATCAATCCATGATGTCGGGCAGGCGCTCAGCCAGGAGGTCGATGACGGTGCGTGTCCTCAGCGGTAGCTGCGGCATTTGCGGCCAGATCGCATAGACGTTGACGGATCGGCTGGAAACATTCCTCAGCGCCAAAGTGAGCGTGCCAGCAGCCACATAGTCGCGCACCAGCCAGCAGGGGAGCCAGGTGATTCCCATCCCGGCCGCGGCCGCATCGGCAAGCACCTCCAGATCGTCCAGGCGCAGGCGCGTTTCCGGATAATAATCGACGGCCGTGCCGTCATCCTGCAGGAAGGTCCATTTCTTCGTCTGGCCCGATCTCGCATAGACGAGCATGTCATGGTCGGCCAGGTCGGCAATACTTTGCGGCGCGCCTCTTGCGGCAAGATAATCCGGTGACGCGCACAGCGTCATGCGATGTGCGGCAATCTTGCGCGCGGCAAGTCCGGCTTCGTCCCGCAGCACGCCGTTGCGAATGGCCAGATCGAACCCTTCCTCGAAGAGATCGACCACGCGGTCGCTGAAGGAGAGATCCAGTTCGAGCCTGGGGTGCATGCGGGCCAGCTCCAGCAACAGCGGCGCGGCACAGCGACGGCCGAACAGCACGGGCATGGAGATGCGCAGGCGCCCCGTGACCTCGCGCTTGCCCGATTCCAGCATGGCTTCGCCCGATTGTATCTCGTCGAGCGCCCGTCGGCAGCGCTCATAAAACGCCTGGCCTTCATCCGTCAGGCTCTGCATACGAGTGGTCCGATGAAACAGGCGCACATTCAGGCGCCTCTCCAGCCTCGCAATGGTCTTGCCGATTGCCGAGCGCGACAGATTCATGCGCGTCGCCGCCGCGGAAAAGCCGCCTGCTTCGACCGCCTCCACGAATTCAGGAATGCCGTTGAGCATGTCATTCATGATGATTGCTTCCCCAGAGGAACCAGTTAGCGGAAATAATATCGCCACTGGCGACCATGAAGCAACGATATAGTGCCGTCATTGCTTCCAATTCTTCTCAGGAGATCATGATGACGAAAAGCATGAAGCGCTGGACACTCGATACGATCGCCGTCGGCGCTCCGTTGAACCTTACGGAAACGGCGGTACCTAAGCCGGCGCGCGGCGAAGTGCTTGTCCGGGTCAAAGCCGTTTCGCTGAACTATCGCGACAAGCTCGTGCGCGAGACCGGCATGGGCCTGCCGATCCAATTTCCCTTCGTACCGGCGTCCGATATGGCAGGCGTGATTGAAGCGGTGGGAGATGATGTCACCAGATTTGCGGTGGGCGATCGGGTCATTTCGACCTTCCATCCTGGCTGGATTGACGGCAAGCCGCTCGGCGATGCCCGCACACCTCCCTATAAGACGCTCGGCGGCTTCTATCCCGGCGTGCTATCCGAATATATCGCCATGCCGCAGGATTGGTTCGTCTCGGCACCGACGAGCCTCGACTTTGCCGAGGCAAGCACTTTGCCCTGCGCCGGCCTGACGGCATGGTTCGCGCTGGTCGAACGCGGCAAGATCAAGCCCGGTGACAGCGTGCTCGTGCAGGGAACAGGCGGTGTAGCGCTGTTCGGCCTGCAGATCGCCGCTGCACAGGGCGCCGAGGTCTTCGTAACCTCATCGGGACCGGAAAAGCTCGATCGAGCCAAGGCTCTGGGAGCTCATCACGGCATCGACCGGAACAAAAGCGATTGGGTGGAGGAAGTCTATCGCCTCACCAACGATCAGGGCATTGACCACATCATCGAAATCGCCGGTGGGCCGAACTTCGGCCAATCGCTGAAAGCGGTGGCGCCCCATGGACGGATTTCAGTCATCGGCGTCCTCGAGGGCTTCGATATTTCCGGGCCGGCGGCGCCCCTGCTTCTGAAGTCCCCTACAGTGCAGGGTATCGGCGTCGGCCATCGCCGTTCGCTCGAAGATTTCGTGCGCGCGGTCGACAGCATCGGCCTGAAACCTGTGATCGACCATCGCTACGCGCTTGGCGAGGTGCCGGCTGCCTTCGATCATCTCGATCGCGGCCCCTTCGGCAAGATTGTTATCGAGCTGTGACAACCACCGAGCCGCCGCGAAAACGGCGGCTCGGCTTTGCATTATATCAGGCCTTCGGCTCGAACGGCTGCGGTACGCGCTGGGCGCCCTGGCGTGCGAGCATCCAACCGGGATATTCCGGTGCAAGCGCACTGACTTCGTCGAGCTTGGCCATGTCATCCGCATCGAGCTTCAACTTGACGGCGGCGAGATTCTGGTCGAGCTGATCGAGACGCTTGGCGCCGATGATGATGCTGGTGACGAAGGGTTTTGCCAGGATCCAGGCAAGCGCCACCGTGGCGACACTGGAGCCGTGCTTTTCCGCCACTTCGCGCATGGCGGCGACGCAGGCCCAGGCGCGGTCCTTGTCGACGGGCGGGAAATCGAAGCTCGCTCGCCGCCCCTCGCCGTTGCCGGGAGCACCGGGACCATATTTGCCGGACAGCAGGCCGCCCGCCAACGGCGACCAGACCATCAACCCAAGCTTTTCTTCCGACATCAGCGGCACGATTTCACGCTCCAGATCGCGGCCGGCGATGGAATAATAGGCCTGCACGGTTTCGAAACGGGCAAAGCCGCGGCGCTCAGAAATGCCGAGCGCCTTGGCGATACGCCAGGCCTGCCAGTTGGACACGCCGACATAGCGGACGAGACCACGCGAGACGAGATCGTCCAGCGCCTGCAGCGTCTCATCGATCGGGGTTACCGTATCCGTGGCATGGATCTGATAGAGATCGATGTGATCGGTTTGCAGGCGGTCAAGGCTTGCCTGCACCGAATCCATGATATGGCCCCGCGAGGCGCCGCGGTCGTTCGGCTTGTCGCCCATGACGCCGTAGACCTTGGTGGCGATGACGACATCCTTGCGGGGAACGCCGAGGTTCTTTAGCGCCTGGCCGAGCAGCTTTTCGGAATTGCCGAAGGAATAAACGTCGGCGGTATCGATGAAGTTGACGCCCGCGGCTAGTGAGCCTTCGACGATCTTGTCGGCGAGCGCCTGATCGACATCGGCGATCGAGCCCCAGAGGCTGTTATTGGGATTGGCTTCGCCGAAGGTCATCGTGCCCAGGCAAAGTTCGGAGACGAACAGGCCAGTATTGCCGAGTTGGTTGTAACGCATAGGAGAAAATTCCCTTGTGATCAGACGGAAGAGGCTTCCGGCCGGTGAATGCTTATCTCTTGGCTATAATTTGGCCTCGGCACGGCAGCCGTTGTCGGCACCGCCATGGAGAGGTCAGAAGACAGTCGTCGAGGCGCGGCTCTGGCTCCGCGGCGATCGAGACAACAAGCACATAATGCACCGGAAACCGATTTCAACGCGAGACCTCGGATCGATCACGATGCGGTTACCTGCACTTGCTCTTGCGTCCGGCCGGGCGCGAATTAGACTCCAGTCTTCATATCATGCGCAGAACGGACATACCGATGACGCAACGCCCTTTGACCACGATCGGCTTCGACGCTGACGACACGCTCTGGCAGAACGAACAGTTCTACCGGCTGACGGAACTGCAATTTACCGATCTTCTCGCCGATCACGCTGCCAGCGACATCATTTCCGCCCGGCTGCTGGAGGCGGAGAAGCGCAATCTTCGCCACTACGGCTTCGGCATAAAGGGCTTTACCCTTTCGATGATCGAGACGGCCATCGAGATCACGGAAGGCGAAGTGCCATCGAATGTCATTGCCCGGATTCTCGATATCGGCCGCGACCTTCTTGCCCATCCAGTCGAAACACTGCCGCATGTGCGCCAGACACTGGAGGCCCTGTCGGGAAAATATCTGCTGGTGCTGATTACCAAGGGCGATCTCTTCGATCAGGAGCGCAAGCTTGCACAATCCGGGCTCGGCGACCTTTTCGATGCAGTCGAGATCGTCTCGGACAAGAATGCGTCCACCTATCGCCGCATCTTTTCCAAGGTGGGCGATGGGCCGGAACGAGCGATGATGATCGGCAATTCGCTGAAATCCGATATAGTGCCGGCGCTTGCAGCCGGAAGCTACGGCGTCTTCGTGCCACACGAGCTTACATGGTCGTTCGAGCATGTCGACGAGCCGACCGAGGCGCCGCGTTTCCGCAAGATCGGCCATCTCGGCGAGCTGCATAGCGTGATCGAGGCGTTGCTGTAAGCTCTCATTTGTTTCGCAGTTCCGGACGGAAAACCGCTGAGCACTTTTCCTGGAACGGCTCTACTGCCCCTGCTTCGAGCGCGGCGGGAAGAGCATGGGACCCTGATCCTTCTGCTGGTCGGTGGGCTGTTGCGCGGCCGGCGGATTGGGATCGATGAGGATTTCATAGGGAGCGCCGAGACCACGGCGACGGGTGACGCGCGAATAATAGGGCTTCATCAGCCAGGTCGTATCCTCATTGACGGTGACGTCGGCGGTGTTGCCGTCTTCATCCGTGCCGAAGAAGGATTCATCCTCGCTCGACGAGAGGTCGAAGATCGCCATATAGGCGTATTTGCTTTTCGAGCTGAAAGTGATCCGTACATGCTGGCCCTTCTTCAGCGGCAGCATATAAACCTTGCCCTTGCCGAACTTCGTCCAACCCGTCAGTTTCTCGAGGACGGCCGGCAAGGCAATCTTCTCAAGCTTTTCGCCGCGATCGAGCTGCGGCAGCTGCTGTTGCTGGGTGTTGCTTTGAGCATAGGCGGCTGTAGCGCCGAAAAACGCAAACATCGTCAGCGAAAAACCAAAAAGCGCAGCTCTCACGGTCTCACCAATGCACAGCGCATCGCCTCCACCTCTTTCCGGCAATAGCAGCCTTCGATGTGATCGTTGACGAGGCCCATGGCCTGCATGAAGGCATAAACTGTGGTCGGACCGACAAAGGTCCAGCCGCGCTTCTTCAAATCCTTCGAGATCCGCACGGAAGCCGGCGTCGTCGGGTTGGCGCGAAGATGTGCCAAGTCGAAGACCTCGGGGCGCTCGTCGGCACCTGGCTCGTGACCCCAGAAATAGCGGGCGAGCGAGCCAAATTCGTCACGCAGCTCGATGGCGCGGCGGGCATTGTTGATGGTGGAGACGATCTTGCCGCGGTGGCGGATGATGCCGGCATCGGCGAGGCAGCGCTCGATATCCGTGTCGCCAAACTTGGCGACCTTCTCGAAATCGAAGCCTGCAAAAGCGGCGCGGAAATTCTCGCGCTTGCGCAGGATCGTCAACCAGGACAGGCCCGACTGGAAGCCTTCCAGGCAGATCTTCTCGAAGAGCCTGATGTCATTGACGACCGGGCGACCCCATTCCTCGTCGTGATAGCGCTGATATTCCGGCAAATTGCCGTGCCAGAAGCAGCGGTCCTTGCCGTCTTCGCCGGTGATGATGCCCGTTTCGGTCATTTTCGCGATTCGTCCCCTATTTCAGCGCACGCTACCGGAAACCGGTATGCAACTATCGGATAAATTGAGATCAATCAAATGCTTAAATTCATAGGCTGACTTCGACGACCGCGCATTCCGATTCATGATTTACCACTTGCAAACCATCTTTCCAAACCAGGCGGTAACCCTGACAAAGCTTTATCGGCTTCGCGGCATTTTGATGAATAGATCTTTACCATTCGCTCGCGTGCAAGTGGCACCATGATTTCGACCGGGCGCTTTCGCGCCCATCCTCGGCCCATGTGTAGAGAGTTTGTCCGATGATGAAACATGCCGTTCTGTGTGCCGCCGGCGCCCTGAGCCTGCTCGCCTCCACCGCCTTTGCCGACGATCGCTATCAGTCGCG
Source organism: Martinezella hainanensis (assembly GCF_900094555.1). Taxonomy (GTDB): domain Bacteria; phylum Pseudomonadota; class Alphaproteobacteria; order Rhizobiales; family Rhizobiaceae; genus Rhizobium; species Rhizobium hainanense. The sequence continues at coordinate 187,191 of NZ_FMAC01000009.1, forward strand.
CCCGCCCGTCATCGTCAGTCCCGATCTGACCGCCCCCTGGGTGATGCAGCTGGGCGGCGGCAACGTGCAGCCGGTGGTCTATCCTCGTCCGATGGCGCGCCGCGCCGCCGATCCCACGATGCAGCAGCAGGCCAATCCGCAGGTACGCCAGGTCGTGCAGCCACGCGGGCTGTTTGCGCGCCCGGCCGTGCAGCAGGTCGCCATGGCCCGCCCGCAATATCCGGCGGTCCGCGGCCAGATCGATCCGCAGTTCCTGCCGCAGATCGTCGACTACCAGACCAAGGAAAAACCCGGCAGCATCATCATCGATACCAATAACCGCTTTCTCTATCTGGTGATGGATGGCGGCAAGGCGCGGCGCTACGGCGTCGGCGTCGGCAAGCCCGGCTTCGAATGGGCCGGCGCCCACACCGTCACCCGCAAGCAGGAATGGCCGGACTGGACGCCGCCCGCCGAGATGATCTCGCGCGAGGCCGCCAAGGGCCACTATCTGCCGGCGCACATGGAAGGCGGCGAAGGCAATCCGCTCGGCGCACGCGCCATGTATCTGGGCTCCACCCTCTATCGCATCCATGGCACCAACGCGCCGTGGACGATCGGCAACGCCGTCTCTTCCGGCTGCATCCGCCTTCGCAACGAGGATGTCATCGACCTCTACAATCGCGTGAAGGTCGGCACCCGCGTCACCGTCATGTAGTTTGCACGACTTCTGAGCCTGTGCGGCGATACTATCCCATCGAAGGGGCAGTATTCGCCGCGCCAGACAGCCCTCCACTATAGTTCAGACTATAGTCTGATCCGCGATAGAAGAGCGGGGCGTTCTTCGAGGCCAGTCTCCTCATCGGGCATTTTGATCTTGATCCCTTCGTTGGTTCCGGTAGTTTCCTACCGAATTCAACGAGGGGAATGCCATTATGAAAGCAGCATTGTCGATCGTGACGACAGGTGTCGTTGCGGCGTGTCTTCTTGCAGCATCGAACGCAGCGGCCTTCACCGCCTCAGCACCCTATGCGGCGCCGGCCACGCGTTCGGATGTGATCAGGGTCGCGATGGAGCCGCAGGGCCAGGTGAAGCCGCAGTTCCAGCGGCGCATGGTGCGGCTGGCGACGAACGAGGAGCCGGGCACCGTCATCGTCGACACCAACAACAAGTATCTCTACCTCGTCGAAGGCAATAATCGCGCAAGACGCTACGGCATCGGCGTCGGCCGCGACGGCTTCGGCTGGTCGGGCGTCGTCAAGGTCGGCCGCAAGGCGGAATGGCCCGGCTGGACGCCGCCGCCGGAAATGATCGTGCGCGAAGCCAAGAAGGGCCACAAGCTGCCGGCCTACCAGGAGGGCGGCGAGGACAATCCGCTCGGCGCCCGCGCCATGTATCTCTACCGCAACGGCAACGATACCGCCTTCCGCATCCACGGCACCAACCAGCCATGGAGCATCGGTCTCAACATGTCCTCCGGCTGCATCCGCATGATGAACAAGGACGTGATGGATCTCTATGATCGCGTTCCAGTCGGCACCAAGGTCATCGTCGTCGGCCCTGGCAACAAGCAGGGCGAAGTCAGCTATCAGGATCGCGGCGTCGATGTGCTGAGAACCCTGTTCGGCGGCTGATCGGGGCGGTATTTCCGCCCCCTGATTCGAACACCGACTCAAGGGCGTTCCAGACCATGGCATGGCACCGATCATGCAGGTCGGGGGCGCCCGCTTCGCTTGTGAGGTATCCTCCTCCTCCAGGCCTGGCTGAGCTACTGTTGCGCCAGTGTTACAGCCTGAAACTTATCGCGCTGGTGTGCCGCAAAACGGCCCATTCCCTTCAGTTTAGCGTCAGTTTTCCCACTTAAGCCGTGCCTGTTCACCCATGACTGCAATAGAAGTGTCATGGAAGCACGCTTAGATGGCAGCACTTTGGCATCCGGGGATTTCATATGCATCGTGCATTTCGCATCAAGCAGCCGGCCCTCGCCGCGCTTGCGACTTCCGCATTCATATTTGCCGCAAGCTCTGCCTCGGCAGAGATGCAATTTTCCGCTTACGGCGGCATACAGGGCGCAACAGGCAGCAATGTGACCACGTCGGACGGCGCCGATTTCGACCCGAACTGGTCCGGCAAATCCTTCAAGATGCCGCCCTATTTCGGCTTCCGCGGCATCTGGTGGCTTGACCAGTTCGACAAGCCGAACTGGGGCGTATCGCTCGATTACACCCATGCGAAGGTCTATGGCGATCTCGGCAATACGCCCGGCTGGTCGCATTTCGAGTTCACCGACGGCCTCAACATGCTGACGCTGAACGCGCTCTACCGTTTCCAGGACCCTAGCCGCAACTGGACGCCCTATGTCGGTCTCGGCGCCGGCATCAACGTGCCGCACGTCGAAGTCACGCGCGCTTCCGGCACGACCTTCGATTATCAGTTCGGCGGCGCCTCGCTACAGGCACAGGCCGGCGTCAGCTATCAGTTCGCCAAGCACTGGTCGACCTTCGTCGAATACAAGGGCAACTACAACTTCGTGAACAACGTCTCGATCGACAGCGGCGATACGCTGAAGACCAGGGTTTTCACGCACGCTCTCAACTTCGGCGTCTCGTTCAACTTCTGACGTCCTTCAGGCCGAACTTCGCGATCGATCCCTCAAACCGGTTCAGGCTTGGGGGATCTTGTGCTATGTTTCAGCCCATGAGCTTTTTCTACTACCGATGTGACTGGATCCATCCGGAAAGCGAGGAGCCAGTCATCGTTTATTACGAGGTCGATGTCGCCGGCGATGTTCCGCGGCTCATCGACGTGTTCGCGGACGGCCGCCGGCATTGCATGTCGGTTGCCGATTATGTTGCGCTGGGGCGTGAGATGCGACGGGTCACCAGCCTCGTCGAAGGCTCGTTTTATGACGGCATTGCCGGCCTGGTGGACGGCATCCTCTTCGAGGAAGGCCAGGACCGCATCAGCATGACGCGGATCGCTGCCGACAGGTTCGAGGGCGAATGGCAGGCACATCGCCTGCCGACGCCCGACAAGCTGCACTAGAGCCGGATGATTTTAGATCGAATCGATCTAAAATCTGAATCCGCTCCAGAATCAAAGAAGCAGAGCACGATGTCGTCCGAAATCCCCTGACACTTTTCGGCATCATGCTCTAGGCAGCGGCCGGCTGCAAACCCTTCAGCTTCTCCGGCATATTCCCGCCATAGGCCCAATCCAGCAATTCCACCGTATGCAGGATCGGAATGCCAGTACCTGTGGCGATCTGCGTGATGCAGCCAATATTGCCTGTGGCGATGATATCTGCTCTCGTCGCTTCGAGATTCCGGACCTTGCGCGCCTTCAGTTCGGCCGAAATCTCCGGCTGCATGATGTTGTAGGTGCCGGCAGAACCGCAGCACAGATGCCCTTCCGCCGGCTCACGCACGGTGAAGCCGGCCGCTTTCAACAAGAGCTTCGGCGCCATGGTGATCTTCTGCCCGTGCTGCATCGAGCAGGCGGAATGATAGGCAACCGTGATGCCGCGCGGCATATGCGAGGGAAGGTCGAGGCTTGCGAGATATTCGGTGATATCCTTGGCGAGCGCCGAAACCCTTGCCGCCTTTTCGGCATAGGCCGGATCGAGGCGCAGCATATGCCCGTAATCCTTGATCGTCGTGCCGCAGCCGGATGCGGTTATGATGATGGCGTCTAGCCCTCCGACCTCGATCTCGCGAACCCAGACATCGACATTGGCGCGGGCGGCAGCAAGCGCCTGTTCCTCGCGACCCATATGGTGGACCAGCGAGCCGCAGCAGACCTCCCCTTCCGGCGCCACGACCTCGACGCCGAGGCGGGTCAAAAGGCGGATGGTCGCCGCATTGATTTCGGGATCGAGCACCGGCTGGGCGCAGCCCGTCAGGATCGCCACTCGACCGCGTCGCTCGGCCTGCGGTGCGTGCACCCCCGGCTTGGCAAAGGGCGACGTCGCAGGAATGCTACGCGGCGCAAGATCGAGCATGGCGGCGAAAGCCTTCAATGCAGGAATGCGTCTCAACAGACCCTTGAGCGGTCGGCCGAGCTTTGCAAGCTGCAGGGCGAACCGGAAACGGCCGGGATAGGGCAAGACGGCGGCCAGCACATTGCGGGTCAGCCGGTCCATCAACGGGCGTTTGTAGGTCGTCTCCACATGCACGCGCGCGTGGTCGATCAGGTGCATGTAGTCGACGCCGGACGGACAGGTGGTCGTGCAGGCAAGGCAGGAGAGACAGCGATCGATATGCGTCACCACTTCGGCATCGGCTGGCCGGCCGTTTTCCAACATGTCCTTGATCAGGTAGATGCGGCCGCGCGGGCTGTCGAGCTCGTTGCCGAGCGTCACATAGGTGGGACAGGTGGCGGTGCAGAAGCCGCAATGCACGCATTTGCGCAGGATCGCCTCGGACTCGGCCACATGCGGATCGGCAAGCTGTTCGGGCGTGAAATTGGTTTGCATCAGGTCCCCCGTCACGCCATTTTGCCGGGGTTGAAAATCCCCGCTGGATCGAATTTTTCCTTCACGCGCGCCGAAAGCAGCGCCACGGCCTCCGGCTGCGGCTGGAAGGCAGCCGTCATCGCGCGGTGAGCCGGGGTGGCGCGCATCAAGGTCGCATGTCCGCCGCCAAGCGCGTGGATGTAGCGTCGCAGCATGTCGCCTTCCGGCTCGGCTTCCATGCGCATCCAGACAAGCCCGCCTTGCCAATCGTAATAGGCATCCACGCCCTCCTCCAGGCGAAGAGCGGCCACAAGCTGGTGGCCCGTGCCGGGCGCGACCGAGACGCGCCAGACAGGACGCGGGGTGCCATCCGCATAGGGCTTCACATCGCGGATCTCGCGCCATAACCGGCGGCTGTCATCCTCCTCGAGGCGTTTCACCGATCCAAGCCGGCCCATCGCGGCGGCAAGCTTTTCACCACGGACTGCGACGGAGCCAGGAAGACCCTCGATGCGCAGCACCGCCGCCTCTCCTTGCGGCAACTTCCCATCGAGAAAAGACCAGGCGACGGTGAGCGGCAGATGGGCGGCACCCGACACTTCGAGCGGCAGGGCCATGGCCGCAGCCATCGCATTGGCGGCTTCCGCATCGTTAAGGCCGGAGAGGACGATCGTCTCCTCCGTCTTCGGCTTCGGCGGCACGCGGAACGTTACCTCGGTCAGAAGGCCGAGCGTGCCGTGGGAGCCAGCCATCAACTTGACCAGATCGAGGCCGGTGACGTTCTTCATCACCCGCCCGCCGGCCTTGACGATCTCGCCCCGGCCGTTGACGAAACGGACGCCGAGAAGGCTATCGCGCGCGGCACCGCTGACGAAGCGGCGCGGACCGGAGACATTGGCCGCGAAGATGCCGCCGATCGTCGGCTCGCCTTCCGTTGCCATCAGCGGCCGATGATCCATCGGCTCGAAGGCCATCATCTGACCGCTCTCTGCAAGCGCTGCTTCGATCTCCGCAACCGGCGTACCGGCGCGAGCGGTCATCACCATCTCACCCGGATTATAGGCGACGATGCCGGCAAGGCCGCTCGATGAAAGAACGGCGTCGGATGCGACCGCATTGCCGAAGCCGGATCGCGTGTTGCCGCCGACGATGGCGAGGGCTGCGCCGCGGGCCGTATGATCGCCGATGATCGAGGCGGCTTCCTCTTCTGTCTTCGGATGAAACTCGGTCATGCGGCGTTGCGTCCGTCGAGCGGGAAGACCTTGGAAGGATTGAGGATCCAGCCAGGATCGAAGGCTGCGCGAACGGACATCATCTGCGCGAGATCGACCTCCGCATATTGATGGCGCATCAGGTCGCGTTTCTCGATGCCGACGCCGTGCTCGCCGGTGAGGCAGCCACCGGCATCGACGCAGAGCCGCAGGATATCGTTGCCGGCGGCTTCCGCCTTGGCTGCTTCCTCGGGATCGTTGGCATTGAAGAGGATCAACGGGTGCATGTTGCCATCGCCGGCGTGGAAGACGTTGGCGACGCGCAGGCCGTAGCCATCGACGATCTCGCCGGTCTTCTTCAGCACATAGGAGAGCTGGCTGAGCGGCACCGTGCCATCCATGCAGATGTAATCGGCAATGCGGCCAGTGGCGCCGAAAGCCGATTTCCGGCCTTTCCAGATCAGGGCCGCCTCCGTCGCCGACTGGCATTCACGCACGGTCTTGACCCTGTGAGTGCGGGCGATGGCGACGATGCTGGCAAGCATATCGTCCATTTCCGCCTCGGAGCCTTCGACTTCGACGATCAGGAGCGCCTCGACATCAAGAGGATAGCCGGCCTTGGCAAAGGCCTCGCAGATCTCGATCGCCGGCTTGTCCATGAATTCGATGGCGACGGGCACGATGCCGGCGGCAATGACATCGGCGACGCAGGCGCCTGCTTCCTCGGAACTGTCGAAGCCGAAGAGCACCGGCCGGGCGCCCTCGGGCTTGGCGATGAGCCGCACCGTCGCTTCGGTGACGATGCCGAGCTGGCCTTCCGAGCCGCAGACGAGGCCGAGCAGATCATAGCCTGCCGCATCGAGCGCCTTGCCGCCGAGATCGATGACGGTGCCGTCGGTCAGGACGAGCTTGACGCCGAGCAGATTGTTGGTCGTGACGCCGTATTTCAGACAGTGCGCGCCGCCGGAATTCATGCCGATATTGCCGCCGATGGTGCAGGCAAGCTGCGAACTCGGATCGGGCGCATAGAAGAAGCCGTCTGCCGAAACACTTTCGGAAACATGCAGGTTCGTTACCCCCGCCTGCACGGTCGCGGTGCGGTTGGCATAATCGATATCGAGGATGCGGTTCATCTTGGAGAGGCCGAGAACGACGGCATCCTCCTGCGGGATGGCACCACCGGACAGCGAGGTGCCGGCGCCGCGCGGCACGACGGGAATACCGTAGCGATGGCAATATTTCATGACGGCCGCCACTTCCGCCGTCGAGCGCGGCAGAGCGACGGCAAGCGGCAGGCGACGATAGGATACGAAGGCATCGGTTTCGAAGGGCACGAGCTCACGCGGCTCGTGGATCAGACATTCCGGCGCCAGAAGATCGGCGAGATCGGCGACGATTGCGCTGCGGCGCGCCAGGACATCCGCCCGCGGCTCCAGAAATGAAATGGCCTCGGCCATGCCGTCCTCCTCCTGCATCCCCTTTGCGGATACAGCCTCCTTTTAACCCATTACAGGCTTAGCGCTTTCCCAAGTTTGGAGCAAATGATAAGCATTTATTCCAAAATAGGAAATAATCGCGCATGACCAATCTAGGGGATCTCGAAATCTTCGCCAGCGTCGTCGCGACCGGCAGCATGTCGCTGACCGGCCGCGCGCTCGGTTTTTCTCCCGCCGTCATCTCCAAGCGCATCAAGCGCCTGGAGGATAGGCTCGGCACCCGGCTCCTGCAGCGCACCACGCGGCAGATTTCGCTGACGGAGGCGGGCCAGGGTTTCTATGACCGCGTGCTTGCCATTCTTGCCGGGCTCGAAGAGGCAGAAGCCTATATTGCCGGGCGCTCCTCGCAGATGCACGGCACGCTGAAAATATCAGCCCCGACCTCCTTCGGCCGTCTGCACATCGCGCCGCATCTGAAATCCTTCATGCAGGCGCATCCCGAGCTGGCGCTCAATCTCGTGCTCAGCGACGAATTTGTCGATATCGTCGGCGGCGGCTTCGATCTTGCCATCCGCATTGCCGAACTGACCGATTCCAGCCTTGTCGCGCGCAGGCTCGCTCCGGTGCGCCGCGTGCTCTGCGCGTCCCCCGCGTACATCGACGCCCATGGCCTTCCGCAGGATATCGACGATCTGCGCCGGCATATCTGCCTACCGGCGCACAATCTCGATCCGTGGCGGCTGGAGGGGCCGAAAGGCAGCCTGATCTTCCGCCCCGAGGGCAGGCTCATCACCAACTCCAGCGAGGTCGTGCGCGAAGCCGTGATCGCCGGCCTCGGTATCGCGCTGCGCTCCACCTGGGACATCGGGCCGGAGCTGCGCGACGGCCGCCTCGTGCAGGTGCTGCCAGCCTATGAAGGTTCGCACAATGTCACGCTTTCGGCCGTTTATCCCAGCCGGCAGTTCCTGCCGGCAAAGGTGCGCGTCTTCATCGATTTCCTGGCGGAACTTTACGGCCCGGTTCCCTATTGGGAAAGATAAGTGCCGTAGAGGTTCGAGGAGACCGCCATGTCCGGGCCTGAAATCATCCGTTCCGATCTTGCCCTAAACGGGAAGACGCGCCTCACCGTGGCGCTTGGCGACATCACCAAGTTCTCGGTCCATGCCATCGTCAACGCCGCCAACAGCAGCCTGCTCGGCGGCGGTGGCGTGGATGGCGCGATCCACAGGGCCGCCGGGCCAGACCTGCTAGCGGAATGCCGGACGCTGAACGGCTGCAAGACCGGGCAGGCAAAGATGACGGGCGGATATCGCCTGCCGGCCAAGCATGTGATCCATACGGTCGGCCCGGTCTGGAATGGCGGCGACCATGGCGAAGAGGAGCTGCTTGCCGGCTGCTATCGCAACAGCCTTGGCCTTGCCCGGCAGCACGGCCTGAAGATGATCGCCTTTCCCGCCATCTCGACGGGCATTTACCGCTTTCCCGCCGAGCCGGCGACGAAGATCGCAATAGGCACCACGCTTGCCGAAAGCAAGGATGGCGCCTTTGACGAGATCATCTTCTGCTGCTTCGGCGACGAGATGGCAGCGCTCTATGATCGATTGCTGCCGCAGGCGTTGGCCGAAACCTGATGCTTAGCGCGCCAGATCGAGGTAGGCGGAGGCGACCATGGCGTCGATATCGGCCGGAACCGGGATGACGCAGGCTTCCTTCCCAAGGTTGCCCTTGGCGACTCGTTCCAGGCAGCGGGCCTGCAAGGCAAAGCCGAGATCCATGGATTCGACCGTGTTGCCGAGCGGACGCGGGCCGGCCAGATTGGCCATGTGGCCGCCGCCAAGAATATGGAAGGCACGGCCATCGCGCATGCGGACGGTCTCGATCTGCTCGGCTTCATAACGATCGACACCGACAACATCGGGACTGCTGCGGAAGCCCTCGACATCGATTTCATGCGGGAAATGGCCACCATTCATCAGGATCGCGCCGTCCTTGATCAAGGGCAGATCGGCGACCGTGATGATATCCGGATAGCCTGTCACGGTGACCAGCACATCGGCGGAACGGATCGCTGCGTCACGCAACCGCGTTGAAAAGCCGTCGAGATGCGCTTCAAGCGTCGTGACCGGATCGATATCGACGACGCTGACGGCTGAGAACGCATTGCGGAAGCACGCCGCCGTGCCCTTGCCGCAAGCGCCGTAACCGAAGACGGTGACGCGCTTGCCGTTGGTGGAGCGGTTGGTGAAGCGCAGATAGCTCTCGAACATGCTCTGCCCGACGGCATGCCGGTTTTCGGCGAATTGCTTGATCGGGCTATCGTTGATGACGAGGATCGGCATGTTGAGCTTGTCGCGCATCGGCATGAGACGGGTGCGGCCGGATGTGGTTTCCTCGGTGCCTCCGAGCAGGTTTGCATAGAGCTTGTCGGCCGCGCGGGCAAAAAGATCGCCGCCATTGTCAAGCAGCAGGTCCGGCTTTTCCGCCAGGATCGCATCGAGGCTCGCCCCATGCTCCTCGGCATCGCGGGTCTGCGTTGCGAAGACCTTGATCCCCTGAGCGCGCAGATAGTCCACCGTCTCAGGCTGGGTGCTGTTGAGGTTTCCGGTGCAGACGAGATCGGCGCCGCCAGCCCGCAGCGTCATCAGCAGCGCGACCGTCTTCGGCTCGAGATGAATACCCGTGCCGATGGTGAGACCAGCAAAGGGCTTGGTGTCGCGGAATTCCGCGGCCGTTGCAGCCAGGAGCCGGCAGCTGCGCGCCACCCAGTCGATACGGGAAAGAGAAGAAGACTGATCCATGATGCGCTCCTGCCGGCTTGTTCTATGCCGCGATCTGGCATGATGGCAAAGGCCGTGTCGATGGACATTGCAATGCGTCGCATGGCAGAAAATCTGCCATGCGACGCGCCTTGCCTTGATGTTTTGCTAAGTCGGTTCGGCTCCCGCTTCGCTTAGCCAATCTGCCAATCGCACAAGTGCCGGATCCTTCACATCGCTGCTGCGGATGCTGAGGCTGTAGCCTGCCGGCCTGCGGATGAAGCCAAAGGGGGCGACCAGGGCGCCACGGTCGATATCCTCGCCGATGGCAGTGCGCGGCACGATCGCGACCCCGAGACCCGAGCGGGCGGCGCCGATTGCCAGCAACAGGTCTTCGAATTCGCGATTGCCGGCAAAGCTGACGGGCGCATGTCCGCTTTCGGCAAACCAGTCACCCCACAGGCTCGGTGCCGAGCGGCTTGAAAGAGCAACGGCGGCGCCAAGAGCCTTGACGCCCTCGACAAGCCCGAGCCGACCTGTAACATCAGGCGTTGCGACAGGCCCGAACTCATCCTCCATGAAGCGAATGGCCGTGATATCGCGCATCGGCCTGTATTCGCCGCCCATGATGACCGCTTCGAGATCGGCGCGCATGGCGAGAGGCTCCACCATCGCCATCGGCACGATATCTATATCGATATCCTGAAGCGCCGCCTGCAGCGCCGCAACGCGCGGCATCAGCCACCAGACGGCGAAGGCCGAGGGAACACCGAGCCGGATCGAGCGCCGGCCTCCGATCGAAAGCTCCGACGAGGCCCGCGTCAGGATACCAAAGGCGACGCCGACAGAATCGGCAAATGCCCTGCCCTTCGGCGTTAGCACCAGCCTGCCGTTTTCCCGATCGAACAGGGACACGCCAAAATGGGCTTCCAGGAGGTTCAATTGCTGCCGGACGGCACCCCGCACGACCCCGAGTTCGTCGGCTGCCTTCAAGATGCTGCCGCGCCGCGCCACAGCGTCGAAGGCGCGAAGCGCGTTCAAGGGCGGCAGACGTCGAGGCGGTACGCGTCCGGACATGGTAAGTTTTTCTTTCTTTCCAAAACGATAGCAGCCACACCCAAGCAATTGCGCCATCTGCGGCACGAAAATGCTGTTGAATGTCGCTTTCAGCACAATCGCTGGCGAATATCAGAAGGCAAATCTTTGCACTTTTATCTATGCAGCACTCAATAAATTTGTGGGGAAATACCATATAGCCTTATATGGAACGCAAAATTTTTCCACACCGTGATAATATAGAATCGATACGTCACTCCAACTCCTAAAGGTGAACCGACAATTGGCCTTTCTCAGCCGCATAGCAAATGATGTGCAACTCATGTTTCGGCGTCCGCCGCGACAGCAATATGCTGCGCTTTGTTATCGCGTGAAAAGGAAAACCGGTCATCTCGAGATGTTGTTGCTGACCAGTCGCGACACCGGCCGCTGGGTCATTCCCAAGGGATGGCCGATGCCCGGCAAGCTCTCCCATGAAGTCGCTGCCCGCGAGGCCTACGAAGAGGCGGGCGTGCGCGGCGTAGTGGAAACCGAGCCGCTGGGCTCGTTCGGCTATGACAAGGTGCTGAAGGACGGCATTCAGGTGCCGTGCCGGGTGCAGGTCTACGCCCTCGAAGTCAGCGAACTCGCCAAGAACTTCAAGGAAAAAGGCGAACGCTCCATGGAGTGGGTTTCCTGCGAGGAAGCCGCCGAACGCGTGCATGAACCGGAGCTGCATGATCTCATTCTCGCCTTCGCGAAGCGAAGGACGGCCGCTCCGGCGATTTCGCAAGCGAAGTAAGCCACATTACCCACAAAAAACTGTGTCAGTATGCATGGTGGATATTGCGCGCCTTATCGGGCGGCGCAATACGAGAATTTTGATCCAGAGAATTGCATGCCCGACCGACCGGCCACACCAGTAAAAAGGACGCTCGACAAGGACCTCGACAAATTCACTTATGTCGAGGACGCGACCCATCACGTCACGAGGCGTCTGGTGGCGCCGGGCATCGGTCTGATCTTCCTCGGTCTCGCCATGGTCTTTGCCGGCATCTACGTGTTCGACCAGCCCCGCGCAACGCTGATTTTCGCCGCCGTCGCCCTTGCCGGCTATATGGCCCTGAACATCGGCGCCAAGGACGTCGCCAACAATGTCGGCGCCGCCGTCGGCGCACGTGCGATCACCATGACGCAAGCGCTCGTCATGGCGGCCATCTTCGAGATCCTCGGCGCTACGATCGCCGGCGGTCCTGTCATCAATACGATTTCGACTCATATCGTCGACACCAACCGCATCATCAGCATCGGCAAGCTTGCCTGGCTGATGATGGCGGCGCTGCTCGCCGCAGCGCTCTGGATCAACTTCGCCACCTGGCGGAAGGCTCCAGTTTCAACCACCCATACGATCGTGGGCGCCGTTGTCGGCGCGGGTGCAGCCGCCGTTGGCCCGGAACTCGTGAACTGGAACGTGCTGGCGGCAATCTCGGCCGGCTGGGTCATAACGCCCTTTCTCGGCGGCACAATCGCCGCCAGCATCCTCTATTTCATCGAGACATTCATCATCTACCGCGACGACAAGATCGCCGCTGCGCGCCACTGGATTCCCATCCTGATCGGATTGATGGCCGGCGCCTTTGCGGGCTATCTCGTCGTTCAGCTCGAGCCCAAGGGCGTGATCCCCAATATCGCGAACCTTGCGATCGGGATCGGCATCGGCATCATCGCCTGGCTTGCCGCGCGGCCGCTGGTGGCAGCGCAATCGGTCGGGCTGGAAAACAAGAACAGCTCGCTGCGCAAGCTTTTCCGGCTGCCCCTGATCTGTTCGGCAGCGCTGATGTCCTTCGCGCATGGAGCCAACGATGTTGCCAACGCCATCGGCCCGCTGGCCGCCATCGTGCGCGATATCGGCCTTGGCGGCTCGATCGGCGTGATCGCCGAGACGACCACGCAGAAAGCGCCCTTCTGGGTCGTCATGATCGGCGGCTGCGGCATTTCCGTGGGCGTGCTGCTTTATGGGCCACGACTCATCCGCCTGCTTGGCGAACAGATCACCAAGCTTAACCCGATGCGGGCCTATTGCGTGGCGGTCTCCGCCGCGCTCACCGTCATCGTCGCCGCCTGGTTCGGCTTTCCGGTGAGCTCGACCCATATTGCCGTCGGCGCGGTCTTCGGGGTCGGCTTCTTCCGCGAGTGGTCAACCAGCCGCTCCAAGCGGCGCTTCGCCTATATGCGCAAGCGGGCTGAAGCTGCCGGCATTGCCTGGATCGAGCCGGAGGCCACAGACGAGCGCAATCCCGATGAGGTTCATCGCCGCCGGCTTGTGCGCCGCTCACATTTCATGACCATCATCGCCGCCTGGGCGATCACCGTGCCGGTCGCTGCCTTGCTTGCCGCCGCCGTATATTGGGTTATGGTCGCGCTCTTCATTTAGAGCGGTTCGGCTTCTCGTCGAATCTTCGAGCCGCTCCATCGCATTGCTTAAGGAATTCCGGGGGTAATCCATGCGCGCCAATTTCCGCATGCAGCGGCTGTACGTGGCATCAGACATCAAGGCTGGGATCGCAATCGAGGCCGAACAGGATCAGTTCAACTATCTCGCCAATGTGCTGCGCATGGAGGATGGTGCCGAACTACTTGTGTTCAACGGGCGCGATGGCGAATGGAAAGTCAGCGTCTCCTTCCCCACCCGCAAGCGCATTCTGCTGACGCCGATCGAGGAAACGAGGCCGCAGCCGGCCCCGTCCGATCTCCATTATCTCTTCGCGCCGCTGAAAGTCGGACGGCTCGATTATCTCGTGCAGAAGGCAGTCGAGATGGGCGCCGGCCTGCTGCAGCCGGTCATGACGCAGCACGTGCAGGGTAAGATCACCAATCTCGACAAGGTCAAGGCCAACGTCATCGAAGCGGCGGAGCAATGCGGCATTCTCGGCATTCCCGATGTCGCCGAACCGGTGAAGCTTGCCGACCTCCTCACCCGCTGGCCACGCGAGCGGCGCATCATCTATTGCGACGAGGGCGATGCCGGGCAAAACCCGCTGCCGCTGCTAACGCAGGTGAAGGAGAAGCATCTGGCGCTGCTGGTCGGCCCTGAAGGCGGTTTTTCCGAGGAGGAGCGCGCCCTGCTGCGCAGCCTCGATTTCGTCACAGCCATTCCGCTCGGCCCGCGCATCCTGCGTGCCGACACGGCCGCCGTTGCCGCCATGGCGGTGATCCAGGCAGCGATCGGCGACTGGAACTGACACTTCACTCCAGAACGGCGGCGATGGTTGTCACGATCAGCAGGATCGCCAGCGAGATGTTGACGATCCGCGAGATCTTCGGATCTTGAAGGAAACGGGACAGAGAAGCACCAACAAGAAGCCAGACCATATGGATGGCGACGATCATTCCCGTGAGCAGCGCGACCTTTGCCGCAGCGTCGAGCATTCGCTGGTTCTGAAACAGGCTCACGCCGGCAAAGACGGCTGCGATCGCGAGATAAGCCTTGGGGTTGGCGACGGCCAGCAGGAAGCCACCGGAAAAGGCTGGCGCGGCGATCTGATCATCGCGGCGCGACAAAGGCGGAGCGGTAGCGATCTTGAATGCTAAGTAAAGGATATAGACCGCAGAAATCGCTGTCAGCACAAAGGCTCCGTGCGGCACAGAGAGCAGGATCGCGACGACGCCGGCCGCTACGGCGAGCAGGACAGCCACGGTGCCTGCGATAAGACCGGAGACATAGGCAAGCGACCGTCGAAAACCATAGGCCGCGCCCATCGCCGTCGCACTGATCGTCGAAGGACCGGGACTGCCCATGATAACCAGCGAGGCCAACAGCAGTGTCAGTATGGAATAGTAAAGGGCGTTCGAGCCGTTCATTGATATGCTCCGCTAATGTCAGTGGAAGCAAAACTATCGGCGTGAATAGCGAGACGTCTTGAACGCTTGTGCAAATATGCCGGTGGCTGACATGGCTGTGATGCACTTGCGAGACATAAAATCCTATTTTTTTGAACGACCCTTGAAAGAAATTCACTTGCACCGTACCTCAATCCGCGTCAATCACCCTCCTATTGACCTGCGGCTGGCGCGGGTTCTCCTCCGAGATCTAAGGTAATACCATGGCGCGCGATACTACCGACCAGACTCCGCTCTCCTCGGTCTCGGAAATGACGGCCTATCTGGCCGCCGGCAACAAGCCGAAGGAGAAATTCCGCATCGGCACCGAGCACGAAAAATTCGTGTTTTTCCGCGCCGACAACAGCCCCGTGCCCTATTTCGGCGAGGCCAGCATTTCAGCACTCCTCACGGGGCTGCAGAAGAAGAGCGGCTGGGACCCGATCATGGATGGCGACAACATCATCGGGCTCGGCGAACCTACAGGCATGGGCGCGATCTCGATCGAGCCGGGCGGCCAGTTCGAACTCTCGGGTGCGCCGCTCGAAACCATCCACCAGACCTGCAAGGAATCGAACAACCATCTGGCGACGGTGCGCGAGATCGCCGAGCCGATGGGCATTCGCTTCCTCGGCGTTGGCGGCAGCCCGAAATGGACGCTTGCCGAAACGCCGCGCATGCCGAAGTCGCGCTACGATATCATGACCCGCTACATGCCGAAGGTCGGCACCAAGGGTCTCGACATGATGTACCGCACCTGCACGATCCAGGTGAACCTCGATTTCTCGTCGGAAGCCGACATGCGCCGCAAGATGCGCGTGTCGATGAAACTGCAGTCGCTGGCAACGGCGCTCTTTGCCTCCTCCCCCTTCACCGAAGGCAAGCCGAACGGGCTTTCCTCCTGGCGCGGCGAGATCTGGAAGGATACCGACAACCGCCGCGGCGGTCTGCTCGACTTTACCTTCCGCGACGACTTCGGCTTCGAAGATTATGTGAAATGGGCGCTCGACGTTCCCATGTATTTCGTCGTTCGCGACGGTCGCTATCACGACTGTACCCACGTCACCTTCCGCCAGTTCATGGACGGCGCGCTGAAGGGCGAAATCGCCGATTGGGAACCGACGATGGGCGACTGGACAAACCATCTCTCGACGCTGTTTCCCGACGTGCGCCTCAAGCGCTTCCTCGAAATGCGCGGTGCCGATGGCGGCCCCTGGCGGCGCATCTGCGCGCTGCCGGCGTTCTGGGTCGGGCTGCTCTATGACGACGAGGCGCTGACGGCAGCCGACGAGCTGACCAAGGACTGGAGCTTCGACGAGGTCAACGCGCTGCGCGATGTCGTACCGGTTGAGGGTCTGAAAGCCTCGATCAAGGGCCACAGTCTTATGGATGTGGCGCGTGAAGCGGTCGGCATTTCCCGCCTCGGCCTGAAGAACCGTGGCCATTTGAACGGCGACGGCCAGGACGAAACCGTCTTCCTTGCGCCGCTCGATGAAGTGCTCGCCAAGAAGGGCACGCTCGCCGACGATCTGCTGATGCTCTACAACGGCCGCTGGAACCAGTCGGTCGAGCCGATCTTCGAGGAATATCAATACTGATAGCGGTCTCGTCTGCTTTCCCGCTCTAATGTCATCGCGGCAGAAACCGGTATGCGCCCTCATTTTTCCGCTATACTATCTGAATCAAGCGCCGCCTGATTCCGAAGCGGCCTCATAGCGGGGAAAGGGACTTCGATGCTGCCACTCTTCGACATGATGATGCAGGCACAGAATGGCGCCGCCACGGAAGCCATGGCCAAGCAGTTCAATCTGGCGCAGGAGCAGGCGACGAAGGCGATGGCCGCGCTGATGCCGGCCTTTTCCTCCGGCTTCAAACGAAGCGCCACCGATCCCTACAATTTCGTCGGCGTCATGCAGGATATTTCGTCCGGCAACTACGCCAAATACTTCGAGGACATGACGAAGGCCTTCACGCCCGAGGGCATCGCCGACGGCAATGCAGTGCTCGGACGACTGTTTGGCTCGAAGGACGTTTCCCGCGCGATCGCGGCGCAGGCGGCGCAGATGACCGGCATCGGCCAGGAAATCTACAAGCGCATGCTGCCGGCCATGGCCGATGCGTTGATGGGCGGCCTCTTCAAGGAAACCAGCGGCCAGATTCCGCAGATGGCCAATCCCTTCCTCAACACCGATATGGGCGAGATGATGCAGGGTTGGCTGCAGAGCATCGGCTTTGCGCCAAAGCAGCAGCCGACGCCGCAGGCGAGCATCTTCGACAATCCCTTCACCCAGGCGATGGAGTTGATGTTTGGTGCCGATTCGGTCAAGCGCGAGAAGCCGGCGCCGACCAATCCTTTCTTCGACAATCCCTTCACCAAAGCCTTTCAGGACATGATGAAGAACTTCCCGATGCCACCAGAGCCGCCGAAGGAAGAGCCGAAGGCCAAACCTGCCGCCGGCGTCGACATGGCCGCCTATACCGAAATGTTCAACGCCATGTTCGACAGCGGCCTCGAAGTGCAGAAGACCTATCAGAAGAACATGGAAGCGATCTTCGACAGCTATTTGAAGAGCGAGGACAAGCCAGTACCGAAAAAAGGGTGACGGTCGGCCAGTCGCTTTCAATCCCTGCATCCATTGTTCGTAATTCCGCACAGCCCGTGCACATTGCACCCAGTTATCATGCACTGAGACTGAGCCTATTTCCGCTTTCATCTTGAAAAGGAGATAGCCATGTCCAGCATCGATCAATCCGGCAGCTTTACCCTCGGAGACCTTCAGGTCAAACGGCTTGGCTACGGCGCCATGCAGCTCGCAGGCCCCGGCGTATTCGGCCCGCCAAAGGACCATGACACCGCGCTCGCAGTTCTGCGCGAAGCTATCGCCTTGGGCGTCGACCATATCGACACCAGCGATTTCTACGGCCCGCATGTGACCAACCAGCTGATCCGGGAGGCGCTTCACCCCTATCGCGATGATCTCGTCATCGTTACCAAGATCGGCGCGCTGCGCGGCACGGATGCTTCCTGGCTGCCGGCCTTCTCGCGCGAAGAACTGACACAGGCGGTGCACGATAACCTGCGCAATCTAGGGCTGGATGTGCTCGATGTTGTCAACCTGCGCATCATGCTGGACGTGCACGGTCCTGCCGAAGGGTCTATCGAAGCACCCTTGACCATCCTGGCCGACCTGCAGCGGCAAGGCCTGGTGCGCCACATCGGGCTCAGCAATGTTACCGCCAACCAGATCGCCGAGGGCCGCCGGATCACGGAGATTGTCTGCGTGCAGAACCAATATAATCTTGCCCATCGCGCAGACGACAGCCTGATCGACGCACTTGTCCGCGACGACATCGCCTATGTGCCCTTCTTCCCGCTCGGTGGCTTCACGCCGCTGCAATCCTCGGCTCTCTCCGATGTTGCCGCCCGCCTGCAAGCCACGCCGATGCAGGTGGCGCTCGCCTGGCTGCTGCAGCGTGCGCCGAACATCCTGCTTATTCCAGGCACATCGTCACTCGCCCACCTCAAGCAGAATATCGCGGCCGCCGAGCTGAAGCTGCCGGAAGATGCGATCGCGGAACTCGATCGCATCGCCGGGACCGGTCACGCCTGACGCGGCTGGTCACCGATCCGAAACGGCTCGGGCGGGCAGCTCGAGCCGTCTCTCTATTCCAATATTATCCAGAAATACCTCGTCGTGGCTGACGACCAGAAGTGCGCCGTCATAGGCGCGCAGCCCGGCCTCAACCGCCGTGATGGAATCGATATCCAGATGGTTGGTGGGTTCGTCGAGGATCAGCAGCGAGGGCGGCACCGAACCGCCGAGCACGCAGGCAAGCCCGGCACGCAGCAACTGCCCGCCACTGAGGCTGGAGACGATCTGCAAGGCCGCATCGGCCCGGAACATGAAACGCGCCAGCGCAGCCCGGCAGGCATTCTCGTCCGCATCCGGATTGATCCGGCGAAAATTATCGCGGATCGAAAGCGAAGGATCTAGGAGGCTCACTCGTTGATCCAGCAGGGCGGAATGGACGACCCGCACCGTCCCGCTCCAGGGCTGCAAAGCGCCTGATATCAGCGCCAGCAGCGTCGTCTTGCCCGAACCGTTCGGCCCGGTGACGGCGACGCGTGTCGGACCCGTGATGATGAAATCGAAATCGCGCAGGATCGGCCGTTCGGGCTCGTAACCGGCGCTGATGCCCTCCATCTTGAGCACGATCCTGTTTGCCGGCAATCCCGATGTCGGCAGCTTGACGGTCAGGGGCTGCAGGATCTCGATCTTTTCGCGGGCGACAGCAGCATCCTGCAGGGCCTGGCCACGACGCCGTTCGGCAAGTCGCGTATTCTCCGCGCTCGTCATCTCGGCCCGCTCCTTCAGGCCGCCGAGCATGATGCGCGGGATGCCGCCCTTGGCCGCCATCTTCCGGCCTGCCTTGTCCCGCCTCGCCTGCCGCTCGACGGCCGCCTGTGCGCTTCTTTCTACCTCGGCGACACGCTTCTCCGCCTCGGCGAAGTCATGCTCGGCGGCGGAGAGCTCCAGCGCCTTGCGTTCACGATACTGGCTCCAGTTGCCGCCGTAGCGCGATGCGCCAAGCGATGTCAGCTCGACGATCGCATCCATAGTATCGAGCAATTGGCGGTCGTGGCTGATCACAATGGCACCTGCCCTCCAGCCTGCGAGCAGATCGATCACCGCAGTGCGGCCTTCACGATCGAGATTGTTGGTGGGTTCGTCGAGGATCAGGAAATCGGGATCGTCGACGATGAGGGCGGCAAGACCACAGCGGGTGCGCTGTCCGCCTGATAGCGTCACGAGAGGCGTTTCCGGCATGACGTCGAGCCCGACGCGATCAAGGGCTGCGGCGATGCGCACCTCGAGCGTCCAGTCTGCCGAGGCGAGTTCGTCATTGGTCGCCTCGCCGGCTTCCGCCCGTTTCAGCACGGCAAGGGCTTGGCTCGCGCCGAAGAGATCGGCAACGGTTTCGTCCGCTTCGACCTGCACGCTCTGGCGCAGGATCCCCAATCGCCCATTGAAGGAGATGCTGCCGGATTGCGGCTGCAGCTCGCCGGAGACGAGCCTGATGAGCGTCGTCTTGCCGACGCCGTTGCGGCCGACAAGGCCGGTGCGCTCGGCGCCGAAACTCAGATCGAGATGGGAAAGAAGCGGCCGGCCGTCAGGCGTGGACCACGAAAGATTGGATAGAACGATGGATATGGGCATGAGCAAAAATTTCCCCGATGGCAAGGCTGAACGGCATTGCGGTCGAGGTGGAATCCATTGCTGCACACATCCTGTTGGTATCAACGATGCCCATAAACTAGACGGGCAGCGGCTTGAGTTCAAGTCCTGCGAGTAGAGATGCAGGCATTTCACGCGCCGGCATCAATGGCATCAAGGAAGCTGAGCACCCGCTTCCAGGTGAGATCGGCAGCCTTCGCATCATAATCGGACAGGCTGGCATCGGTATAGAGATGGCCGCCACCGCCCGGATACCGGAAGATCTCTGCAGCAACGCCGGATTTGGCGACGGCCTGCCGCCAGCTGGCAACATCTTCCTCTGGTTCGAACGGATCGGGATCGGCCAGATGAAGCTGCAAGGGCAGACCCTTGCGCGCATTGTCGGCGATCGAGGCAATGCCATGCAGGAACAGGATGCCGGCGGCTTTCTCCCTCTTCGGCCAAAGGCTCGCAGCGACGGCAGCGCCCATAGAGAAACCGGCAAGCACGGTCGAGGCAGGCAGGCCGGCCAGCGCCCATTCCGCACGCTCGCAGATCGTCTGCCAGCCGATCTCGTCCTTGAATTCGAAACCCTCTTCGATCGACCGAGCGATCAGCCCGTCATAGAGATCCGGCGCGAAAGCCTTGTGTCCCGCCGCCTGCGCGCGCTCGACCGCCTCATGCTCAAGCGAGCGCAGACCATAGACGGAGTGGAAGAAGATTACCGTTGCCATCGCCAAATCCCCGTTGCCGCATCTGACGATAAGATAAGGCCGTTGCCGCCGGAGGCAACTTGCCCGCGCATGATCTATGGAGGAAACACGATCTCCAGAAAGAAAAAACCCGGTGTTGGCCCTTGGGCCGAACACCGGGAAAGAGGCAGGGCTTATTGGCTATCACCCTGCGGGGAAACTATTGTCCGTCATCAGCCTCTAATGCTGCTGCAGGCGGAGAGGCGCGTGCGGCGACGCGCGGAATTGGTCAGATGGCTGGACGGATCCTCGAAGAAGGTCGAGGTGGTCAGCGCGCAGCTCACATCCTGCCGGGTGAGGCCGATGTCGCGCAGCTGGCTGTCGTCAAGCTCCTTGAGATAGTGGATCTCCTGGCGATTTCGGAGTGCGCGCCAGACGGAAGCGAGATTGGCGAGGGCAAGCGTCATGCGTGCCGTCAGCGACAGCGATGGCGTTGCCAGGCCGAGGTCAAGGGTCCGATCTGTCGTGCGCATTTCCGTATTCCTTTCCTTGGGCACACGCGAGCCGAGCCCCTTTCCGATGATCCGGAAAAGGGGCGTAGGCCGGGAGGAGTTCGACAGGTGTCTCTGTTCGATTGGTATGCTGAATTGCATTCAGAAGATGCCAAAGCCCTATTGATCAGTCCAACGAATGTTTCTAATGATAACTATCAAACTCCTTTATAGGTGAGCCCATGTCCGCGCCGCTTGATATCGATCAGTTGCAGACCTTCATCGCAATCGTGGATTCCGGCAGCTTCACCAAGGCCGCCGACCGCGTGTTCAAGACGCAATCGGCCGTTTCCATGCAGATGCGTCGGCTGGAAGAGCGCGTGGGCAAGCAGCTCTTCATCAAGGATGGCCGTGGCAACCGCCTGACGGCGGAAGGCGACAAGCTGCTGAACTATGCCCGCCGCATCATCCGCCTGAACAACGAGGCCATCGCCGCCTTCGACGACAATCGGCTCGAAGGCACGCTGCGCATCGGCACGCCGGACGATTATGCCGACCGTTACATGCCCGAGATCATTGGCCGCTTCGCCAAGACGCATCCGAATGTCGAGCTCTATATCGTCTGCGAGCCCTCGGTCGATCTTGCCGAGCGCATGCATCGCGGCGAGCTCGATATCGCGCTTGTTACCCACAATCCGCGCGAACGCATGTCTGACGTGGTGCGCACGGAGCCGCTCTGCTGGGTCGGCTCGGCCAACCATCCGCTGCGCGACGATGCGCCCATTCCGCTCGCCGTCGGCCGGCGCGATTGTCAGTGGCGGCAGCTCGCCTGCTCGGCGCTCGATGCCGGCGGCCGCGACTATCAGATCCTGTTCACCAGCTGGTCCTGCACCGTCGTTGCCGCTGCCGTGCTTGCCGGCATGGCGGTTTCGGTCATGCCGGAATCGGCGCTGCGCACCGGCATGAAGGTGCTGACCCAGGCGGACGGCTTTCCGCCGCTGCCGCCGGTGCAGATCGGCATCATGAAGCGGGCCGGACTTTCCGTGTCGCTGATGAATGCCATCACCGCCCACATCTCGGCCTGCTTGGACAACATCACGCCAGCTGCCGTGGATGACGATCTCGATGGCGAGGTGAAAACCTATACGCGCTTCTATCCGCGGCTGCGTGCCGGGCATATTCTGCCGGGCTGGTGAGCTCGAAGCGCACCAGCCGGTTACCTTCGGCGATCGTTACGGCGCCGGCTCCACCAGCAGGGTAGCGCGGATCACCTGTTTCCATTCGTGCAGCATGCGCTTTGCCATCTCATCGTCGCTCATGATGGCAAAGCGGACGGAAGCGCCAATCAAATGGCTGAACAGCTGGGTGCGCGCCTCAAGGTCGATGCGGCTTTCTGCCGGCAGGAAAGGCCGAATGCTCTCCAGGAAGATTTCGGCGACACGGTTGCTATGCTGCATGTTGAGCTGGAGGATGTCCCTGTCTATATCCGTGCCGAGCCAGACGCCGAGATAGGCGGGATCACTCCGATACTCGCGATAATACCAATCGATCATGGTGCAGACCAGCTCGATGGCATGATCGAGCGATGTAACAGTGGCAAAGGCCTCGCTGACCTTTTGCTGGATGCGGCTGGAGTGCCGGTCGAGCAAGGCCCTGACGATCGCCGCCTTGTCCGGGAAATACTGATAGACGGAACCGATCGGGACAGTCGCAACCGCAGCCAGTTCGGTCATCTTCATGGCGCTGACGCCCTTCTCGGCAATCAGCGCGGCCGCAACCGACAGGATGGCGTCGACGCGCTGGATACTTCGTTCCTGCTGGGGTCTTTTGCGGAACGTGACGCGGTCAGGCTTATTCGGCTTCATTCTTTACCCGTTTCATTATCATACTGAACGGCGCTCAAGCGCGCAGACGCTATGACACCAGACGCGTTCAATGCGCGTAAACGGGAAAAGCTCAATTTTAATCATCACTTAGGAGCTGCGGTCCAGCTCCTGGAAACGGGGCCAAAACATGGTTTCGGCCTCGTAACCAACCTTTGGCCGACGCGCCGGCGTCAGCAATTTGTGCCGTTCTAAGACACGTATTTTTTCAGAAATTCGACCGTTCTGCCCCAGGCGAGATCAGCAGCCTTCTTGTCGTATCGGGCAGCCGAAGTGTCATTGTTGAAAGCATGGTTGACGCCGTCATAGACGAAAATTTCGAAGGTCTTGCCGCCGGCCTGCAGCTCCTTGCGATAGGCATCGATGCCGGCATTGATACGATCGTCCAGGCCGGCATAATGCAGCAGCAAGGCAGCCTTGATCTTCGGCACGTCGCCTGCCGGCGGCTGCGCACCATAATAGGCGACGCCCGCCTTCAGCTCCGGCGAGATCGTCGCGAAACGATTGACGAGGCCGCCGCCCCAGCAAAAGCCCACGGCGCCAACATGGCCGTTAGTACCATCCGTCTTCGCGAGATAGCTCAGGCTCGCCTCGGCATTTTCTGCCGTTAGCGCCGGATCGAGATTGGTGAACATATCGCGCGCCTTGTCCTCGTCGCTAGGCGTGCCGCCGAGCGGAGAGAGGAAGTCCGGCGCCAGCGCCACGAAGCCCCCCAGCGCCATGCGGCGGGCGACATCGCGGATATGCGGATTGAGGCCGCGATTCTCGTGGATGACGATGACGCCGCCGAGCTTGCCGGCAGCATCTTTCGGGCGGGCGAGATACCCCTTCATCTCGCCCTTGCTGCCAGCGAACGCCACATCCTTTGCGTCGAGCCTGCTGTCATCGGCGGCAATGACCTCGGCGCTTGCCTTGTTGGCGGCGAGCAGCGGCGCGATGGCGGCGGCGGCGCCTGCCGAGCCGGCGAGCTTCGTCAGCTTTTCCATGAAACTCCGACGATCGAGTGTCAGATGCGTGTATTCGTCATAGGCGTTGATCATCGCCTGCGTCACAACGGGTTTTTCCGTGCTCATGGTCCTGTTCTCCCTGTTTCCCCGGCAGCAGGCAACAAACGACCAGCCACCCGCTGACAAGATAGGTCAGCCGATATCGGCGTAACGGTAAAGGAAAAACACAAACGCGTTACCGCAAGTTGCTACTTGCGGTAACGCAGGCAGCGTCAGGAAAAGGCGAGCCAGATGCCGAGCCAACCCCACATGCAGACGAGAGCCGCAAAACCAAGAGCAAAGAGCGGACTGCGATAGCGCAGATTATTGCTGGTGACGTGCACGTAGGCATGGGCATAGCGCGTGACAACAAAAATCCAGGCGAGGATGACGGCTGGCAGATTATCCGCCTGGGTGGTGTAGAGCACGATGCAGCAGACGTGGAAGAGCAAGGGGATTTCGAACTGATTGGCGATGCTGTTTCGCACCACCAGGCTTTCGGCCGGTTCGTTGGCTGCATGGTTCTCGCGGAATTGCGCGGGCTGGATGCGGTCGGCCTTGACGAGAACACGGCGACGCCATCCGAGGAGTGCGTAGAGAATGAAGACCAGTACCGCATGCGCCACCATGGGCCAGAACATTTCGTAGCCTGTCACGCCGCCAACTCCTTTGGAATTTCCGAAAGCCGAACCACTGTATAGCTTTGTCCCTAAATCGGAATCGATTTAGGGACAAAGCTATACAGTAGATCTAAAATCCTACAGCGACCTTTGCGCGTCACGCATGACGCGCGGCGCTGTAGTCGATCAGGACGATCTGGTGCCGTCCGGCGAGAGGTAGCGAAAAATCGCGAAACGGGCCAGTAGAATAACTGTCACAACCAGCGTCAGGAATTTCAGCCGCACGATGATGGGCAGCAGGCTCGCAAGCAGCGATACCGTGGCATCGGAAGGCATTGCCGGCGGATAGAGCATCAGCCCGGCGATGTTCTCGGCATAGTCGACAATCGTATAGAAGATCGGAAGGCAGAAAATAACTGCGGTGGCGCCAGGCGGGATCGGCCGGCCGAAGAAAAAGCCGCCGGGGCCAACCAGCCGCATCAGGCAGAACAGCAACCCACCCAACACCAGCGGGAAGATCAGTTCAGGCCCGAGATACATGGAATGCAGGATCGCAGCCGGATCGGGATGATCCTCGAGATAGCGCAGCATGGCGATGACGTCTTCGCTCTCATAGCCGCCGATGCGCACATCGAGCATCGACTGGCCGGCTGCGGTATCGCTGAATGCCCGGACGAAGCCGGCCTGTATCCAGGCGAAAAGTGCCAGGGAAAGAGCTGCGAGGATCGCCGCCAGACCTTCTACAGCGCCGCGTGTCATATGTGACACGCAAAGGTCGCTGTAGCACTTTTGATCTGCTGCATAATTTTATCCTTAAATCGATGACGATTTAAGGAATTATGCAGTAAGGATCTGGCGTTGCCCGAAGCGCGATCAGTCATCAATCAGCCGCCTGCGCCCGGATAGTTCGGGCTCTCGCGGGTGATCGTGACGTCGTGCGCATGGCTTTCACGCAGGCCCGCGCCGGAGATGCGCACGAAGGTCGCGCGCTCCTGAAAATCCTTGAGGTCGGAGCCGCCGACATAGCCCATGGCCGCCTTGAGGCCGCCTGCGAGCTGATGCAGCACGCCGGAGACCGAGCCCTTGTAGGGAACCTGGCCTTCGATGCCTTCCGGCACGAGCTTCAGGGTGTCGCGGACCTCGGCCTGGAAGTAGCGGTCGGCCGAGCCGCGCGCCATGGCGCCGACAGAACCCATGCCGCGATAGGCCTTGAAGGAACGGCCCTGATAGAGATAGACCTCGCCCGGGCTTTCATCCGTGCCGGCGAGCAGCGAGCCGATCATGGCGGCGGATGCGCCGGCGGCGATCGCCTTTGCCAGATCGCCGGAGAACTTGATGCCGCCATCGGCGATGACAGGGATGTTCTGATCCTGCGCTGCCTGTACAGCCGACATGATGGCGGCGAGCTGCGGCACGCCGACGCCAGCGACGATGCGCGTCGTGCAGATGGAGCCAGGGCCGATACCGACCTTGACCGCATCAGCGCCGGCATCGATCAGCGCCCGCGTGCCGTCATAGGTGGCGACATTGCCGGCCATGATGCGGACCGAGTTTGACAGCTTCTTGACGCGGGTGACGGCATCGAGAACACGCTGGGAGTGACCGTGGGCGGTATCGACGACCAGAAGGTCGACGCCGGCGTCGATCAGGCGCTCGGCGCGTTCGAAACCGTCATCGCCGACGCTGATGGCGGCGGCGGCGCGCAGGCGGCCCTGGGCGTCCTTGGAAGCGTTCGGATTCAGCTGCGACTTCTCGATATCCTTGACGGTGATCAAACCGACCAGACGGCTGTCGCCATCGACGACGAGCAGCTTTTCGATGCGATGCTTGTGGAGCAGGCGCTTGGCTTCCTGCTGCTGGACGCTTTCCGCGACCGTGACCAGATTTTCTCGGGTCATCAGCTCATAGATTTTCTGAGAGGGGTCGGAAGCGAAGCGGACGTCGCGATTGGTGAGGATGCCGACGAGACGATGTGACTTTTCAACGACCGGGATGCCGGAAATGCCATGCGCCTTCATCAGGGCGAGCGCTTCGGCAAGCGTGGCGTCCGGGCCGATGGTAACCGGATTGACCACCATGCCGCTTTCGAACTTCTTGACCTGGCGGACCTCTTCGGCCTGCTGCACCGGCGTCAGATTGCGGTGGATAACGCCCATGCCGCCGGCCTGGGCCATGGCGATCGCAAGGCGGCTTTCCGTAACCGTATCCATGGCGGCAGAGAGGATCGGCAGGTTGAGCTCGATGTCCTGGGCGATGCGGGTGGCGATATTCGTCTGGCCCGGCATGACCTCGGAGTGTCCCGGCTGCAGGAGCACGTCGTCGAATGTCAGAGCATCCAACCCGGTTGACGTTTCAATAATGCGTGCCATGGCCAATTCCTTCGTCTGTGAAAAACAGGAAAGCCCGGAACGAATCGTCTACCGGGCGATCTTGCAAGTGTTGCTTGGAAGTTGGCGAGGGCTGGTAACACGTCTATGACAGGAAGGGAATAGCAAAAAGCGACGGGCAGATATGCCGATCGTGGGCATCAATGCGGGATTCGGCTGCAGCGTTCAGAGATTTTCATGCGGGGTGTTGTCAAACACATGCGAAAGCCCGGCCTGCCGGCGTCCTTCGCCACCACCCGCACGAAGCCGGCGGTATTGAGATCGAGGCCATCGACAAATGCCTTGATGAAGCGGACCGGATTGTCCGGCCCCAGGGTAATCGCCGGCCGCTTCCGGCAGGAGCAGCGATTGCGAGCGGTCTATTCCAGAAAGGTGCGCCATGGCATAAGATATTCACGGTCGATTGGACGCAGGAATCCTGGTGCCTGCTTGTGACCTAAAGAGATGACCTTTCAATGCTCAAAAGCCCGGTTACGTGCGAAGTTCGCTACCGCATCGATCATCACAGAATTTCGGAATTTGAAGCTTACAGTCGGATTTGGATTCAGCTCATCGAACGTCATGGCGGAACACATCACGGCTATTTCATACCCAGAGACAAGCCGGCAGAGGCCGGAGTGAGCTTTCCGGGCATGGCTGAAGAAGGACCCGACGACGTCGCCGTCGCACTATTCACATTTCCGGATGAGACAAGCTACTTGCAATACCGCAAGCGTGTTGCAGCCGATCCGGACGGAATTGCCGCGAACGAACGCTTCGGCAAAAATCCGCCATTCATTAGCTACGAGCGCACTTTCTTGCAGCCGGTGCTACGAGCAAACTGACACCAGCATAGGACCGCTTCTGCTCGTGATCGACGATGGGCAAAAACTTAGACAGAGATGACACTCATGGGTTTCTGGATAGCAAGTGCCGTTGGATTGGCGATTGCCTATTTCTTCGGCTCCATACCCACGGGCTACCTGGCGGGGAGACTGCTCAAGGGCATCGATATCCGTGAGCATGGTTCCAGATCGACGGGCGCGACGAACGTATTGCGGATCCTTGGGAAATGGCCGGCCTTGGTGGTGCTCCTGGTCGATGTGCTGAAAGGTGCCGCGGCCATCGTCTTCGCCCGTTGGTTCTATGCTTGGCTACAAACACTGCCAACCGCGCTTGATCTGCAGAATCAGCAAAATTGGGTTCCCTGGACTGTTTGTCTGGCAGGATTTGCTGTGCTGCTGGGGCATAGCCGCCCGATTTGGTTGAACTTCAAGGGCGGCAAGTCAGTCGCGACCGGGCTCGGTCTGCTGCTGGCGATATCCTGGGCAACGGGTCTAGCCGCTCTGGCGGTTTTTGGCCTCGTGCTGGCTGTTTTTCGGATTGTCTCCCTTGGTTCGATCCTCGCGGCCTTGACGGCGATAGCGCTCATCTGCAGCTTGGACCAGCCGTTGCCCTATCGGCTGCTGGTGATTGCAGGCGGCCTTTATGTGATCATACGCCATCGGGCCAACATACAACGGCTGCTGGCAGGAACGGAGCCTCGCCTCGGGCGCAGTGCCGTGCTCCAGAACTGAAACAGGATCGCACATCCAGCGCGGGCGATCCCGTTTGCCTTGGCTAGCTTATCTCAAATGTCGAGCTGATAGGTTTTCGGAATGTAGCGGAAGCCTTCCGGCTGCTTTTCGACGAAGCCGACGGCGGGGAAAGGCATGTGGAAGCCGAGGAAAGGAATGCGATCGGCGGCGATCATGTCGAAGATGCGGCGGCGGGTCTTGGCGGCCTGTGCCTTGTCCGCATCGAAGCGAACTTCCCAATCCGGACGGCCGAGCGACAGGACATAATGGTTGGCGGTGTCGCCGGTCATGACCAGCTGCTTGCCGGCGGATTCGAGATGAAAGACGAGATGGCCGGGCGTGTGGCCGGGCGCCAGCATGGCAGTCATGCCGCTGACGATCCGGTCGCCATCCCTAAGGAAGGTCATCTTTTCGGCGAAGGGTACGACATTGGCGAGCACGGCCTTGTGACCGCCTTCCGCCGGCGTTCCCTCGCGCGCCTTGTCAGTCCAGAACTCGTACTCGATCTCGCCGGCGACATAGCGAGCGTTCGGAAAGGCCGGGGCGCCGTCCTCCATCAGTCCGTTGATGTGATCGCCATGCAGATGCGTCAGGGCGACGACGGTCACCTGCTCCGGCGTATAGCCGGCAGCCTTCAGCCCCTCGCGGAAACGGCCGAGACCACGGGCACGGCCAGCCGCACCAAAGCCCGTATCGACGACGATCACGTCGGAGCCGTTATCGATGATGGCCGGCGTATAGCTGTTGACGAACTTTTCCGTCGGCAGGAAATTCTGCTCCAGTAGTTTGCGAACGGTGTCCGGCGTCTGGTTCGAGCCGAAGGTCTCCCAAGGGTTATCCATGACGTTGGCGCCGTCCTTGACGACGGTGATGGTGCAGGATCCCAATTTGAACTGGTGCGTATCCGGGGGCAGGACGGCAGTCATGAACTCACTCCTTGTGTTGATGCGCAGCGTAAGCTGCGCCTATCGGCATCGCCGGCGGCAACGGCCCGGAAGGTCATCGTCCTCGACCGGAATTTTGGTCATGACAAGACAATCCAAATCCGCTAATAGACCGGACGACGTTTTATGCGTTTAGCATTTCCATGCTCTTAGCATATGTCAAATCCTGCATTCCACCCCGTGTGGCAGTGGATATCACGAAGACGTGATCCCCAAGCCTTGATGGAGCAAAATCCGGGATTGGCAGCTGCCTCGCATAGGACTACAGAGCGGCTGATCGCCCTGCAGCGCCGTGCGCCACATGTGACGCGCAATGGTCGCTGTAGCACTTTCAGTCTGCTGAATAATTCCTCAAATCGATTCCGATTTGAGGAATTATTCAGTGGGCGGCAGCCTTCCCGAAGACAGACCTATCGAGGCAGATGCCTATGAATCGCATCGTTCCATTGATCCTCGCCGTAGCCCTTTTCATGGAACAGATGGATTCCACCGTCATCGCGACAGCGCTGCCGGCCATCGCCAATGATCTCCATGTCGGCCCGATCACACTCAAGCTGGCACTGACCTCCTACATGGTGTCGCTCGCCGTCTTCATCCCGATCAGCGGCTGGATGGCCGATCGCTTCGGCGCGAAGAACATCTTTCGCATCGCCATCTGCATCTTCGTCATCGGCTCCATCATGTGCGCGGCCTCCGGCGGCCTCCTGGAATTCGTCTTTGCTCGCTTCCTGCAGGGCGTCGGTGGCTCGATGATGACGCCGGTCGGACGCCTCGTGCTGGTGCGCACCACACAGAAGAGCGATCTGGTTTCGGCCATGGCGCTGCTCTCCATTCCTGCACTTGTCGGTCCGCTCGCCGGCCCGCCGCTCGGCGGCTTCATCACCACCTATGCCTCCTGGCACTGGATCTTCCTCATCAACGTTCCCGTCGGCATCCTCGGCGTCATCCTGTCATCGATCTTCCTGCCCGACGTGGAAGCGACCATGCCGCCAAAGCTCGACTTCATCGGCTTCCTGCTGACATCCTTCGCGGCCTCCGGCGTCGTCTTCGGCATGTCCGTCATCAGCCTGCCGGCGCTGCCGCCCTATATCGGCATCTCTGCCGTCGTCATCGGCTTTATCTGCGGCTTCCTCTATATCGGCCATGCACGCCGTCACCCGGCGCCGATCCTCGACCTCACGCTGTTGAAAAACGCCACCTTCCGCGCCTCGGTGACCGGCGGCACACTGTTTCGCATCTGTATCGGCGCCATGCCCTTCCTGACACCGCTGATGCTGCAGCTCGGCTTCGGCCTCAATCCGTTCCAGTCCGGCCTCATCACCTTTGCCGGCGCCATCGGAGCGATTTCCACGAAGTTCATTGCACGCCGCGTCTTCACCGCCGTCGGCTTCAAGACGGCGCTGTTGTCGGCCGCTGCGATCACCACCATCACCACGATCTGCACCGGCTTCTTCCAGCCCTGGACGCCGCATCTCGTCATCGTGGCCATATTACTGATCGGTGGCTTCTCGCGCTCGTTCTTCTTTACCGGCATCAATGCACTGGCTTTTGCCGATATCAGCGACAAGCAGGCAAGCCAGGCGACATCGATGAGCTCGGTCATGCAGCAGATCAGTCTGGCGCTCGGCGTGGCCGTCGCCGCCATGATCCTGGAAGCCTCGACCTTCTTCAGCGGTACGGAGTTGCAGGTGCGCGATTTCCATATCGCCTTCTTCTGCATCTCGATCCTGACCGTCGTTGCGACCATTCCGTTCATCCGGATGGATCGCAGCGCAGGCGCCATGGTCTCCGGCCACAAGGCCGGCCTCAAGCGCGTTGCGGCACTCCAGCCGCAGGTTCAACAGCCGGCCGCGAAGTGATGATATGATCCTCGCTATGCTTCGACCAAGCCGAGGCATAGCGAAGGTTTCGTCGATTTATTGATTAAGGATCGCCGGGTTTAGCGATCGGTGACGGCGTCTTCTTCCGTCTCGCCTTCCGGCTTCCGGCCCTTGAAGCCCTTCGCCAGCAGGAACATTTCCACCGACTCGGCTCTCGATGCGCCGGGCTTCACATGGATGACCTGACGGAAATTCTGCTTCAGGAAGGTCAGGAGATCGCGCTCTGTGCCGCCCTGGAAGGTCTTGGCAAGGAAATGCCCACCCTCGGCCAAGACTTCGACGGCGAAATGCGCCGCGACTTCGCAAAGGTGCATGGTCCGCAGATGGTCGGTGCGGTGATGGCCCGTCGTCGGCGCCGCCATATCGGAGATCACGAGATCCGGCGTGCCGCCAACGGCATCGATCAGCCGCTGCGGCGCGGCCGGATCAAGGAAATCGAGCTGCAGGATGCTGACACCCGGGATCGGTGCCATTTCGAGAAAGTCGATAGCTGCGACGCGGATATCCTCTTCGGTCGAGTCCGTCACCTTGGCGGCGATCTGCGACCAACTGCCCGGTGCCGCACCCAGATCGATGATCCGGCGTGCGCCCTTCAGGATGTGATGCTTCTCGTCGATTTCCAGCAGCTTGAAAGCGGCGCGGGCGCGATAACCCTCAAGCTGCGCGCGCTGCACATAGGGATCGTTGATGTGCCGCTGCAGCCATTGCCGCGACGAGGCCTTCAGCTTCTTTTTCTTGACGCGCTGGCCGAGCTTGCGGCCCGTGCGGTTGCCGGCGATAGTTGGCTTGGTCACGTCTGCGGCCCCTTCATATCCCTCGGTCGATGACCCCGGCGCGAGCGGCCTCGCCGCCAGACGCCATCGTCTGCCATCATATCGGTCAGCAATCCCTCGCGCAGGCCGCGATCGGCAACGCGCATGCGCGGGCTCGGCCAACGGCGGCGGATCGCCTCCAGAATGGCGCAGCCCGCCAGCACCAGATCGGCGCGATCCGGCCCGATGCAGGGATTGGCGGCGCGGCCGGCAAAATCCCAGGACAACAGCTTGGCCTGCATCGCACTCACTTCATCGTCAGACAGCCAGACGCCGTCGACCCTGCGACGATCGTAGCGTGGCAGATCGAGATGGACGCCGGCAAGCGTCGTCACCGTGCCCGAAGTGCCGATCAGATGAAAATCCCCACTATCGCGCGCCGCGCCATGGACCGGCGGGCAATCGAAACGCTCGAGCATGCGCTGGACTTCGCAGACCATCGTCTCGAACAGCTCGGGCGTCACGTCGCGTCCGCCATGCCGCTCAGAAAGCGTCACGACGCCGACGGGCAGCGAGGTCCAATGGGTGATGTGATTGGCAAGTCGGCTGGAGCGGTTGTCACCGATACGGATGACGGCGATTTCCGAGGAGCCGCCGCCGATATCGAACAGCACGACCGAGCGCGCCTCCGGCCCGACGAGCGACGAGCAACCGGAAACGGCAAGCCGTGCCTCGGTCTCGCGGTCGATGATCTCCAGCCGCAGTCCGGTCTCTTCGGTCACCCGCGAAAGAAACGCTTCGCCATTGTCCGCGGCGCGGCAGGCCTCGGTCGCGATCAGCCGCATGCGGCGGATTTCGCGTGTCTTCAGCTTGGCGGCGCAGATGCGCAGCGCTTCCACGGCGCGATCCATGGCGTCGGTCGACAGGCGCCCGCTGGCCCCGAGCCCCTCACCGAGGCGCACGATGCGGGAAAAGGCATCGACGACGCGGAATTGACCTGGGCGGGTCGGCTGAGCGATCAGCAGGCGGCAATTGTTGGTGCCGAGGTCGAGGGCGGCATAAAGGTCGAGCGGACGGGAATCGGCGTCGGCATAATGATGATGCCCCTGGCCTTCACGCCGTGGCTGCGATTGCCGGTTCTGGCGGTGATCGTCATGGGCTGGAGCATGCGCGTTCGAAGGCGCATTAGCGGGTGCGACGATCTGCGCCGTCTTCTCATGCACCAGCGGTCGACCTTGTAGCCCACGCTTGCTGCGATGCTTGCGCCGGCTCTTGCCGCTCTTGTGCGAAGATGGATGGCCATGATCCGGCGAAGCACGATGCTCCGTCGGTGCCGAAAGCTGTTGTGTCTGGAAAGCAGGTTGCCCGTCATTTTGAGCTGCGCCGCGCGCACGACGTCGACGCTTGCGCTTTCTGGCCGGAGAACCGGCCTCATCCTCTACTGGGCGTTGCGCCACCTGGCTGGACTTGCCTGCCTGGCTGGCCTCCGCAGAATGAGCGTTCGGGCGGCCGTGACCGCGCTTGCGCTTCGCGCGCCGGGAGGATTTACCCTTCCTGCGCTCTGCTGCCGACGCCCCGTCTGCCTGCGGCGCTGGGCCGCTGTCGGGGTCACTCACGTATCTTTTCCACCGCGCCGCGCAAGGCCTTGGAGGCATGCTGCTGGCACTCGTTCGATTTTCGTTGGGCAAAGAATACCAGCAGGATGGGTTTTCGCCAAATTCTTTTTGAATTACGCCAATTTGGCGTTGGCCGAAGCAGCCCTCAGGCGATCAGATGCGCCCTGACATCAGCTGCAAGTTGCTGCATCCGGTCGATCGGCGCATGGCCGATCAGCATGAAGGCATGGGTGGCGCTCGACCAATAGACGACGTTCATGCCTTTGCGATTTTCCATGTCCGGCGCAGCAACACCCTTGGTGGATTGGACGATGCAAAGCGCCATGGGACCGCTTTCCGGATCGAGATAGGCGATCTGTGCGAGCGGCTTGCTGTCATAATTCAGGATCTGGGCACGTTTGAACTCGACATCAGGCATGGCAACAGCTTCGGGCGCCAGTGGCAGATCCAGTTTGGCTCCGACCTCATTCAATTGTGCAACCTGTTGCGCATGATCACCAGCCGGAGCGCTCAGCGTATCAGCCGTATAGAGCGAAAGATATTCCGCAACCACGGCACGCCATTCCGCATCCTCGTCCGGCTTCGAAAGCCGATGGCCGATGCCGATCACGGCGCGGTCGACGGCAATGGCGGCGACGAAGCTTGCGGCCATTGCGGTGAGGAAACCGCGGCGACCGATGCGAGCATCGCGGACGTTGCTCTCCTGCGTCGAGGGAATGGCGGCAAGCATGGCGTCCAGCCTTGCAGCCGGCGCTTCGGCAAGCATCGGCTGAAACGCATCCGTGAAGGGCAGCGTGCCGCGCGACAGGAAATCGAAACGCTCCGCCACGCGCTCATCGCTGGCGATCAGCCCCTCGATCCTGTTGCGGTCGGCAGCATTCAGCTCGCCATCGATGAAGGCGGTGAGCTGCTCGTCCGTGACCATCTGTCCTTTGTTCAATTCAGTCATTTCCATTCCCCAGTCGCCCACCTCCGGACGCTTTTCCGTCAGCCGCCGCCATGCCTTCAGCGAGTTTCGCCCGCGCCGCCGCCAGCCGGCTCATGACCGTTCCGATCGGCACATCAAGAACTTCGGCCACCTCGCGATAGGAAAGCCCTTCGACATAGGCCAGGAATACGGCAGTGCGCTGCGCCTCCGGCAAGGCTTGCACGCGCTGCAATACCTGCCCGGCGAGAACATGCGTTTCGGTTTCCCGCGCGCCGTCAAACACCAGCGACTCGTCGGCATCGACGAAGCCCTGCCCCATACGCACCCGGCGCGAACGGATCTCGTTCAGCCATATCGAATGCAGGATGGCAAACAGCCAGCGGTCGAGCCTCGTGCCGGCGGTAAACTGCGCCGCCCGCTCCAAAGCCCTGACGCAGGTCGCCTGCACGAGATCATCGGCCACGTCACGCTGGCGCGACAGCACCACGCCATAACGCCACAGCCGCGTCAGGTGCTGGGACAGGCCTGCCCTGATATGCTCTTCGCTCGCTATGGCATCCTCCGCGGCATTCGCACATCCGGAAGCCGCCGACCTTTTCGACGGCTCCGTTGCCATCAGACTATAAGCAGAAATCGCGCTACGAGCGACCGGCATCACTCCCATATCCCTCGCAAAGCTCCCTGCTTATGCCTCACCTTCGATCCCGACCGACCTTAGAGGCTGGACGGGTTCATGATCGCGGCGTGAAGGTCACGGTATTCCTCGCAGCTTGTATTGCCGCAAAGCGTCTTGATCGTGCTCAGCTGATCCTTGGCGAGATCCATCTGGCCCTTGATGACATAGGCTTCGCCGAGATATTCGCGAACGAGCGTGTACTTCGGGTCCATAGCGACGGACTTCTTGTAGTAGGAAATACCCTCATCCGTGCGGCCGAGCTTGCGGGTGACATAACCGCGGTAGTTCAAGGCCTCAGCCGTATTCGAGTTCTTCATCGTGTCCAGAACCGCCAGAGCTTCCTCGTAGCGATGATCCTTCTTGGCGAGCGAATAGGCGTAGTCGGCGCGGTTTTCATCGGTGACGTTGGCGCTCTGCTGCTTGACGCATTTCTTCGCCTTCTGATCGTAGATCTCGCCCTTCTTGCAGGTCGGCGTCGTGCTCGAATCGTCGCCGGCGGCAAAGACGGGAACGGCGAAAGCGCCGAGGGTCAGGCTTGCACCGAGAGCGATGGAAGCCAGGCGAAATGCTTTGGTCGTCATGGACTGTCTCCTTGGCAAAATGAACGTTGCGAGGAGAGAACACACCGCCTGCACATTTTATTCGGACGGTGCTCTAAATTTTTTCGGCGCGTTCCATGTCGGGATGCCGTCACTCTTTTGTGACCGCTCCTGCATCGAATAGACCGTCGCCATCGCGTGTTTTCGCAACATGCCCCTCAAGGGCGCAGGAGAAACTCGTGACCGATACCGTCAAACTTCTAAGCCTCGCCGTCGCGACGCCGGATAACATCATCCTCCAGACCGATGCTGCCGAGACGGCAGCCCGTCTGTTCTCGGACCGCTTTCAGGACTTCAAATATCTTGCCCGCGTGTTCGAGAGCACGGGCATTCGCAAGCGCCACGTGGCGCGGCCGCTGTCTTGGTTCGAAGAGCCGCATGGCTGGCAGGATCGCATGGCCGCCTATACGGAGGTGGCCTCCGAGCTTTTCCGCCGTTCGGCAACGGCGGCGCTGCAACGTGCCGGTCTCGAAGCCAGTCAAGTCGATTGCATCGTCACTGCATCGTCGACCGGGCTTGCGACGCCGAGCCTTGAGGCGCGGCTTGCGGGCGAGATGGGCTTCCGCTCGGATATCGAACGCGTGCCGATCTTCGGGCTCGGATGCGCTGCCGGCGTATCCGGCCTTGCCGTCGCAACGAAGATGGCCAGAAGCCGGCCGGGAGCCGTCGTGCTCTTCGTTGCGATCGAACTCTGTTCGCTCGCCTTCCGCCTGGACGAACTGACCCGGCCTAATATCATTGCAACCGCCCTGTTCGGAGATGGAGGGGCGGCCTGCGTGCTCAGGGCGGGCGAGAGCGGCATTGCGGAGATCGAATCGACGGGCGAACATCTTTTCCCCGACAGCCTCGGCATCATGGGCTGGAAGATCGATGACACAGGCTTCGGCATCATCCTCGAACAATCGCTGCCGGTCTTTGCCGAGACGCATCTGAGGAACGCCGTTGCCGGCATTCTGGAGCGCTCCCGGCTGTTGCTCTCCGATATCGACCGCTTCATCTGTCATCCGGGCGGCGCCAAGGTGCTGTCGGCCCTCGAGAAGTCGCTCGGTCTTGAAGATGGTTCGCTCGATATCGAGCGCGAGGTGATCGGCGACTACGGCAACATGTCCTCGCCCACCGTGCTGTTCGTGCTGGAGCGCGCCATTGCAGCCGGCTTGCCGGAGCGCTCCGCGCTCCTCGCCATGGGGCCGGGATTTTCGGCAAGCTGCATTACCCTGAGGAGGGTCGCCTGATGCTGTGGCCTTCGATCACGCTTCTTGCCTTCGTGACGCTGCAGCGGCTGGCGGAGCTCATATATGCTCGGCACAATACTGCCTCCCTGCTTGCCCGCGGCGCTAGAGAATATGCCCCAGAGCACTATCCCTTCATGGTGGCGATGCATGCCGCCTGGTTGATCGGATTGTGGTTCTTCGCCATCGGCCGGCCGGTCGATCCCGGCTGGTTTCTGCTGTTCATGCTGCTGCAAGGGCTGCGTCTCTGGGTGCTGGCGACGCTTAGGGAGCGCTGGACGACACGCATCATCATCTTGCCCGGTGCAGCTCTCGTGACCACTGGCCCCTATCGCTTTCTCAACCATCCCAACTATGCCGTCGTCATCGGCGAGATCGCCGTGCTGCCGCTTGCCTTCGGTATGCCGCTCTACGCCGCAGTCTTCTCAGCGTTGAACGGCATCATTCTCGCCATCCGCATCCGGGCTGAAAATGCCTGTCTCAGACAGAGTGCGGGCTGATCCGCACTTTTCCATTGCGCCGCTAAAATTTGGCAGGCATTTTCGATGCTTAGAGCGCGTCCCGGCTATGTCGAAGGACCGGGCGGCAATGCAATGAGCATGCGGATAGCAGGGTAAGATGACAAAGGACGCAATCGTTCTCGGCGCAGGCATCGTCGGCGTTTCGACGGCAATCCATCTGCAACGGCGGGGACGACAGGTTGTCCTCGTCGACCGGCAGCCACCGGGCCAGGGAACATCCTTTGGCAATGCCGGGCTCATCCAGCGCGAAGGCGTGGTGCCCTACGGTTTCCCGCAGCAATTCGGCCTGCTGCTGCGCTATGCTTTCAACAACCGCATCGACGCGCATTACCATTTGCGGGCGCTGCCCGCACAGATCGCCTTCCTCGCCCGCTATTGGTGGAACTCCAACACCAAGCGCCATGAGATGATTTCGCGCGCCTATGCGCCGTTGATCGAACATTCCGTCAGCGAGCACAACGACCTCATCGAGGCCTCGCATGCCGAAGAGCTCATTCGCAAGAACGGCTGGGTCGAGCTGTTTCGCTCGAACGAGAAGCGTGACGCGGAGTTTGCCGAGGCCGAACGCCTCTGTCGCGAATTCGGGATCGGTTACGACGCCTTGAGCAGTGCGGAGATCACGGCCGCCGAACCGCACTTGAGGGGCAACTTCGCCGGGGCATTGCGCTGGCGCGACCCCTGGTCGGTGCTGGACCCGCATGGGCTGACATCAGCCTATCGCCGCTATTTCGAAAGTATCGGCGGCCGCGTGACGACGGGGGATGCCGTCTCGCTCGGCATGGCCGGTTCCGCCTGGAGAATGGTGACGGCGGAAGGATCGATCGAGGCGGAGGATGTCGTCGTCGCACTCGGCCCCTGGGCCGATATCGTGACGAAACGCTTCGGCTATGCCTTTCCGCTCGGCGTCAAGCGCGGCTATCACATGCACTATGCCGCCGAGGGCAATGCCGTCCTCAACAACTGGACGCTGGATGCCGAACGCGGCTACCTGCTGGCGCCGATGAGCCGCGGCATTCGGCTGA
Source organism: Martinezella hainanensis (assembly GCF_900094555.1). Classification (GTDB taxonomy): domain Bacteria; phylum Pseudomonadota; class Alphaproteobacteria; order Rhizobiales; family Rhizobiaceae; genus Rhizobium; species Rhizobium hainanense. The sequence continues at coordinate 225,938 of NZ_FMAC01000009.1, forward strand.
CCACCGGCGCCGAATTCGCCCTGCTGGATGCGCCGAAAACACCGGTGCAGCTCGACCGTGCCGAGGCCGTCGCCCGCACCGTTTTCCCGCTTGGCGAACGGCTCGATCCGGAGCCCTGGATGGGTGCGCGCCCCTGCACCCCTGACATGATGCCGATCATTGGCAAGGCCCCGCGCCACAACGGCCTTTGGTTTGCCTTCGGCCATGCCCATCATGGCCTGACGCTCGGGCCGGTGACCGGCCGCGTGCTTGCCGAACTCATCACCGGCGAGACGCCGTTCATCGACATTTCCGCCTATGCTCCGGGCCGGTTTGCGCCGTAAGCCTATGATTTAGAGGATAGCCTTGAGGCTTTTGACAGAAGCGTCGACGATCTCCCCGATCGTCGCGTCGATGCCCACTGTGACGACGCCAGGTTCGCCCGTAGGCACTTCCAGCGTCTGCAACTGACTTTCGAGCAGCGAAGCTGGCATGAAATGCCCCTTTCGCTCACCCATGCGCTTCGTCAGCAGCTCCTTCGAGCCATCGAGATAAATGAAATAGAGATGGCCGCCGGCAGAAGAGCGCAGGCGCTCGCGATAAACCCGCTTCAGGGCCGAGCAGGAAACGGCGATCCCCTCGCCCTTGGCAAGGCTTGCGGTGATTTCCCGGCCGATCCGTTCGAGCCAGGGCCACCGATCCTCGTCGGTCAGCGGAATGCCCTTGCTCATCTTCTCGACATTGGCGGCCGGATGCAGCGCGTCACCTTCGATGAAATGCACACCGAGCCGAGCCGCGACACCCTCGCCGATCGAGGATTTGCCGCTGCCGCTCACACCCATGACGATGATGGCGAGGGGTGTCTTGGATTGTTCATTCATACTGTTTTCTGCCTTGGACCATGGCCGATAGGAATAGTCAGGCAGAAGCTACCACTGACGCATCTCAGTGCCTGGCCCCTCACCCTAACCCTCTCCCCGTAAACGGGGCGAGGGAACGACCCAGCATGCCAATCAGCGTCCAGGGTTAGGACAGAGCCAATTCTGCGCGAGGCCGGCCCCCTCTCCCCGCATGCGGGGAGAGGGCTGGGGTGAGGGGCCAGGCAGAAAGGCGCGGCAAAGCGACATCTGCCCGATTCGCAACTTGGATCAATCCAGCGGAAAGAAACAGGAAAATTTATGCGTTCCCTCGCCCGCCAGTTCCGGTGCGACTTCACGGCACTTGTCCTGGGCACGCCAGCAGCGCGGATTGAAGTGGCATCCCTTCGGCGGATTGAGCGGCGACGGCAGCTCGCCTTGCAAACGGATGCGGTTTTTCTCGCGATCCGGATCGGCGATCGGCGTCGCCGACAGAAGGGCGGCCGTATAGGGATGGCGCGGCCGGCTGAAGACCTCTTCGGCCGTGCCTGTTTCGACCGGGCGCCCCAGATACATCACCATCACATCGTCGGCGATATGGCGGACGACAGAGAGGCCGTGCGAAATGAAGAGATAGGCAAGCCCCATCTCCTTCTGCAGGTCCATCAAGAGGTTCAGCACCTGCGCCTGGATCGACAGATCGAGTGCGGAGACCGGCTCATCGAGCACCAGTACCTTCGGCCGCAGCATCAGGGCGCGCGCAATGGCGATACGCTGGCGCTGGCCTCCGGAGAACATATGCGGATAGCGATCGTAGTGTTCGGGACGCAGGCCGACGCGCGCCATCATCTCCTCCGCCTTGCGGCGGCGGGTGGCGGCGTCGTCATCCGTGTTGATCTTCAGCGGCTCTTCAAGGATCGAGCCGACCTTCTGGCGCGGGTTGAGCGAGCCGTAAGGGTTCTGAAACACGATCTGCACGGCGCTGCGCAGGCTGCGGTCGCCAAGCTTGGCGGGCTTGCCATCGATCAGCAATTCGCCAGCCGTCGGATTTTCGATCATCGTCACCAGACGGGCGAGCGTCGACTTGCCGCAACCGGATTCACCGACGACGGCGAGCGTGCGGCCCGACTGCAGGCTGAAGCTGACGCCGTTCAGAGCCTTGACGGTGGCTTCCGGTTTGAAGCTGCCACGCTTGACGGTGTAGAAGCGGGCGAGATCGCGCCCTTCGAGAACAGCGCCGGTCATGCGGCACCTCCTGCTTTTTGCGTGGTGACAATGCCGGGATGACCGAGCGGCTTGCCATGTTCCAGCGGATAGTTGCAAAGGGTCAGGCCGAGTTCGGCGCCCTGGCGCTTGACGCCCCTGTCGCATTCCGGCGTTGCAAAGGAACAACGTGGCGCAAAGAGACAGCCCGTCGGCCGATCATGCTGACCAGGAACGACACCGGCAATCGACGGCAGGCGCTCGCCGACTTCGGCACGCTCCGGCAGGGCCGAAAGAAGTGCTGCCGTATAAGGGTGATGCGGATCGCGGAACAGCTCCTTGACCGGCTGCTCCTCGACCTTCTGGCCGGCATATTGCACCTGCACGCGCTCCGCCGTTTCGGCAACGACGCCCATGTCGTGGGTAATGAGCACGAGCGCCATGCCCTGCTCCCTCTGCAGGCGCACGAGCAGATCGAGAATCTGCGCCTGGATCGTCACGTCGAGCGCGGTGGTCGGCTCATCGGCGATCAGGAGCTTCGGATTGCAGGCAAGCGCCATGGCGATCATAACGCGCTGGCTCATGCCGCCCGACATCTGATGCGGGAAGTTCGACAGGCGATCTTCCGGTGCCGGAATGCCGACGAGCTTCAAAAGCTCGATGGAGCGCTCGCGGCGTGCCTTGCGGTCGAGGCCCATGTGAATGCGGAGCGTCTCGCCGAGTTGGAAGCCGACCGTGAAACACGGATTGAGGCTCGACATCGGCTCCTGGAAGATCATCGCCATGTCCTTGCCGATGATCTTGCGTCGCTGACGCGAAGAGATGCCGCGCAGGTCCTTGCCGTCGAACATCATGCGGTCGGCGGTGATCTTCGCCGTCCATGGCAGAAGGCCCATCATGGCAAGCATGGATACCGATTTCCCGGAACCGGATTCACCGACGATCGACAGGATTTCTCCCTTGTCGCATGTCAGCGAGACGCCGTCGACCGCCCGGAACAGGCCGGACGAGGTCTGGAATTCAACGGATAGGTTTTCAATATCGAGGAGTGCCATTACGACCTCTTCAGCTTCGGGTCGAAGGCATCGCGCAGGCCGTCGCCCATCAGATTGATGGCGAGCACCGTGATCAGGATGCAAAGACCGGGGAAAGTAACGAGCCAAGGGTTGCTCTGGAAGAATTCACGCGAGTCCGCGAGCATCGTGCCCCATTCCGGCGTCGGCGGCTGGGCGCCCTGGCCGAGGAAGCCGAGCGCCGCGGCTTCGAGAATGGCCGCCGAGAAGGCGAGCGTCGCCTGCACGATCAGCGGACCCAGACAGTTTGGCAGGATGGTCTTGAACATCAGTCGCAAAGGCCCGGCACCAGCAACCCGCGAAGCGATGACATATTCCTTGTCACGCTCGGCCATGACGGATGCGCGCGTCAGACGAACGAAATGCGGCTGGTTGACGATCGAGATCGCGATCATCGCATTGATCAAACCCGGGCCGAGGATTGCCACGAGCACCAGGGCGAGCAGCAGCGACGGAACCGCGAGGATAATGTCCATGACGCGCATGATGATCGTATCGATAGAGCCGCGGGCATAGCCGGCGACAAGTCCGATCAAAATGCCGACGATCGCCGAAAGCGATGCAACGACGAGGCCGATGAACAGCGAGAAGCGCGTGCCGTAGATGAGTCGCGACAGGAGATCGCGTCCGTTGGCATCGGTGCCGAGCAGGAAACTGCTGTTGCTGCCCTCCGCCCAGGCGGGCGGCAGGCGCTGCATATCGCTGCCGTAGGCAATATCGGGATTATGCGGCGCTACGAGACCGGCGAAGATCGCCAGAAACAGGACGAAAAGGAAGATCGCAAGGCCGATGACGGCGCCCTTGTTGCGAGAGAAATAATACCAGAACTCCGCAAGAGCGGAAGGACGATCGGATTTGACACTAACCGTTTTGACGCTAACCGTGCTCATGGGCCGCTCCTAGTGACGAATGCGTGGATTGACGAAGCCGTAGAGCAGGTCGACGACGAGATTGACGAGCATGACGATGCCGGCGATCAGCAACAGGCCGCCCTGCACCACCGGATAATCGCGCTTGAAGACCGCATCGATCATCCATTTGCCGATACCCGGCCAGGAGAAGATGCTTTCCGTCAGGATGGCACCGCCGAGCAGCACACCAACCTGCAGACCGATCGTGGTGATGACGGGGATCATCGCATTGCGCAGCGCATGCACGGAAACGACGCGCAGCGGCGACAGGCCCTTGGATCGGGCCGTGCGGACATAATCCTCGCCGAGCACTTCGAGCATCGCCGAGCGCGTCTGGCGGGCGATGACGGCGAGCGGGATGGTGCCAAGCACGATGGTCGGCAGGATCAGCGAATTGAAAGCGGACCAGAAGGCACCCTTCTGGCCGGACAGCAGGCTGTCGATCAGCATGAAGCCGGTGATCGGCTTGAAGAAATAGATGAGGCCGATACGACCCGAAACCGGCGTCCAGTGCAGATAGCCGTTGAAGACGATGATCAGCAGCAGGCCCCACCAGAAGATCGGCATGGAGTAGCCGACGAGGGCCACGCCCATGACGCTCTGGTCAAACCATGTACCCCGCTTCACGGCGGCGAAAACGCCGGCCGGTATGCCAAGACAGATTGCGAGGATCATGGCACAGATCGACAGCTCGAGCGTCGCCGGGAAGAAGGTCAGAAAATCGGTCAACACGTCACGCTTGGTGGTGATCGAGGTGCCGAGGTCGCCGTGCAGGGCATTCCAGATATATCGGCCGTACTGAACGACCATCGGCTGGTCATAACCGAGATCGTGGGTGATCTGCGCATGGCGTTCCGGCGACATGACGCGTTCGCCCGACAGCAGCATGACAGGATCGCCGGGAAGCAGGCGGATGAAGGAGAAGGCGACGATCGATACGCCGAGAAATGTCGGGATCAGCACCGCAAGGCGGCTGAGAAGAAATCGCAACATGGCAGATGTCCAAATTTTTCCGGCGGTCAGGCAAGTTGCCTGACCGCCGGGTCGCCCGATCCTAGCCGGGCATTCTCACAGATTTTTCGTTATTCGGCGATATCGACGCCGTCGAAGCGGTGAACGCCAACCGGATCCTGATGATAACCGGAGACATTCTTCGTCATCGGGATGAATTCTTCCGAATGGTCGATGGTCATCCAGGGTGCTTCGCGCTTGAAGATAACCTGGGCTTCTTCGTAGAGCTTGGAACGCTCCTTGAGGTCGGCCGTCTGCTTGGCCTTCTTCACCAGATCGTCGAATTCCTTGTTGCACCACTGTGCACGGTTGTTGCCGCCAACAGCGTCGCAGCCGAGCAGCGTGTCAAGGAAGTTGTCCGGATCGCCGTTGTCGCCGGTCCAGCCGAGGATGGCCGCACCGTCGCGGTCCTTGGCGGAGGAGAGCTTCAGGTACTGCGCCCAGTCATAGGTAACGATCTCGACCTTGACACCGATCTTGGCCAAGTCTGCCTGCATCAGCTCGGCAGCACGGCGGGCGTTCAGCATGTATGGACGCGAAACCGGCATGGCCCAGATCTTCATGCTGAGATCCTTGACGCCAGCCTTTTCAAGCAGCTTCTTGGCTTCTTCCGGATTGAAGGCGTCGTCCTTGATGTCCTTGTTGTAGGACCACATGGTCGGCGGGATCGGGTTCGTCGCAACCTTGGCGGAGCCCTGGAAGACGGCGTCGACGATGGCCTGCTTGTTGACGGCCATGTTGATCGCCTTGCGCACTTCGACCTTGTCGAACGGAGCAACCATCGTGTTGTAGGCGAGGTAGGAAACGTTCAGACCAGCCTGCTCGAGAACCTTGAGGTTCTTGTCAGCCTTGAGGTCCTTGATGTCTGCTGCGTTCGGGTACGGCATGATGTTGCATTCGCCGGACTTCAGCTTCTGCGCACGGACGGAGGCGTCCGGCGTGATGGCGAAGACGAGATCGTCGATCTTTTCCTTACCCTTGAAGTAGGTCTCGTTTGCCTTGTAGCGAATGACGGCATCCGGCTGGTAGGCAACGAAAGTGAATGCACCAGTGCCGAGCGGCTGCTGGTTCATCTGTTCCATCTTGCCATCGGCCTGCAGCTTGTCTGCATATTCCTTCGACAGGATCGAGGCGAAGTCCATGGCGAGGTCGGCGAGGAAGGGAGCTTCCGGACGGTTCAGGACGAACTTGACCGTGAGGTCGTCAACCTTGTCGATCGACTTGATGAGCTTCGGGAAGCCCATGCCATCAGCGTATTCATAGGAACCGCCGGCGACATACTTTGCCCAGGGGCTATCCGTGCCCAGCTGACGGCTGATCGAGAAGATCACGTCATCGGCATTGAGGTCACGCGTCGGCGTGAAGAAGTCGGTGGTCTGGAACTTCACGCCCTTGCGCAGCTTGAACGTGTATTCCTTGCCATCCGGAGACACGGTCCAGCTTTCGGCGAGGCCCGGCTCAATTTCGGTGCTGCCATGCTTGAATTCGACAAGACGGCTATAGATCGTACGCGACGAGGCGTCGAAGGTGTTGCCGCCCGTGTAGAGGCCCGGATCGAAACCTTCCGGCGAGCTTTCAGAGCAATAGACAAGCGTTTTTGACCAGGCGGACGTCGCCATGACCGAAGCCAGGGCTGTCACTGCCAGCAGGACAGAAATCTTTTTCATGATATCGTTTCCCAGATTTGTTATTCTTTTGAAGCCGTGGACACCACCAGAGGTTCCCATCCGGATCGCGCCGATGGAACTTTATTTTAAGTTTGAAAGCAACAAGCGCCGCCTAAAATTTTTCCAAATCGTAGAGTTTGGAAATTTTCAGACGAAAAGACCTCTGAATTGGTAAGATTCTGGCAAAATTTTGCATCTTTTTGTCAGATTCAGAACGATTTGACGTTTTCTTCTCACAATCCGCAAACCCTATATTGCCCGGATAGGAGGCAACGCAAACAAAAATCCGCAGCTACCGGAGGTAACTGCGGACCAAAAGCTTGATCGAATTCTGAATGGCAGATCAGGCGGCCGGCGCTGCGACCGTCGGCTTCTTCGCGATCGCCTTGTGATCCTGGGCGGTAATGCCAAGCAGGAAGTTGATCTGCGGACGCGCCTTGACCAGATCGTCGATGGAATATTCGGTCAGAACGTCGAAGAAAGCGTTCAGTGCCTTGCGCAGCGCCGAATTAAGGCCGCAGCTATCGACCAGCGGGCATTCCACCACGCCGTCCTCGAAGCATTCCGCCATGGCGAAGCTGTCCTCGGTGACGCGGACGACGTCGAACAGACTGATATCGGTTGCCGGCTTTGCAAGGCGCACGCCGCCATTGCGACCACGCACCGTTTCGACAAGACCTGCCTTGGTCAACGGCTGCAGGATCTTGAAGAGAAACAGCTCGGATACGCTGTATGCTCTCGCGATTTCCGGGATGCGGCTCAGATGGCCATCATTGGCGGCGCAATACATCAACATGCGCACTGCGTAATTGGTCTGCTTCGTCAAGCGCATGCCGATCTCCTGGAATCAAGGCTGCTTAGGGGCTGGACCCGTATATAGTGGCTTTCTCAGTTTTGAACAATTCCAAAATATGAAATTCATATTCACGTTATTTCGAAGCTGAACCCCCTCACCCACTCGGGACTACCTGCTTCTCCTTCAGCTCCTTGGCATAATCAAGGATCGCCTGCCTTCGTTCCGGCGTGCCCGGATGGGTCGACAGCATGCTGGTGCTGCTATGGTCATCAAGTTTCGTTTCGAGGATATCGAAGAAGCGCGAAAGAGCCGCCGGGTCCTTTCCGGCCGCCTGCATCAGCTCCACAGAGCGACGATCAGCTTGCGCCTCCGCCTCACGGGAATAGGAAAGCGCCAGCAGGCCGCCACCCTGCGTCAAGATATCCTGAACGCCGGAACCAACGTCACCCGCGATCAGCAGGACAAGACCAGCGACGCCTGCGGCGCGATAGAGCTGGCGCAGGCTGTGCTTGTATTCGACATGGCCTATCTCGTGCCCAAGAACGGCAATGACCATCTCCTGATCGCCGCCGGCGAGCTCGACAAGTTGATCCGTTAGCACGAGATTGCCGTCCGGCAGTGCAAACGCGTTGGCGCCAATGAGGCCACCATCGCGGAAATTCAGATGGTAGCGGCCGGCACCGCCTTCCGCATTCGTCGCCAGCTTGGTGAAGTCATCGCGGATTTCCGTCTGCCGCGCCTCCGACAGCTTGCTGGGGTGGAAGGTCACCCGATCCAACGTGGTCAGCGTTCCTGCAGACATCATTTCCGGCACGACGGGCGGCGTCACCACGACCGCAAGCTCAACCAGGATCGGCAGGGCGTAGCGATAGATGATCGAGGCAAGGACAACCGTCGCCAAGGCAAAGGCTATCAGGCGGGGACGAACGATCTCAAGCCCATGAATGAAGCTGCTGCGCCCTTCGCCTCGGCTTCGCAGATAGGCATCGACAGCCTCGTTATCGCGGGTTTCGAAAACCGACTGGTTGCCGAATACGATTCGACGTGGAATGGAACCGACGCGCGGGCTGATCTCGATATCGGAACGGATACCCCAGGCGAGCCGCCTATCCTCATCCCCTTCCTCGTCCGACAGCACGATGAACGAGCCGCCGACATCCAGCAGCCGAGCACGAACCTCCCGGCTGGAATGCGGCGGATGCCAGATACCGGTCGCTATCGCTTCCGGATCAGAAGCCAAAGTCGAATCCATCGATATCGAGATACTCCGCACTGATGGCGCTGCCGGTCGAACGGATCTGGTCGAAGACAACGCCAATTTCACCATCGACGCTGATCGCCGTGTGCTCCGCAAGGAAATGTTGCATGCGCACCGCCGCCCAGGGACGCATCAATCCGAGGGTCACCAGGGTGACAACGACATTGGAGATCGCGATCCAGGCATAGCGCCGGCGACCGAGATCGCTTCTGAGTTGATGACGATGATCGACCGTTGCTGCAGACCAAATAATGTTGCGCACCGCAGCGCGATAGTAGAGGCCTGCGATTATGTAGATCGGGAAAATAAGCACAACCATCCAATGCCACAGGCTCACGCTACCCATCGAATTGCCGCCGACACCGGCCGCGACAGCACCGAGGAGCCCCAAAATCACGATGCCCGCGATCACAATCGCGATTACGGTGAAGAGCGCCTCATAGAGCGCGCCCAGTCTCGGCTCCGTCGAAAACGGTCGATCGCCGTAGCGCAAATTGTCGAAGATATATTTGTAGAACCAGCGGCTGGCGATCGGCGACAGCAATCCGATCGATATCATCGTCACCAAGGCGCCGAGGAAGATCGCCTTGAACGCGCCGCCATAGGTACCGACGAAATCGAAACGCACATTGCGGTAGCTCGTCACCCGCGCGTTGAACCGAAGACCGCGCATCAGAAACCATGGAAACATGATCAGCAAGACGGGCCAAACTACCAGGACTGCCAATGGTGCCACATGTGCAAGTATGTTTAGCACGATCAGAAGACCAAAGACGATCAAGCGTCCAATCAGTATCTGCTTGCCCTTGGCGTGATATTCGAAGCTCTGACCCAGAATGACCGTGTTGCCGTAGAAATACCGGTTGCGTCGCACCTTCGCCCAGGCGGAATAGATACCTAGCGTGACGATCGTCAGCAAAATGTTGACGATCCAGATGCCAAAATATTCCGAAGCATTGCCCGTAAAGGAAGCCCTTTGGAAAAAAGGTCTTCCGCCTAGCGGATAATCTTGCTCAACAACTGCCATGTTATGTTCCTCTACCCCACAAGAGGACGAGCGTTCCCACGGGCGCTCCACGTAAGCACCAGCCGCTGGGCGACGTGTTGCGCGACACGCCGCTCGCCTTACCGTTGCATTTGAGATCAGGAAAACGACCGTCAATCAACGGAAAAATACGGGCTTGCCGCACGTGAGGCGCGAACGATCAATTTGCCTGCAAGACTGCAACCTTAATGCCACAGCGGCGCCAACTCGTTATGGCGCAGACACCCAGACCGCCATTTCGCAGCCGCCGGGTTCGCGGAAGTGAAAACGCCGGCCGCCGGGAAAATCGAAGGCCGGGCGCGTGATGACGCCGCCGGCGAATTCGACGGCGCGCTGTGCGGCTTCCAGATCGGTGGTGCGCACGACGGGCAACGGCGTGCCGGCAGCCTCTCCCGCGTCGCCATCTATGCCGGCATCTATTCCGGCCGCCTCGATGACATGGTAGGTCGGTCCATAGCTGACAAAGCTCCAGTCGAAGGCTTCCTCGAAGAAGCGGCGGGTCTTCAGGCCGTCTTTCGACGGAAATTCGAGATAGTCGATCTGATAGGTCACGGCCATCGCTCGGCCCTCCCGTTGTTCTTGTTTTGTTCTAAATGAAAACGGCGGCCCTGACAAGATGACTCCATCGAAAACAAACGCAATAAAAAAGCCGCCGTCCGAAAGATGGACGGCGGCTGACACGGGTCAGTGATTGCGATGCTTACTTCATCGTCGGCATGACGAATTCCGCACCGTCCTTGATGCCGGACGGCCAGCGGGCGGTGATCGTCTTGGTGCGCGTCCAAAACTTGATGGAATCCGTGCCATGCTGGTTGAGATCGCCGAAGCTGGAAGCCTTCCAGCCACCGAAGGAATGGTAGGCGAGCGGAACCGGGATCGGAACGTTGACGCCGATCATGCCGATGTTGATGCGCGAGGCGAAGTCGCGGGCCGCATCGCCGTCACGGGTGTAGATGGCGACGCCGTTGCCGTATTCGTGCTTCATCGGCAGGTCGAGCGCTTCTTCGTAGTTCTTGGCGCGAACGACGGAGAGAACCGGTCCGAAGATCTCGGTCTTGTAGATGTCCATGTCGGGCTTTACGTGGTCGAACAGCGTGCCGCCGACGAAATAGCCATCCTCATAGCCCTGCAGCTTGAAGCCACGGCCGTCGACGACCAGCTTGGCGCCCTCCTCGACACCGCGGTTGATCAGGCCGGTGACGCGGTTATAGGCATCCTTGGTGACGAGCGGGCCGAGATCGGCCTTATCGTCGGTATAGGGGCCGATGCGCAGGGATTCGATCTTCGGTACCAGCTTCTCAACGAGACGGTTGGCCGTGTCTTCGCCGACCGGGACGGCGACCGATACCGCCATGCAGCGCTCGCCAGCCGAACCGTAGCCGGCGCCCATCAGCGCGTTGACGGCCTGGTCCATGTCGGCATCGGGCATGATGATCATGTGGTTCTTGGCGCCGCCGAAGCACTGCGCGCGCTTGCCGTTCATGGCAGCCGTTCCATAGACGTAGCGGGCAATCGGCGTGGAACCGACGAAGGAAACGGCAGCGATATCCGGATCGGTCAGGATGGCGTCGACGGCGGCCTTGTCACCATTGACGACGTTGAGAATGCCTGCCGGCAGACCGGCTTCGATCATCAATTCGGCGAGACGGAGCGGCACGGACGGATCACGCTCGGACGGCTTCAGGATGAAGGCATTGCCACAAGCGATTGCCGGCGCAAACATCCACATCGGGATCATGGCCGGGAAGTTGAACGGCGTAATGCCGGCGCCGACGCCAACGGGCTGGCGGATGGAGTACATGTCGATCGCCGGGCCGGCACCCTCGGTGAATTCGCCCTTCTGCAGGTGCGGGATGCCGCAGACGAATTCGCAGACTTCCAGACCGCGAATGACGTCGCCCTTGGAATCTTCGACCGTCTTGCCGTGCTCCTTGGAGAGCAAGGTGGCAAGTTCATCCATGTTCTTGTTCAAAAGCTCGACGAACTTGAAGAAGACGCGGGCGCGGCGCTGCGGGTTGGTAGCAGCCCATTTCGGCTGCGCGGCCTTGGCGTTTTCGACGGCTGCGCGGATTTCCTCGACGCTCGCAAGCGCGACGGTTGCCTGCATTTCGCCGGTTGCCGGATTGTAAACCTTGCTGCTGCGCCCGCTCGTGCCGGCGACGTGCTTGCCGCCGATGAAATGACCGATCTCACGCATGGATGTGCCTCCTCGTTTTCTTGGATGGCCACAGGATGGCACTTCAATTTGCACAAATCAATGAGCTGTTATAAGCAACCGTTGTGCAAAAATTAAAGTCCTTGCTGTGCAAAAGAGGCCTATCCGAAAGGGGATGTGCAAATGGACTGGGACGATGTCCGCATGTTTCTGGCCGTGGCGCGCACCGGGCAGATTCTCGCCGCCTCCAAAAGGCTCGGCGTCAACCACGCTACCCTCTCCCGCCGGGTAACGACGCTGGAGGAGCGGTTGAAGACGCGGCTGCTGGTGCGCCGCACCAATGGCTGCGATCTGACGGCGGAAGGCGAGATCTTCCTGCACGCAGCCGAGCGCATGGAAACGGAGATGCTGCGCGCGCAGGCCAGCGTCGGCCACCTCGACAGCGCCATTACGGGGACAGTGCGGATCGGCGCACCCGATGGCTTCGGCGTCTCCTTCCTGGCGCCCCGGCTCGGGAGGCTGATTGCCCGCTATCCCGAGCTTCGCATCCAGCTCGTGCCCGTTCCCCGCTCCTTTTCGCTGTCGCAGCGCGAGGCCGATATCGCGATCACGCTTGAACGCCCGGAACAGGGCCGTCTGGTTTCATCGAAGCTGACGGACTACACGCTCGGGCTCTATGCCTCGAAAACCTATCTGGAACAGGCCGGGCTGCCCGACAGCGTCGAGGCGTTAAAGCTGCATCCGCGCGTCGGCTATGTCGAAGACCTGATCTTTACCGCATCGCTGAATTTCTCAGGCGAGATCATGCGCAGTTGGGACGCCTCTTTCGAGATCTCAACCGCCATCGGCCAGACGGAAGCCGTGCGCTCCGGCGCCGGCATCGGCATTCTGCATGATTACATCGCCAGGCAGTTTCCGGAGCTGACCCGCATCCTGCCCGATGTCTCCATCAAGCGTGCCTACTGGACGACCTATCATGAAAGTGCCCGCGACCTCGTGCGCGTGCGCACCGTTGCGGACTTCCTGCAGGAATTGGTGAGCGAAGAGCGGCGGACCTTCCTATGAGGTAAAGTTGGCGGATGCGGCGCCGCTTACAGACAAAGATCACGGCATCAAGCTGCACCACCATGATGGCGCATGCGGCAGCGGCCGGGTCTCGGCATGTTTCGGCGGCTCCTCGTTCTCGTCGGGATTGGGAACGGGAACTTCATCCGGCAGCCTGTCCGGCTCCGGCTCTTCGATGGGTGGTTTCGGCGTCCAGCCTGGTTCCGGTATCGGAGGCGACTCGGGGATCGGCTCGTTCGGTACAGACATGCCCGCTCCTTTCGTCTGGTTGCCGATATGGAGACAACGACGAGCGCTGCGGACGGTTCCAAGATAATTTCGGCAGGCGGCCCGCGTTTGCGAGATGGGCGCGATTTGCCATTCCCCGCCGTTCGTCCCTCGCTGCTGGACAAAGACCGGACGAAGCCTAGTATTTCAGATAGAGATCAGGGAGGCCAGGATGATGAGCGACAAGAAGCAACAGAAACTGGACGAAAAAGAACACAAGGAACAGGACGATTATCTGGAAGAAGCGCTGGAAGAGACTTTTCCGGCAAGCGATCCGATATCACCCGGGCACGTGTCGAAGAAGCCTGAAGACAAGAAATAGGCTTCAGCGGCCAATGGCGCCGACATCTGCTACGAACGGATCAAGGGAGATAATGGTACGGTTGGGGGGTCTCGAACCTCCGACCTCAGGTGCCACAAACCTGCGCTCTAACCAACTGAGCTACAACCGCACATGCTCGCGTCGCCGCGAACGGGGGTGACATACGAGGACTTTGAAATTATTTCAAGTCCTATCTCCCCGCAATACAAAAAAGCTTTGCAGATATCCAAATGATGATGCGCGGCCGGATACCGGCCACGCCGGCTTGCGGCGGAAATGAAAAGTCCCGCCAGAGGTTTTCACCTGCAGGCGGGACATTCGTGCCTTGGGAGGCTTATCGGAGGTGATTAGGCCTTGAAGGAGGCCATTGCCTTTTCAGCGGCATCCTTGGCAGGCTTTGCCAGCTTTTCGGCGACCTTCTTGGTGGTGTCCTGAATGGACTTGGCCTGCTCGACGGTGACTTCGGCCTGCTTGCGGATGAAAGCCGTCTGAAGTTCGAAGAGTTCGGCAACGGACTTGACGCGAAGCAGGGCTTCCATGTGAGCCAGCGAGCTTTCGGCATTGGTGCGCAGAACGTCGATAGCCTTGAGGCCGATTTCTACGGAACCAGCCTGTGCGGTCTGCACGGTTGCTTCAACCGTCTTGCCGGCTTCTTCGGTAGCAGCCTTCAGCTTGGCAAAGGCTTCCTTGGACTGGGCAGCACCCTTTTCAGCGAAATCGCGGAAGGATTCGGAGAACTTGGACGGATCGAATGCAGCCGTTGAAAAAACGTCGTCTTTCTTTACAGTAGCCATGATTACGCTCCTAAAAGGGCCCTCCCTGAGGCGCCCGTCGTGAACCTGTGTGAGGGGTATATAATATAAAATATTGTGCAGTGCAACATATTTGTGCGCCGCACAAGGCGTTAACCTTTCCGGCCGAAAAATGGGCCGTTCGCTGGACCGAAAAGCGGGGCGCCGTTATTAATAAAGCGTTAAATCACGAGAGGCGATTACGCCCGCAAAACAGGTTGGAAAATGCCCGCAATTCAATATCCGTTCATTGACATTGCCGTGCATCCGCGCGTTCGGGAACGCTTCGCGCGCGGTGAAGCCATGGTCATGTTTTCGACCGGCATGGATCGCGTGCTCTGGGCCAACGGCGCCGGCGCCAACCTCTTTGGCTATGACGCCATTTACGATTTTGTCGAACAGGGGCCGAAGTCCGGCGACGTCTCTTTCCGCCAGATCGAGGCAACGGCGCGCGGCCTTGGTGCTGTCGGCGATCAGCGCACATTCCTGATCCGCATGGCCTCGGGCTTTCAGCGGGCTGTCGTCAATGCGGCCGTCGAACTCATTCGCATCCAGGCCGGCGAAGAAGCGGTGCTGTTTTCCTCTCCGGTTTCTTCGAAGCCGCTCTCATCGGCCGAATGCGCCAAGCGCATGATTGGCGGGTTCGATGATCCCGATACACATATGGCCGTCATCGGCCGCGATGGCGAAATCGTCACCGCGTCCGCCGGCTTCCAAACGCTCGGCGTGACGCCGCAGACAGCGCGGATGTTAACGACCATGGCCGGCGCGCAGCCGGATCGGCTGATCAAGCGGCCGATCTCGACCGCCCATGGTTATCTGCCCGCCGCCATCGGCAAGCTCTCAGAAATCCCTGCCCTGCATTTGCTCTTCGTGGTCGAGGCTGTGATGAGCCGCCTCGATCCAACCGAAGGCCCTGCCGGTCACGAGCGGCCCGCCGCAAACGTGGAACCACAGGCGGAGGAAGCCCGCACGGAACTTGAGGCAGCGGCCGCCGATGAAGCGCCTCAAACCGCTCCGGCGGCACCGTTCGGCGACGTTATCGATGCGGTGGCCGATATCGAAGAGCTGGACGAGACGTCGGAATATCGGGAGGACGAGCAACAGGTGGTGGCCCCGGCCGCCAGAAACCCAAGCGAAGCCGGAACGGAAGCGACTGCTGATGCGAATGGCACGCCCAGCGCGGTTGCCGCAACCGAAGCTCATGTCGATGAGCATCAGCCGGAAGCCACAACGGCTAGCGAAGATGAAGCTGCCGTAGAGGCGACGGCGGCAGCAGAACCGCCTCCGCCAGAAACCCATACCGATCCGGAAACCCATACCGATATTGAAAACACGCCTGCGGAGGGATTCAATTTCAAGCGCAACGGGCGCGCCACCCGTTTTGTCTGGAAGATCGATGCGGCCGGGCATTTCAGCGAGGTTTCCCGCGAGTTTGCCGATGCGGTCGGACCGCATGCCGCCCAGATTGCCGGCACCGCTTTTGCCGATGTCGCTCGCCGTTTCAATCTCGATCCTGACGGCAAGATCGCGGAACTATTGGCGCGGCGTGATACATGGTCCGGCCGAACCATCTACTGGCCAGTGGAAGGTACGAACCTGACCGTGCCGGTCGACCTTGCCGCCCTGCCGACCTATACGCGCAGCCGCGAATTCGACGGCTTCCGAGGCTTCGGCGTTGTCCGCCTGGCGGATGCCGTCGAAGATCCGATGAAGCGCGGCATGGCGCTCGGCACACAAGCGACCGACGATGCTGCAGCTTTCACCGAACCGGCCGTGGAAGCGGAGGCGGCATCGAATGAGCAGCCGGCTCCCGAAGTCGAATCTCCATTGGCGACAGAAGAGATCGAAAGCCCCGCCCGGGATACCGCAGAAACCGGGCCGGTCCCGCATTACGAACCGCCTGCATTGCGGATTTCCGAGACACCGAACCGCCGTGAGTCGGACAAGGTCGTCCGTCTGCACGAGCGCCGGACGGTGACGCAGGCTGCCCTTTCGCTCAGCGAACAGGCAGCTTTCCGCGAAATCGCCCGACAGCTCGAGCCCTTCGGCAAGCGCACGGAACCGCCAGCGGAGCAGCCGCACGACGGGCTGCATGAGGAAGGTGCCGATACCCCTCCACAACCGAATGCGGCGGACGAAATCCTCTCCGAGGCACCCAAAACGACTGATGGAAATGGCCACGGCGATGACCAGCCGCCGGCAGCGCCAACTATAGAAGAGAATGTAGCGCCGCCGGTCGTGAAGCTCGTCGACACTGCGGATGATAACGGCCCGAAAACGGGTGACGAGGCGGCCACCGAAGTTTCGCCGGCATCGGCCGAGCCAGAAGAGGATTTCGACCCCCTCGATGTTCTGAGCAATGCCATTCCGCCGCGCGTGAAGATGCGCACCGGCCTGTCGTCCGACATCGTCGACCAGCTGCCGCTCGCCGTTCTCATCCATGCCGGTGATCGGCTGATCCACGGCAATCCGGAATTCCTGCGGCTGACCGGCTATGACAGCCTCGATGAGCTCGAACAGGTCGGCGGATTGGATGCGCTGTTGCAGCGCAACGATCTGGAGAGCAAGACCGAGCAACCCGGCACGATAATGGTCGTGCGCGCTGACGATGCGCTGGTGCCTGTCACGGCACGGCTGCAGTCGATCCGCTGGGAAGAAGACGGTACGGCCCTGATGCTGGCGCTGATGCCGGTGGAGAAAAGCGAGCCGCCCGCACCGCCACCACAGCCAATTCCTGAAGAAGCTCGCCCCGAGCGCATCCTCGAGAAGGTCGCGAAGCTGCAGGTGGAGATCGAGGAGCTACGCTCGACGCTGGAGACGGCGACGGACGGCGTCATCATCATCGGCCAGGATGGCGAGATCCGCTCGATGAACCGCTCGGCCAGCGCCCTCTTCAACTATGACGACCAGGAAACCCGCGGCAAACCTTTCGTCATGCTGTTTGCCCATGAGAGCCAGAAGGCGGTGCTCGACTATCTCGGCGGCCTGTCCGGTCATGGTGTCGCCAGCGTGCTCAACGATGGCCGCGAAGTGATCGGCCGCGAGGCATCCGGCGGCTTCGTGCCGCTCTTCATGACCATGGGACGCCTCAACTCCTCGAACGGCTACTGCGCCGTCATCCGCGACATCACGCAGTGGAAGCGGACCGAGGAAGAGCTGCGCAACGCCAAGCGCGCCGCCGAAACCGCCAATGCCCACAAGACGGACTTCCTGGCTCGCGTCAGCCATGAAATCCGCACGCCGCTCAACGCCATCATCGGCTTTTCCGACATGATGGCTGGCGAGCGCTTCGGGCCGATCGGCCATTCGCGCTATGTCGAATATGCGACCGATATCGGCCGCTCCGGCCGCCATGTGCTCGATATCGTCAACGATCTCCTCGACATCTCGAAGATCGAAGCCGGCGAGATGGACCTGGATTTCGCCTCGGTAGGCCTCAACGAGGCGATCACCGAAGCGGTGTCGCTGGTGCAGCCGCAGGCCAACAGCCAGCGCGTCATCATTCGCACGGCGCTGTCGCAAGCGGTGCCAAATGTCGTCGCCGACCTGCGCTCGATCAAGCAGATCGCGCTGAATATCCTCTCCAATGCCATCCGCTTCACGCCGTCGGGCGGCCAGATCGTGGTGTCGACAGCCTATGAAGGCAATGGCAGCGTGGTGATGCGCATCAGGGATACCGGCGTCGGCATGACGCGCTCGGAGCTGGAACAGGCGATGAAGCCCTTCCGGCAGGTCTCGACGAATGCCCGCAAGCGCGGCGACGGCACCGGCCTCGGCCTGCCGCTGACCAAGGCCATGGTCGATGCCAACAGGGCGACCTTCTCGATCAACTCGGCCCCGAACGAGGGCACTCTGGTCGAGATCACCTTCCCCTCGCCGAGGGTGCTGGCGAACTGAGAGACAATTGGCTCGCCGTCAAAACCAGAGATCGCGCACGCATCGCCCGTCGGAAGGCAGGTCTTCGAATGTGTCCAGGCCGTCGAAATGATCGATGGGCAGGTCGGCGACGAGATCCGGCGGTGCCAGCCGCAGGTTGACGGCCATGCGACGGCGGCCATCCTTCTGAAGCCGCAGGCCGCGCCAGCTCAAGACATTGGCGCAGGATGAGCAGAACAATATTTCGAGGGACGGCTGCTTTTCCGCGCGGGCATAGGAAGCCGTCGGTCCGGTCACGGAGATCCGCTCTCCTTCGTAATCATATGCCCATAGCGCGCCGTAGCGCCGGCAGAGGGTGCAATTGCATGCCGTGATCGAGCCTGGGTCGCCTTTGAGCGTCCAGCCCGTCTTGCCGCAATGACATGAGCCGATCAGCATGAGCGCCACTCCATTCCGCTGCCTGTCCGACGTGAGCATTCTGCCCCAGTCGCGCAGCGCGTGCAAATCTCCGTGTTAGAGATCGCTCATGGAAAGAACGCTCATCGGCAGCTTCGTTCAGCTTGCGAGAGCCAGCCCTCCGTAACGACTGACTTCGCTCTCGATCTCTGTAACGAGGGTATCGAGCGCGGGATTTCTGACCTTGCGTCCGCGACGCACCACATAGGCCAAATTAGGTGGCGCCGGCAGACCGTTGGTGACGATCTCCATATCGGGCTGCAAGTGGCGGCCGTTCAGCAACGCCACGCCCAAGCCTGAGGTCACGGCCGCGATGATGCCCGCCGCACTCGCACATTCGAAGACGGTTTCCAGACCCACGCCGCCATCCTGCCCGATATCCAGCGCCCATCGGCGATAGAAGCATTCATCATCGAAAGAGAGGAAGGGGACCGGGCCGCCCGGCGGCAGAGTCAGGTCCGGATGCTTGACCCAATGCAGCTGTTCGCGAAAGAGAACGACATCGGTCGGGCGGACCTCATGGGCGAAGACCTGGATAATGGCGGCGTCAAGCTCCCCTCGTTCCAGCATTGCCCGAAGGATGAGGCTCATGCGGACCTTGGTGCGCACGGAGACATTCGGATGCAGGCGGCGGAACCGCCCCAAGATGCGGGCAAGGTCGGTGCAGGTCGTATCCTCGGTCAGGCCGAGGGCGACACGGCCGGCAAGCGATGTCTTCGAGAGGCTCAGCAGCGCCTCATCATGCAGGCCGAGAATGCGCCCGGCATAATCAAGCAGGTCCTCCCCGGCTGTGGTGAACATCGACGCTCCGGGCTTGCGGTTCAGGAGATCGCAATCGAGGCTCGTCTCCAGCCGCTTGATCTTGTGGCTAACGGCGGATTGCGACAGGCCCAGCGCCTCGGCGGCGCGGGTGATACCGCCGTGGTGACGGATCGCCCACAGCGCACGCAGAGCATCGATTTCCAAGCGGCGGCTTGTCAATTCGGTCATGGCAAACTCGCTCCAGATTATAGTTCGGCGGAGAGAATGCATATTCCGGCAGCGTTAAGCAAATATTCATGAGTTTTTAGACTGAAATGTCATGTCTCGATTGATATTTGTCATGTGCCATCAAGCCGGTACTCGCCTATGGCTGAACCGAGACGGACATGTAATCGAGAGCCTGATGACAGACCAAAGCCTATCCCGGACCGCGCCGAACGAACGCCGCTTTCTTTGGCCGTTAATGGCCGCGCTCCTGATCGTCAGCTGGAGTTCCGGTTTCATCGGCATTCGCTATGCCAGCCAGGAGGCCAGCGTCATGCTGGTGCTGTTCTGGCGCACGCTTCTATCCGGTTTGATTCTGCTGCCCTTTGCGCTTTCGATCGGGCCACGGCTGCGGCCGCGCGCGATAGCCGAACAGATGCTGTTCGGCGTGATGTCGGTCTTCCTCTATCTCGGCGGATTCGCACTCGCGATCGAGCAGCGGGTACCGACGGGGCTGGTGGCACTGATCTCGGACCTCTTGCCGCTGGCGATTGCAGCTCTCTCCCAACCGGTCCTCGGGGAGCGGCTGACTGGACGCCAATGGCTGGGAACGGCGATCGCAGTCGCAGGCGTGCTGATCGTATCGATCGATAGCCTCAGCTTCGGCGCAGCTCCCATCTGGGCCTATGGATTGACCGTCGGCTCGATGCTCGTCTTTGCCTTCGCATCGGTGCTGCACAAGCGGCGGCGCACGGGGCATTTGCCCGTTCACCAAAGCCTCTGCATCCATACGCTGACAGCCTCGGTGCTCTTCGGCATCTGCGCGATGATGCAGGGCGACATCGCACCGCCTCTGACCCGCGGCTTTGCGATCGGCATGATATGGCTGGTGCTGATCGCGACCTTCGCCGCCTATTCGGTCTATTACACCAGCCTGCGCCTCTTTCCTGTCGCGCAGGTCAGCGCGGCCATCTATCTCAGCCCGCCCGTGACCATGCTGTGGGCCTGGGCCTTGTTTTCCGAACCGCTGACAACGGCAATGTTCGCGGGATTGGCGGTGACGCTGGTAGGAGTTTGGCTGACATCCCGCAGATGAGGGGCGGATGCCTTCCGTTACGAAACGAAGACGGTCCAGCCAACGCCCAAAGCGGCGGACGCCAATAAGGTCGAGATCACCGACATCTTCAGGCGAAAGATCGCGATGGCGGCAAGCAAGGTCAACACCAACGAGGGCGATGAAAGCGAGGTCAAGACGGGCACGTCCATCGTCCAGGAACCATAGGTGAAGCTTGTAGTCTTGCCGAACAGCACATGGAGCCCGAACCAAATCGCGAGATTGAGGATGACGCCCACCACAGCCGCCGTTATCGCCGACATGGCTCCGGTCAGCGCGACATTGCCGCGCATCTTCTCGATAAACGGCGCGCCTGCGAAAATCCAAAGGAAGCTTGGCAGGAACGTGACCCATGTTGTCAGCACGGCAGCGAAGGTTGCTGCCGCAAGAGGCCCGAGGGTACCGGGATTGCGATAGCCCGCCAGGAACCCGACGAACTGCGTGACCATGATCAGTGGCCCAGGGGTTGTTTCCGCCATACCCAGACCGTCCAGCATCTCGCCAGGCCGCAGCCAGCCCAACTGCTGTACGGCCTGCTGCGCCACATATGCCAGCACGGCATACGCGCCCCCAAAGGTCACGATTGCCATCTCGCTGAAGAATATCCCGATTTTGGAAAAGACGTTATCGGGACCGAGCGTAATCAGGAGGGCCGCAACCGGAATGAGCCACGCGGCCGCTAAGGCACCTGACGTCTTCAGAGACCAAGCGAGATTCTGTCGAGCGTGCAAAGGGATCTCCTCGCCAAGAACGGAGTCCCTATCCTCCAAAATCGTTCCGGAGCCCGATTTGTGTCCGCCACCTATCTTGAAGGCAGCGACCCCTCCGCGAGAGGCGAGGTAGCCGATAAGTCCGGCCCCAACGATAATGATCGGAAACGGAACGTGCAGGAAGAAGATCGCCACGAAAGCAGCCGCGGCCAATGCAACCATGGCCTTGTTTTTGAGGGCTCGGCTGCCGACGCGGAAGACGGCCTGGATTACGACCGCCAGTACGGCGCATTTGAGCCCGAAAAACATCCCTTCGACAAAGGTCAAGCTCCCGAACAGGACGTAGACATAACTAAGCGCGAGGATTGCCAGGAAGCCCGGCAAGACGAACAGAATGCCTGCGATCATGCCGCCCAGCGTCCCGTTCAGCAGCCAGCCGATATAGATGGCAAGCTGATGCGCCTCCGGGCCCGGCAGCAGCATGCAGTAGTTGAGAGCATGGAGGAACCTGTGCTCTCCCACCCATTTCTTTTCATCGACGACGATACGGTGCATGACGGCGATCTGCCCAGCCGGTCCGCCGAAGCTCAAGGCGGCAACGCGGGTCCAGACCTTGATCGCCTCACGGAGGGGAACAACGTCCCTATCAAGCGTGCTTGATCGCGCGGCCGCGTTCTTGACGAGGTCGGTCATAGTTTCTCACACCTTCCTCGGGTTCGGCCAGTTGTGCGTCTCTTCCGTCGCGTCACGACACCAACGATAGAAGGCATCATAGAGCGTCATGCCGGCTTCCAATTGCTGCAGATCGTCATTGAACATCCGCGAAAGCCCGAGCGACACCGCGAGCAGCCCGGAGACTTCAGGTGCAAGGTCGGGCCGGGCGGTATCGGCACCCCGAACAATGGTTGCAAGATGAAGGAGAGGCTCGCTGCCGAGACCGAGTTCCTCAACCATGACATCGAAGGTGCATAGCTCGCCACGATGGCTCCAGAAGACATCCTCGATGTCGAATGGCGTCGCCTTGAAGCGATCGGCGACGGCCGACACTTCGGTTGCCGGAACGAACAGGAAGATCGCTGACGGATCGATGAAGCGCCGGATCAGCCATGGGCAAGCGATGCGATCGATCTTCGGCCGCGCCCTCGTTACCCACACGGTCCGGCCCTTGGCATCTCTGGAAGGCAGCTTTTCCTCGGCGACCAGCATGTACTTCGCGCTTCGCCATGCTTCGAATCCGCCTTCAAGGACCTCCGCCTCCTTTCCCAAGACACGCAGATGGGCAGCAACTCCGTGACCGAGTTTCTGTCCTTTCTGGCAGAGAACGATGGCTGGCCCAGCCAATTCATTCGCCCAGTCGGTTACCGTTCGGTAGTCGCGGCGGACCGAGCCGGGAATAAGACGGGGATCGGCGGCGAAGTCCTCTTCATTGCGAACGTCGATAATCGTCGGCAAATTGGGCGTGCCTATAATGCGATTCAGCTTGTCGGGTGTGATTTCCAGAAATGACGGCATGGCGCGTCCTCCGTTGGCTCGGGTTCAAGGACGCGATTCTTCGGCCGTAGCCTCGTGGGGTGATCGCAACCCCATGAATAATCATCTGCTTGACGTGATCCAAATGTCAAGCTGAATAACGCTTGTGGCACCAGGCAGACATTTTCTCAACGCCCTCAGTCCACTCACGGATTGCCCGCGACGTCACGGTGCTGCGAAGTCCTGCGACAACGACGGGCTCGCCGCGCTAACCTTAAGCGCGGCGATTAAGTTCACTCGCCCCGCGCCTTCCCAGCCTTGCGGGCCGCCCTGGAATTCGGCTTTCCGCCCTTCGGCGGGCCGCTGTCATTCTTGGCGAAGCTCGGCTTACCAGGCTTTTTTGCCCAGGGCTTTTTGTCGGGCCGCTCGGAAACGCTGCCCTCGCCCGTATGCGCCCGTTCGGGCTTGCGATCGGATTTCCATTTGGGCTTTTGGCCATCGTTCGAACGAGGTCCCTTGTCGGCGAAGGGTTTTTTCTTTGCGAAGCCGCCTTCCCGCTTGGCCTGGAAATCCGGCATGCCGGCGAGCTGCTTGACGCGGATGCCACGCTCAAGAGTCTTGTCGGGGCCGATGGCCGTGAGGAAGCGCTCGGCACTATCAGGCGCAAGCTCGACGAAGGTTTCCTCGGGCTGCATCTTGATCGCGCCGATGTCGCGCTTGGTCAGGTTGCCGTTGCGGCAGAGCATGGGGATCAGCCAGCGCGGCTCGGCATTCTGCTTGCGCCCCACGGAGAGCGATACCCAGATGCCGTCGGTAAAGTCGTTTCGTCCCGCGGAAGGGCCGTCGTCGCGGGGAGTAACCGGGAAATCGTCACGACGAGGTTTTCTGCGCTCACCTTCGGCAGGGACGTCCTGCAATTCCTCGGGCGCGGAATGGCCGGCGCGGTATTGCCGCAGGAATGCGGCGGCGACCTGCTCGGCACCATGGCGCTCCAGCAACTGCCGGACGATCGACTGTTCGTCTTCGCCAAGCGGACCGGCAAAGACCGGATCGGCGAGAAGACGCTCGTCGTCACGCTGGCTCACTTCCTCAGCGGAAGGCGGCTTTGCCCAAGTGGCACGGATCCGAGCGGCTTCCAGCAGGCGCTCGGTGCGACGGCGGGCGCTGAGCGGCACGATCATGGCGCTGACGCCCTTGTTGCCGGCGCGGCCCGTGCGGCCGCTGCGGTGCAGCAGCGTTTCCGGATTGGTCGGCAGATCGGCGTGAACGACCAGTTCCAGGCCCGGCAGGTCGATACCGCGGGCGGCGACGTCGGTTGCGATGCAGACGCGGGCGCGGCCGTCGCGCATGGCCTGCAGGGCGTGCGTGCGCTCATTCTGGCTGAGTTCGCCCGAGAGAGCGACGACCGAAAAGCCACGATTGTTGAACCGCGCCGTCAGATGATTGACGGCAGCGCGCGTCGAGCAGAAGACGATGGCGTTGCGCGCTTCATAGTAGCGCAGCACGTTGATGATGGCGTTTTCCCTGTCGCTCGGCACCACGGTCAGCGCGCGATAATCGATATCGACATGCTGCTTGGTTTCGGAAGCGGTGGCGATACGGACGGCAACGCGCTGGTAGTTTTCCGCAAGCTTGGCGATCGAGCGCGGCACGGTCGCCGAAAACATCAGGGTACGGCGCTCGGAAGGTGCGGATTCCAGAATAAACTCGAGATCCTCGCGGAAGCCGAGATCGAGCATTTCGTCGGCCTCATCGAGGACGACGGCCCGAAGCTCGGAAATATCGAGCGAGTTGCGGCGGATGTGATCGCAGAGACGGCCCGGCGTGCCGACGACGATATGGGCGCCGCGCTCCAGGGTGCGTCGCTCCGTGCGCATGTCCATACCGCCGACACAGGAGGCAATCGTCGCGCCCGTCAGCGCATAGAGCCATTCCAGCTCGCGCTGCACCTGCAGCGCCAGTTCGCGCGTCGGGGCGATCGCCAGTGCCAGCGGCGCTCCGGCCGGGCCGAAACGCTCCGAGCCATCGAGCAGGCCTGGCGCCAGCGCCAGGCCGAAGGCAACCGTCTTGCCCGAGCCGGTCTGGGCCGAGACAAGCGCATCCTTGCCGGCGAGGCCCGGATCGAGCATGGCCTTCTGCACCGGCGTCAGCGTTTCGTAACCGCGCTTCGCCAAAGCCTGGGCAATCGCAGGAGCGATGCCTTCGAAATCAGTCATCATCTGTCTTTCGGAATTCTTCGCGCGCCAGCAGGCGGCGATCATCGTGGTTCGCACGTCGCGAACCTCTTCTTCAGGCGTGCACATACTTGCTCAATGCCGCAATGTACAGAGCGGACGCGCCTTCAGGCGGGACGAAACGAAAAAAAGGCAGCGAACCGCGCTGCCTTTGAAGTTTATGCTGTCGAAAGCAAGCTCGAGTCGGTGAACTTCATGTCTCGGGAGCCAAGGGCGGCTCCAATCCGCTCCTAGCTCATGCGAACGGTCTCAAGTTAGCTTTTACCTTTGACCAAGCTTTCTTAACGCGGGGTTACCAAAGGAGGGTCATCGTTTGCCCCTCAGTTTTAAGGCTCACCTTAACTTTTCAGCTCTTCCAGCCCTGCAAAGAGATTGAGCGCCTCCGGATTGGCGAGCGCTTCCTTGTTCTTGACCGGGCGGCCGTGCACAACCTCGCGCACCGCAAGCTCGACGATCTTGCCGGATTTCGTGCGGGGGATATCGGCAACGGCGATGATCTTGGCCGGCACATGGCGCGGCGAGGCACCAGTACGGATGCGGGTCTTCATTGCCTTGACCAGATCCTCGGTCAAGGAGACACCCGCGGCAAGGCGAACGAAGAGTACGACGCGGACATCATCGTCCCAATCCTGACCGATGCAGAGCGCCTCCAGAACCTCAGGGATCTGCTCGACCTGATTGTAGATCTCAGCCGTGCCGATGCGTACGCCGCCGGGATTGAGCGTCGCGTCGGAGCGGCCGTGAATGACGAGGCCGCCATGAACAGTCCATTCGGCAAAATCTCCGTGGCACCAGATATTATCGAAGCGCTCGAAATAGGCGGCGCGATATTTGGCGCGTTCCGGATCGTTCCAGAACATGACCGGCATGGAGGGAAACGCCTTGGTGCAAACGAGCTCGCCTTTTTCACCGCGCACCGGCTTGCCTTCATCGTTCCAGACATCGACGGCAAGGCCGAGGCCAGCCCCCTGGATCTCGCCGCGCCACACCGGCTGCAGAGGATTGCCGAGCACGAAGCACGAAACGATATCGGTACCGCCGGAGATCGAAGCGAGCTGAATATCGCTCTTGATACCCTCGTAAACGAAGGTGAAGCCCTCGGGCGACAGCGGAGAACCGGTCGAGGTCATCAGCCGCAGGCTCGAAAGATCATGCGAGGTCTTCGGCGTCAGGCCGCTCTTATGGACGGCGTCGATATATTTGGCCGACGTGCCGAAGACCGCGAATTTCTCTTCCTGCGCATAGTCGAACAAAATGTTGCCATCGGGTGCGAAAGGCGATCCGTCGTAGAGGCAAAGCGTTGCGCCGGCGGCAAGGCCGGTCACCAGCCAGTTCCACATCATCCAGCCGCAGGTGGTGAAGTAGAAGACCCTCTCGCCAGGCACGACGCCGCAATGGAGGCGATGCTCCTTGATGAGCTGCAGCAGCGCTCCGCCAGTGGAATGCACGATGCATTTCGGGACGCCCGTGGTGCCGGAGGAAAACAGGATGAACAGCGGATGGGAGAAAGAGACAGGCTCGAACTCGACCGCTTTCGCCCCGAAGGGTGCGACCAGATCATTGAGGGTTCGCGCGCGCGGCGTTGCCGCCACGACCGCCTCGGCATTGCCGGCATAGGGC
Organism: Martinezella hainanensis; assembly: GCF_900094555.1. GTDB lineage: Bacteria > Pseudomonadota > Alphaproteobacteria > Rhizobiales > Rhizobiaceae > Rhizobium > Rhizobium hainanense. The sequence goes on from NZ_FMAC01000009.1 coordinate 252,787, forward strand.
ACGATGATGGTAGGCGCTTTCAGGCGCTCGGCGATTGCGCTGACTTTCGCGGTGATATCCTGTAGCTTGCCGCCATACCAATAGCCGCTGCAGACGATGAAGAGTTTCGGCTCGATCTGGCCGAAGCGATCCATGACGCCCTGCTCGCCGAAATCCGGAGAGCATGAAGACCAGATCGCGCCGAGCGACGCTGCGGCAAGCATGCAGGCGATGGTTTCGGGCATGTTCGGCATCATCGCCGCCACGCGGTCTCCTTTGCCGATGCCTTCGGCGCGGTAGGCCTGCTGCAGCCGCGAGACCATCGCGGCCAGCCGGTCCCATGACCAGCGATCGCGCACCTTGTCTTCGCCCCAGAACACCAAGGCATCGCCCTCGCCGCTCCGCGAGAGCAGGTTTTCGGCGAAGTTCAGCTCGGCATCGGGAAAGAAGCGGGCATCCAGCATGACATCGCCATGGATCAGCGCCCGTTCACCGCGCTTGCCCTTTACATCGCAGAAATCCCAGACTGCCGACCAGAAGTTTTCGCGGTCGGCGATGGACCAGGCGTGGAGGCCGGCAAAATCGGACAGCGGGAGGCCGAAACGGCGGTTACATTCCTGCATGAAAGCGAACATCGGACTCTGGCGACGAAATGCTTCCGATGGTGTCCAGAGCGGCTGCTGATCCTGCATATTTCTCTCCCCGCTTTTCGCACTATATAGCAATGCTGCAGCGCATTAATAAAATCACGGTGTTGTGGGTATTGCCAGTGCGTGACGTTTGCATCCGACAAACATTTCCTATATCCGGCAAACTCAGGCAGATTATCCCTATCAGTTCAAGAGTCTCCACGGGATCATGAGAGCTTCGAAAAACAATAAGTGGCGGTTGACGATGCGTTCGGCCTCGCGCTGGCTGCCTGCCGTTGCTCGCACGACCGGCATCATTCTTCTCACGATCCTCATCGTGTTCGCTGTCTTCAGAGCGACCGCGCCTTTCCTGATTTCCAGCGGCCTGGTGCGCTCCGGCATCGAGAAGGCGCTGTCGGACTGGACTGGATATCGAGCCCAGATCGAGGGCGACCCGACGCTCGAATTCTGGCCGACACCGCGTGTGACGCTCAATCAGGTCACCATCCGCGAACCGTCGAAGAACGGCAAGGTCCTCGGCCATGTCGACAGCCTTTCCGCGGACTTCTCTCTGTGGTCGGCGATCCGCGGGCACGCGCATTTTCACGAATTCCATTTCCTGCGCCCGATCCTCTACATCCGCCGCGACGAGAACGGCCTGATCGACTGGACGAACGAAGGCCGTCTGTCCAAGGCGATCGAGCAGGCCGAGACCTCATCCGGTCAAGGCATGCGGATGAGCAAGGAACAGGATGCCGCCATCGGCATGCTGACCATCGAGGACGGAAGCGTCGAAATGACCGACGAGCGCAGCGGCAGCATCTACAAGCTGAACGCCGTCAATGCCGACATCGCCTGGCCGCGGCTTTCCCAGTCGCTGAGCGCCGTCATTCTTGCCCGCTTCAACGACCAGGACATCAAGCTGAATTTCGACTCGGCGCAGCCCCTGCTCTTCTTCGCCGGCAAGAATGTAAACACCACAACCAGCTTCGTTTCGCCGCTGATCAACTGGACCTATACAGGCATCACCAGCATATCGGATTTTTCGGCACTTTCGGGCAATCTGGATCTGAGCGTGCCGAACGTGCCTTCCTTCATCGCCTGGAGCGGGCAGCGCCTGCCGGCCGCCGATGCTCTCAAGAATATCTCGCTGAGCGCCAATATCGCAGCAATCGACAATGGCCTGCGCTTCAACAATCTCAGCTTCAAGATCAATGATTCCGCAGCTTCCGGCATCATGGACCTGAACTATACGAAAGCGGGCAAACCGAAGATTTCCGGTACGCTTGCCTTCGACCAGATGAATCTCAATCCGTTCCTGGCCGCCTTCTCCATGCGTCTGGCGGCCGAAACCGCCATCGATGCGCTATTGAACGGCAATCCGCTGCAGCGGCTCGACCTCGATATGCGGCTCTCGTCGAACAAGGCGGCTCTCGGTCCCTTCCAGTTCGAGAATATCGGCGCCAGCCTTCTCGTGGCCGGCGGCAAGGCGAAGTTCGACATAGGCGACAGCAGCTTCGAAAACGGTTCGCTGACCGCGCATCTGGAGGTCGCACCGGGCGACTTCGACGGCGGCGGCAAATTGCAGATATCGATCCGCAACGCCGATTTCGGCGGCCTCTTCACACGCCTGAAGCTGATAGGCCCGCTGCCGATGCCCTCATCGGCGTCGCTGGATCTTTCGCTCAGCACCTCGAAGCCGATCTGGGTTGCCACGCTCAGCGACGTTGCCGGCACGCTGCACTTCACCTCGTCGGCGGGGTCGTTTCGTCAATTCGATATCTCGACCTTCCGGACGCTCGCCACCGAGAAGGCCTTCTTCCGGATGAGCGACATCGCCGATTCTTCTTTCGACTTCGACAGCATCAATGTGGATGCAAGTTTTGCGAAAGGCTCCGCCGAGGTACAGAACGCGGCCATTGCGGGACGCAACGAAACGATCAGCTTCAACGGGGTCGTTCCATTCCGCACCAACGGACTGGCCCTCTCCGGCGCGATCGAGGCGACCTCACCCTCCGACGCCGATGAGCTGCCGATGCTGCCCTTCTTCATCGGCGGCAGCTGGCCCAATCCGGTGATTTCGCCGGTCGCAACACTTCTGCAAAAACCGATACAGCAGCCATAGTTCTTCCGGGAGCCGCCGTTCAGCCGCAGCGCTTCAAGCTGCGGCTGCCGCCTGCTCGTCCCTCTGCCGCTGGACCTCGCGACGCTTCGTCACGATGGACGCGCAGATGACGCCGACGGCGACCACGCCGATCAGGATCGTGCAGATGGCATTGATTTCCGGCGTAACGCCGAGCTTCACCTGGCTGTAGATCAGCATCGGCAACGTCTTGGCGCCGGCACCGGAGGCGAAGGTTGCTATCACCAGATCATCGAGCGACAAGGTGAGTGCGAGCACCCAACCGGAAAAGACGGCTGGCGCGATGATCGGCAGCGTCACCTCGAAGAAGGTGCGCACCGGCGGTGCGCCAAGATCCATGGCCGCCTCCTCGATCGAGCGATCGAAGGTCAGGAGGCGGGATTGCACGACGACGGCAACGAAGCACATGGTCAGGGTCGTATGTGCCATGACGATCGTCCAGAAGCCGCGGTCGACGCCTGAGGTGACGAAGAGCAGCAGCAGCGACAAGCCGGTAATGACGTCAGGCATGACGAGCGGCGCATAGATCATGCCCGAAAACAGGATGCGGCCGCGAAAACGCGTATAGCGAACCAGCGTGATTGCCGCAAAAGTGCCGAGAACGGTGGCGATCGTCGCCGAGAGCAGCGCGATGCGCACGGTCAGCCAGGCGGCGTTCAGCATGGTGTCGTTGCTGAAGAGATGCACGTACCATTGCGTCGAGAAACCGCCCCAGACGGTGACGAGGCGCGAGCTGTTGAAGGAGTAGATCACCAGCAGCAGGATCGGCAGGTAAAGGAAGGCGAGACCGAGCGTGACGGAGACGATGTTGAAGCGGGACCAGCGGATCATCGGTTATCTCCCCTTCTCATCGGCTTTGGCCTGGAAATGCTGGAAAAAGACGATCGGTACCACGAGAACAAGAAGCAGGATGGTTGCCACCGCCGAGGCCAGCGGCCAGTCGGTATTACTGTAGAATTCCGTCCAGAGCACCTTGCCGATCATCAGGGTTTGCGACCCGCCGAGCAGATCGGGGATGACGAACTCGCCGACCGCCGGGATGAAGACCAGCATGCAGCCGGCGACGATGCCGGGAATCGAGAGCGGAAAGGTGACGCGCCAAAAGGCGCCGATCGGCGTACAGCCGAGATCCTGCGCCGCCTCGATCAGCGTGCCGTCCATCTTTTCCAGCGACGAATAAAGCGGCAGCACCATGAAAGGCAGGTAGGAATAGACCATGCCGATATAGACGGCGGTATTGGTGTTCAGGATGACGAGCGGCTCGTGGATGATGCCGAGCCCCATCAGCAGCTGGTTCAGGAGGCCCGTCGTGCTCAGGATCGACATCCAGGAATAGACGCGGATCAGAAAGCTCGTCCAGAAGGGCAGGATGACCAGCATCAGCAGAGTCGGCCGGATCGTGCGCGGCGCCTGCGCCATGCCGTAGGCGATCGGATAGGCGATGATAAGCGTCAGAAGCGTCGAGATGCCGGCGATCTGCAGGCTCTCGATATAGGCGTTCATGTAAAGGGGGTCGCCGGTCAGCCATACGTAGTTGTCGAACGACATGGTCTGCAGTTTGTCCCACCAGTCGCCGAAGCTGTCGCTCCAGGCAAAGGACGGGTCATAGGGGGGCACCGACAACGCCTTTGTCGACAGAGAAATGCGGAAGACGATGAGGAAGGGCGCGAGAAAGAAGAGCAGCAACCAAGCATAGGGAACGATGATGACGAGGCGCTGATAGATAGAGGAACCGAGCGCTCTCATGGTCAATCCTTCAGCAAAACGCCGGCATTTTCGTCGAAGGAGACCCAGACGTCCTGGTCGTAGGCGAAGGGCTCTTCCACGGCGCGAACCGCATTCAGCGACGATGCCTTGACCACCTGTCCGCTCTTCAGTTTGACATGGAAGACGGTCATGTCGCCGAGATAGGCAATATCCCATATTTCGCCTTCGGCGGCATTGACCGAGGCATTGGCCGGCGGGCGCGGCGATACCCTGAGCTTCTCCGGACGGATGGCGAGGCTGGCGCGGCTTCCCGCCGACGGCGTCTCACCGGAAGCGGAACGCACCGTGAAGCCGGCATCGACCGATATCTCGACAATGCCCGATTGCGCCGACGTCACATTGCCGTCGAGGATGTTCACATCGCCGATAAAGTCTGCGACGAAGCGGCAGTTGGGCGCCTCGTAGATCTCGGCCGGCGTTGCCACCTGCACCACCTTGCCGTGGCTCATGACCGCGATACGGTCGGCCATGGTCATCGCCTCTTCCTGGTCGTGGGTCACGACGACGAAGGTCAGCCCCAGGCTTTGCTGCAGATCCATGAGTTCGAACTGCGTCTCTTCGCGCAGCTTCTTGTCGAGCGCACCAAGGGGTTCGTCGAGCAGCAGCACCTTCGGCCGCTTGGCAAGCGAGCGGGCGAGCGCCACGCGCTGACGCTGGCCGCCGGAAAGCTGGTTGGGCTTGCGCTTGGCAAACTGTTCGAGCTTCACGAGCTTCAGCATCTGCCCGACGCGATCGTCGATCTCGGCCTTCGGCATGCCGTCCTGGCGCAGGCCGAAGGCTATGTTCTTCTCCACCGACATATGTGGAAACAGCGCATAGGACTGGAACATCATATTGACGGGGCGGCGATAGGGCGGCGTGCCGGCAAGATCCTGGCCATCGAGCACGATCTCGCCGGTCGTCGGCTGTTCAAAGCCTGCGAGCATGCGCAAAAGCGTGGACTTGCCGCAGCCCGATGCGCCGAGAAGGGCAAAGAATTCGCGGTTGTAGATATTCAGGGAGAGGTCGTCGACGGCGGTAAAATCACCGAACTTCTTCGTCACATTCTTGAAGGAAATGTAAGGCTTGGCCGAAGGATCGGTCCAAGGAGCAAAGGAACGCCGGATATTACCGAGTGACTTCATTATCTATCCCCAAATGGACGCCCGGATGGGCTTTCCGAAAGCATTTCCGCATTCCCCACGGAAAACCGCTGCGCACTTTTCCCGGAAATGCGTTGGCGCCCGGCTGTTCCCCTTCCCGGCGCGCTCGTGATTCCTAACCTTACCCTCATAAGGAAAGGCCCGGACGTTGCCGTCCGGGCCGCTTCGAATTATTGGCCTGTCGTGACCTTTGTCCACAAGCGCGTCGCCACGCGCTGCGTTTTTGCGTCCCAAGGCGTCAGTGTGTACAACTTCTCGCGGACCGCATCGGTCGGATAGACGGCCGGATCTTCCAGTACGTCCTTGCTCACGAACTGCTGCGATGCCTTGTTGCCGTTGGCATAGGCGGTGAAGTTGCTCGCCTTGGCGATGACTTCCGGCTTCATGATGTAGTTGAGGAAAATATGCGCCTCTTCGACATGCGGCGCATCGGCGGGGATCGCCATGACGTCAAACCACATCTGCGCGCCCTTCGTCGGGATCGAATAGCTGATGTTGACGCCGTTCTTGGCTTCGGTCGCGCGATTGCGGGCCTGCAGCACATCGCCGGAATAACCGAAGGCGATGCAGATATCGCCATTGGCGAGCGCATTGATGTATTCGGAGGAGTGAAACTTGCGCACGAAGGGCCGGATCGACGTCAAAAGCTCTTCGGCCTTCTTGAAGTCTTCCTGCTTGGTCGAATTCGGGTCGAGGCCCAGATAGCGCAGCGCGGCCGGGATGACGTCCGTCGGCGAATCCAGCACATAGATGCCGCAATCCTTGAACTTGGCTGCCACCGCGGGATCAAAGATCACGTTGATATCGGGTGCCTCGTCGGTGCCGAGGATCTGCTTCACCTTGTCGACGTTGTAGCCGACGCCGCTGGTGCCCCACATATAGTCGATGGCGTATTGATTGCCGGGGTCGTAGGTCGCGATGCGCTGCTGCACCGTATCCCACATGTTGGAGATATTCGGCAGCTTGGACTTGTCGAGCTTCTGAAAGACGCCGGCCTTGATCTGGCGTTGCAGGAAGTAGGCCGTCGGGACGACGATGTCATAGCCGGTCTTGCCGGCCAGCAGCTTGGTTTCCAGCGTCTCGTTCTGGTCGAAGGTGTCATAGACGACCTTGATGCCGGTTTCCTTGGTGAAATCCGCCAGGATCGAATTATCGATATAATCCGACCAGTTATAGATATTGACGACCTTGTCTTCGGCGTGAGCGACCGTCGCCAGCGAAACGACCGCGAAAGCCGTTGCTGCAAGCCGTGCGAACATGGACTTCATAGTCTCTCCTGTTTTGTTCAAGGGCATCCAGGCGATACCCAACCCTCTGTTTTTCCCGTTAGACTAGAAAGGAAATCGGAAGGCGACAAGGGGAAAAAGCAAGCCATCACGAGCTTTAGCGGATTGGCGGAAAACGACGGATTCCTCATTAGGGCACGCCGGCGAGATCGCTTGCACGCGATTGTGAACGCCGCGGTCGCTTCTCGCGTGAATGCGGATAGCAGCTTTGCTAACATCGCAGCGCCTCACGTCAGGAATAGCCTCACGCCTGCTTCCCAAGCCCTCCCGGCGGGCAATCCTAACCCATAATTCAAGGGTGCATCATGCAGTATCAAAAATTCGGCAATACCGGTCTTAGCGTCTCGCGCCTATGCCTGGGCACGATGACATTCGGCCTGCAGATCGAGCAGGAAGACATCGCCCATGCCATTCTCGACAAGGCGACCGATGCCGGCGTCAACTTCATCGACACTGCCGACGTCTATCCGCTTGGCGGCGGCGAGCAGCTTGCCGGCCGCACCGAAGAGATCGTCGGACGTTGGCTGAAGGGCAAGCGCGACCGCTTCATCGTCGCGACCAAGGCGGTCGGAAAGGTCGGCCCGTCTCCCTGGGATCAGGGGGCATCGCGCAAGCACCTTCTCGATGCGATCGACGCTTCGCTGCGGCGTCTCGGCACTGACTATGTCGACCTTTACCAGCTGCATTCGGACGATCGCGAAACACCGATCGACGAGACGCTGGAGGCGCTCGATGTCATCGTGCGCTCGGGCAAGGCCCGCTATGTCGGCGTATCGAACTTCCTTGCCTACCGGCTGGCATTGGCGCTGGGCCGGGCCGATGTCCTGCGCACCGCCCGCTTCGTCTCGGTGCAGCCGCGCTACAATCTCTTGTTCCGTCAGATCGAGCGCGAACTGTTGCCGCTTGCCGAAGAACAACACATCGCCGTCATCCCTTATAACCCGATCGCCGGCGGTCTCCTCACCGGCAAGCACAAGCATGACGAAGCACCAACCGAAGGCCGCTTCAGTGCGCAGTTGCGCAGCGCCGGCACCAACTATCTGCAACGCTACTGGCACGAGCGCGAATTCGCGACGATCGAGAAGCTGCGCGGTATCGCCCAAGAAGCCGGCCAGTCGCTCACAAAGCTCGCCGTCGCCTGGGTGGCCGCCAATCCGGTCATCACCTCGGCCATCATCGGCGCAAGCCGCCCCGATCAATTGACGGACACGCTCGCCGCCATCGATCTGAAGCTCGATCCGGAGCTGAAGGCGAAGCTTGACGAAGCCACTGTCGAATATCGCTGGGGTGACGCGGCTCGCTGAAGAGGCGCGAACCGGCGGCAAACTGCCGCCGGTCCTTTCACAGATAGGTTGGGCGCTTGCCGGCAAAGAGCTCGGCATGGCTTTTCAACAGCTTGGCCATGCGGTCGACCACGGTGCGGATTTCCCGGCGATGGCGGTCGGCATTGTTCATGACGATCCATTGCCGGTGGCGCAGCTCCGAGATTTCCTCACCCACCCGCTCCAGCCGCGGCTCCTGATCGCCAACGAAGCAGGGGAGCACGGCAATGCCGGATCCGGCGAGCACCAGATCGTACAGTGAGCGGGGGCGGCTGACGGTAAAAGCGATTTCCTCGCGCTTGTTCTGGTGTGGCCAGCGCAGATAGGCCGAGATCGCCTCCTCCTCCGCCACCGCGATCCAGCGCGGCGGGCCGGAAAAGCGCATGTTGCGGGCCTGATAGGCGGCATAGGCGACATCGCCGGTCTTGATCGCCGCGAGATTGGTCTCCTCCGGCTCGAAGGCGCGGATGCCGATATCGCTTTCGCGATGGGCAAGGCTGGCGCGGCGTTCACCCAGATGCAGGTCGATCCGGAAGCCGTCCCTCTCCGAGCAGATCGTCGGCATGTTCTGGCTGAGCAGCCAGCCGACCCATGTGCCGGCCGCTATACGGACGATCGAAGCGCCTTGGGCATCGCGCTGCCAGCTATCGACCTTGCGGGCGGCGGCTTCCATCTCCAGCAGCTGATCGAACAAGGCCTGACCGTCGCCCGTCAGTGCATAGCCCGCCTGGCTGCGCTCGAACAGCGGGCGTCCGATCTGCCCTTCCAGTTCCAGCATTCGCCGGCCGATCGTTGCCGGGCTCAAGCCGCTGGAAGCGACGGCGCCGGTCAAGCCGCCACCGCGGGCGACATCGAGAAAAAGCCTATAGGAATCCCAGGTCGTATTTTTCATAATTGAAAAACATAAGGCGAAAATAGCTGTTTATAAAGAAAATTCTGATGTGTAGTTGAAGGGATGCCTCACAGGAAGGAGACATCTCATGACAGAAAGCATGGCTCTGGCGAAAGCCATAGAAATACAAAGCCTGGCGCGCGAAGAACAATGGCGCCACAACGAGGACCTGTTCTATCTCGACTATGGGATCGAGCCACCGCGCCTCTTCATATGGATCGGACGGATGTTTGCGGCTTTGAACACCCTTTACAAAGCAATGAAAAAGGCGGACCAGCCGGAAATCGGCCAATCCGCCTGCGATAGCAATGATTACTGCGGTCAGGCCGCCTGCTCGCGCATGTAGCCTCCGTTGTAGCCCGCCTCGATCTTGAACTGCAGAATGAGGTGCAGCAGGGCATCGGCTTCGCCGGCGAGTTCTCGGCTCGCCGCCGTCGTCTCTTCCACCATGCCGGCGTTCTGCTGGGTCATCTGGTCCATGTGGTTGACCGAGGAATTGACCTCCTGCAGGGCGCTGGCCTGATCGTGGCTGGCGCGGGCAATCATTTCCACATGTTGGCTGATCGTCACGATCTGGCTGCTGATCTGCGCGAGGACCGAGCCAGCCTCCTGCACGAACTGCGAACCGGAATTGACCTCCTCGGTCGACTTGTTGATGAGCCCCTTGATTTCCTTGGCGGCAGCGGCCGAGCGCTGTGCGAGTTCGCGCACTTCCATGGCGACAACGGCAAACCCCTTGCCGGCCTCGCCGGCGCGAGCGGCTTCGATACCGGCATTGAGCGCCAGAAGGTTGGTCTGGAAGGCGATCTCGTCGATGACGCCGATGATCTGCTCGATCTTGCGGGATGCATCTTCGATGCGCGTCATCGCGTCGATGGCGTTACCGACAACGACGGAGCTGTCATCGGCGCTACGCTTGGCTTCGCGCACGATCGCATCCGCATCCTTGGCGCGTTCGGCGGACGAACGAACGGTGACGGTGATCTCGTCGACGGCCGCGGCGGTCTGTTCGAGAGAGGCAGCCTGCTGCTCAGTGCGCTTCGACAGATCCTCGGCGGAAGCCGCCATCTGCGCGCCGTTGCTCTGGATCATCTCGACATTGCTGCGGACCTGGCTCAGCGTCTGCTGCAGGCGAGACAGCGAACTATTGAAATCCTGACGGAGCTGCTCGAGGCGGCCGATGAAAGGCGTCTCAATCGTTGCCGAGATATCGCCCTGGGCAAGACGCTCCAGACCAGCAGCAAGCTCGCTGACGGCATAGTCGATCTGACGGTCGAGTTCGCGCTTTTCGGCGTCGTTGCGCTGGCGCTCATGCTCCGCGGCGGTGCGTTCCTCGTCGCTCTGCTCCTCGATGCGGATCTTCGAGATGGCGTTTTCCTTGAAGATGCCGAGGGCTCTCGCCATGTCACCGATTTCGTCGCGGCGCTGTTCGCCGGAGATCGAAGTCTCCAGCATGCCGTCGGCAATGCGGCGCATGGCAGCGGTGATCTGGCCGATCGGGCGCTGCAGGGTCAGAACGAGCGCGATGCCGCCGGCAACCGAGAGAATAATGCCGAGTGCAGTCGCCAGGATGGATATGGAATTTGCCTGGTTGCGCTCGCTGCCGGCGCTCTGCTTCTGCGTCTCGGCGAAGGCGGTCAACTGACCCCAGACCTGATCGAGCTGCTGGCGGGCGCTGGCATATTCGCCGATCCGCTGGTTGATCGTATCGACAAGCTTGCCGCCGGCGTCATCCATGGATTTGATGGCGGGACGAATGGCCGTGTCGATGTCGCCGGCAAAATCCATGCTCTTGGCGCTCTGGTTCAGCGTATCGATATCGCCGCCGAGCTTGGAGACTTCCTGGCGCAGGCGGACGAGATTGTCCTTGTTCGTATTGGCGTTGAAATCGGCCAAAACGAGCTGCAGCGAATAGATCGAGTCTTCAAGGCGGCGCGTATCCTGCAGGACCGAATTCGTCTGCGCGACGCGGGCATCGAGGGACACGAAGGTCGTGGTCGCCTGGCGCATCATCTGCGTCGCCGCAAGCTGCGTATAAGTCGAGGTCTGGCGGAAGCGCGAGAGCAGCCGGCTGATGTTGGCAACGGTATCGTCCGTCGGCACATCGGTGCTTTCGGTGAAGGCCGCAAGATCCTTGATCGTGCCCACCAGCGACTGGACGACGCTCTTCTGGTTCTGTGGCAGTGCAAGGTCGATGGAGCGCTGCGCCTTGTTCAGATCCGTCAAACGATCCTTGAGAAGCTTGACCTTGTCGGCCGGGGTCGCTGCCTTGTTAAAGTCTTCCGCAACGGAGCTCAGCATATCGCCGCCCTTCAGCAGGCGGTCGGCGGAGCGCAGCGTGGAGGTCGCGTCCGCCTGATCCTGGCGCATCCGGTCTTCCAGCTGCTGGCTGTTGAAATTGACGTTGAAACGGGCACTGATCAAAGCGCGCTGCGCGTCGTCGATCGTCTTGCGGAGCGAGAGTTCCTGTTCGTGCAGCGACCACAGCCTGCCGACAAGATTGGACATGTCGGCGGTCTTTGCTATCGCGTCAGTCAGATTGTCGCGACCGTCCGCATCTGCGCCGAGCTGGCCGAGAGTGGCATTCAGCACGCTCTGCTGCGACTTGATGTCCTCATAGAGCTTGTCGCGCTGCTGTGTGTTGGTGATACGCAGGAAGTCATCCATCGAACCATAGAGGTTCTTGAACCCGGTCAGGGACTGCAGGACGCTGTTGGAGATCTCCATGCGGCCCTGAAGCAGACCCGACGCATAAAGCCCGGTGAGGCCTACGGCGGAAATGCTGATGACGAACGGCAGGACGAATATCAGAACCTTCGTCTTGATGTTGAAACGCGACAATATCTTGTCAATGAACATTTTGGCCCAGACCTCTCACACACCGCTCCCCCGTCGACGCCGCCTCGGCGCTGACCGGATGTATAACCATCGTTCTTGAAATATCTGCAGGCGGGGTTCCCGAGTATAAGTCAGGAAGCAATCATTGCTTCGGCTCTAGCTTGCAGTAGAGCACCCCAAGAAATCGATTGGGATTGTCGGTGTGATTAATTAATTTTCAGATAAGGGTGTAGTGTGACCCGCAACATACAATCAAACGCTGAAAAGCGGATGACGATACCTATTCCTTTGCGCGAGCCAAGGCCGCCGCTTCGCGGCGGCGAAGGACAATGAAAGCGGCCGAGATCAGAAGCCGCGTACAGTAAGGTAGGCGATGCAAGCGGCTGTCACGCCGGTCGCCAACATCAACAGTCTTGCCGCCAAAAGCTTGGCGTTGTCACGGGTCTGAGCGATTGCAATGGCGCGAGCGCGACGCTGTGTTCTGTTCATGAGTATATTCCCATTTTCGCACTGACACGATAACCGGCAAATGGTGTGTTCGGCAACTGCCAATGTATTCACTAATAATGTAGGAAAGGAAAACGCGAGAAACAGAGGCGGGTTCCATTTTCTCAGGGCGCCGGCAAGCCCCTGAAATGGCAGTTCAAGCGGCCTCGCCGGCCACATGGCCCGATGCCCAAGCCCATTGGAAATTGTAGCCGCCGAGCCAGCCGGTCACGTCGACGCATTCGCCGATGAAGAACAGGCCGGGAATGGCCCTTGCCTGCATCGTCCGCGAATCGAGGCAAGCCGTGTCGATACCACCCAGCGTCACCTCGGCGGTACGATAGCCTTCCGAGCCCGATGGCTTGACGGACCAGGCCTGTATGGCTGCCGCGAGCTGCTGCAGGCGCTTGTCGGATAGATCGGCCATGTTGCCGGAGATGCCTTCGCTCTCGACGACATGCTGCGCCAGCCGCTTCGGCAGGATTTCCGCAAGTGCCGTCTGCGCCGATTGCCGACCGTTCGCGTGCTTTGCCTTTTTGAGCAGCGCGAGGATATCGATATCAGGTTCGATCACCACCGTGATGTCTTCCCCTTCGCGCCAATAGGAGGAAATCTGCAGGATGGCCGGACCGCTGAGGCCGCGATGGGTAAAGAGCAGCGCTTCGCGGAAGGATGTCTTGCCATGGCGGATCTCGGCGGGCGCGGCAATGCCCGAAAGCGGCGCGAGGCGCTGCAGCAATTGCGGATCAAGCGTTAGAGGTACGAGACCCGGACGCGTTTCGACCAAAGGCAAGCCGAACTGCTCGGCTATGCGGTAGGCAAAACCCGTTGCGCCCATCTTGGGGATCGACTTGCCGCCCGTGGCGACGACCAGCGAGGATGCTTCGAAAGCGCCTTCGGACGTGCTGACGCGATAGCCGCCGGCACTTTGCTCGATGTCGCCGATCTCCGTACGCAATCGCAGCTGCGCGCCGGCTGCCCGCATCTCGTCCATCAGCATGCGGATGATGTCCTTGGCGCTATCATCGCAGAAGAGCTGGCCGAGCGTCTTCTCGTGCCACGCGATGCCGTGGCGCTCGACCATGGCAATGAAATCCTGAGGCGTGAAGCGGGCGAGCGCCGATTTGGCGAAATGCGGATTGGCGGACAGGAAGTTCTTCGGGCCGGCATGGATGTTGGTGAAATTGCAGCGGCCGCCGCCGGAGATTCGGATCTTCTCGCCCGGCGCTGCGGCATGATCGAGCACAAGGACGGACCGTCCGCGCTGGCCGGCGCGGATGGCGCACATCATGCCCGCCGCACCCGCACCGAGGACGATCACATCATATCTGCCAGCCACGCTTCAGCCCTTCATTCTTCGCCGCGCTCTCTCGTCATTTTTCCATCATACGGCGAAAGTCCGAGCGGTTTTCCCCCTCGCCAATTGGCAAACTGCAGTTATGATGCACTCACCGATCAACCCAAATACGGTGTTTTATGCCCGCGAGAAAGACCCCGCTGAAAGCTTCCATACCCGTCTCGAAAGCCCCTATGGTACCTCCTGGTCTGAGATCGGCTCGCGGCGTGGCAAACTGGAAGGAAGCGGCTCAATGGCTGCGGGCACGCGGGATCGAGGACATCGAATGCATCACCCCAGACCTTGCCGGCGTGCCGCGCGGCAAGATGATGCCGACCTCGAAATTCACCTCCAACACCTCGCTGGCGCTGCCTTCGGCGATCTATCGCCACACGATCTCCGGCGAATATCCCGAGGAGACGGAGAGTTTCCGCTACGAGCCGCGCGACAGCGATCTCAAGCTCGTGCCGGATCTTTCGACACTTTCGGTTGTACCCTGGGAAACCGATCCGACTGCCCAGGTGATCTGCGATATCGTCAATTCCGAGGGCCAGGAAGTCTCCTACACGCCACGCAACGTCCTGAAGCGCATCATGGGGCTCTATCGCGATCGCGGCTGGAAACCCGTGGTGGCGCCCGAAATCGAATTCTATCTCGTCGCCAAGAATGACGATCCCGACTATCCGCTGCATCCGCCGAAAGGCCGCTCCGGCCGTTCTATCCTCGGCGGCCAGGGCTATTCGATCGCCGGCATCAACGAATTCGACGAGCTGATCGACGACATCTATCATTTCTCGGAGAAGCAGGGTCTCGAGATCGATACGCTGATCCATGAAGAGGGACCGGCGCAGCTGGAAATCAACCTGCGCCACGGCGACCCGATCGAACTGGCCGACCAGGTATTCCTGTTCAAGCGCACGATCCGCGAGGCAGCGCTGAAGCACGGCATTTATGCGACCTTCATGGCCAAGCCGATGCAGAGCCAGCCGGGCTCGGCAATGCACATCCATCAGTCGGTCGTGAACATCGAGACCGGCAAGAACGTCTTCACCAATCCGGACGGCAGCCCTTCGCCCGAGTTCTTCCATTTCATCGGTGGAATGCAGCGCTTCGTGCCGAATGCGCTTGCCATGCTCGCGCCCTATGTGAACTCGTATCGCCGGCTGGCGCCCAACATGTCCTGCCCGGTCAACAATGCCTGGGGCTACGACAACCGCACCACCGCCTTCCGCGTGCCCGTCTCCGACCCTCAGGCGCGGCGCGTGGAAAACCGCCTGCCGAGCTCGGACGCCAACCCTTATCTGGCGCTTGCCGCCTCGCTGGCCTCGGGCCTTCTCGGCATCATGAAACAGGTGGAGCCGACGGCGCCGACGGAAGATTCGGCCAATGAAGGCTCCATCGATCTGCCACGCGGCCTTCTGGAAGCGATTGCGCTGATGGAGGACGAGCCGGCCTTCGAGGAGGTTCTCGGCAAGGATTTCATCGATATCTATGCCGGCGTCAAACGCGGTGAATTCGAGACCTTCATGCAAGTGATCAGCCCGTGGGAGCGGGAATTCCTTCTGCTCAACGTGTGAGGGAGATCGCCCATGACATTGCAGGAAACATGGCAGAGCCCGATTGCGCCGGGTCTTTCCTTCTATCAGGCGACCGTCGGCCCGCGCGCGCGCTATCCAAAGCTCGATGGCTCGCGTCAGGCTGACGTCGCGATCGTCGGCGGCGGCTATACCGGCCTTCAGGCCGCCTACAACCTCGCCAAGGGTGGTGTCGACGTCGTCCTGATCGACGCCAACCGTTTCGGCGATGGCGCCTCCGGCCGCAATGGCGGACAACTCGGCACCGGCCAGCGCTGGTGGCCCGAAGAACTCGAAGAGAAAATCGGCTATGAGCGCTCGAAAGCCCTCTTCGATCTGGCCGAAGATGCCAAGCGCCACCTTCTCGACTTCGCGTCGGAGCATGGCATCGACATCGATTTCCTGCCTGGCCAGATGAATGTCACGCACAAGCGCAGCTACAAGCGCGACTATATGGACAGCGCGGAAATCGCGGCGACCCGCTACGGCTATCCGCACATGTCGTTCATGGATGAGGCCGAAACCCAGGAACGGCTGGGTTCGCAATTCTATCTCTATGGTGTCCGGGACACGGGTACTGGCCATATCCATCCGCTGAAACTGCTCATCGGTCTTGCCCGCGTCGCGGCCGAAGCCGGTGCTTCGCTCTTTGAAATGACCAAGGCGAAGGGCTTTCGCCAAGCGGGCGGCAAGACGATCATCGAGACGGATGGCGGAGAGATCACGGCCGATCGGGTGCTGATCGCCTGCAACGGCTATATCGGCGACCTTGAGCCGGTGACATCGAGCCATGTCATGCCGATTCGCTCCTTCATCGGCGCCACCGAACCGCTCGATGAGTTTCCGGCCGTGCTGCCCGGCAACGAGGCCGTGGCCGATTCGCGATTCGTCGTGCGCTATTTCCGCAAATCGAAGGACGGGCGACTACTGTTCGGCGGTCGCGAAGCCTATACGGCAGACAATCCACGCGACATAACGCAGCACATCCGCCGGCAGATCACGGAAATCTACCCGGCTCTCGGCGATATCAACATCGATTATGCCTGGGGCGGCTCGGTCGGCATCACCATGCCGCGCCAGCCCTTCGTGCGCGAGGTCATGCCGGGCGTCACCTCGATCGGGGGCTATTCCGGCCATGGGGTGATGCTGTCAAATTATTGCGGTAAACTCTATGCGAAAACAATTCTCGGGAATGCGGACGAACTTCATCTCTTCAAGGAGCTGAACGTCCCGCCCTTCCCCGGCGGTGCGCGCATGCGGGCGCCTCTGCTGTTCCTGGCGCTCTCGTGGTTTGCGTTGCGCGACAGGTTTTGAAAACCGGAAGATGATTTCTTCCGCCGGCGATCCGCTCTAAAAAGCCGAGTCTGAATTTTGCGATGCACACTGGCCTTTTTAAATCGATTAGATTAAAAGGGGCCTCAACCAAGACCGATTGAGAGATAGCTCATGAGCAGCCAAATCATTCCCGTTGAACCATTTGATTATGTCGTTTTCGGCGGCAGCGGCGACCTTGCCGAGCGCAAGCTCCTTCCCGCTCTTTACCATCGTCAGGTCGAAGGTCAGTTTTCCGAACCGACCCGCATCATCGGCGCTTCGCGCAGCGCGCTTTCCAACGAAGAATACCGTAAGTTTGCCGACGCCGCTCTCAAGGAACACCTGAAGAAGGGCGAATATGACGACGCCGAAGTCAAGAAGTTCCTCGCTCGCCTGTTCTACGTGCCGGTCGATGCCCGCAGCGATGCCGGCTGGGATCAACTGAAGAAGCTCCTGGACGAAGGCAAGGAGCGCGTGCGCGCCTTTTACCTCGCCGTCGCTCCGGGCATTTTCGGCGATATCTCGCAGAAGATCCACGATCACAAGCTGATCACCAAACAGACCCGCATCGTCGTCGAAAAGCCGATCGGCCGCGACCTCGCATCCGCCCTGCAGCTCAACGACACGATCGGCAAGGTCTTCAAGGAAGAGCAGATCTTCCGCATCGACCATTATCTCGGCAAGGAAACCGTGCAGAACCTGATGGCGCTGCGCTTTGCCAATGCCCTCTATGAGCCGCTCTGGAACGCCAACCATATCGACCACGTGCAGATCACGGTGGCGGAATCGGTCGGTCTCGAAGGCCGTGCCGGCTATTACGACACCGCCGGCGCGCTCCGCGACATGGTGCAGAACCATATCCTGCAGCTGCTTTGCTTGACGGCGATGGAAATCCCCTCCTCCATGGATTCGGAAGCCGTTCGCGACGAGAAGCTGAAGGTTCTGCGCGCGCTGAAGCCGATCGACGCTTCGAACGTCGAGCAGGCGACGGTTCGCGGCCAGTACCGCGCCGGCGCTTCGGCCGGCGGCCCGGTCAAGGGCTACCTCGACGAGCTGGAAGGCGGCGTTTCCAACACCGAGACCTTTGTCGCCATCAAGGCCGAGATCGGCAACTGGCGCTGGGCCGGCGTTCCCTTCTACATCCGCACCGGCAAGCGTCTTGCCGGCCGCGTGTCGGAGATCGTCATCACCTTCAAGCCGATCCCGCACAATATCTTCGACCAGGCCGCCGGCCGCATCGTCGCCAACCAGCTCATCATCCGCCTGCAGCCGGACGAAGGCGTCAAGCAGTCGCTGATGATCAAGGACCCAGGCCCGGGCGGCATGCGCCTGCGCAACGTCTCGCTCGACATGAGCTTCGCGTCCGCCTTCAACGTCCGCAATCCGGACGCCTACGAGCGCCTGCTGATGGACGTCGTCCGCTCCAACCAGACGCTGTTCATGCGCCGCGACGAAGTGGAAGCGGCATGGGAATGGGTAGACCCTATCCTCAAGGGTTGGGAAGCAACCGGACAGCAGGTACAGGGCTACACCGCCGGCACCTGGGGTCCGAGCCAGGCCATTGCGCTCATCGAGCGTGACGGCCGCACCTGGCACGACGATATCTAATCTGGGACGATAACGATGACAGCGAACATGCATGCTTTTGCCAATGGTGCCGAACTCGCCGGCAAGCTCGCAGACAAGGTAGCCGAGACCCTCTCGGCCGCCATCGCGACGCGCGGCTCCGCAAGCATCGCGGTCTCCGGCGGCTCGACGCCGAAGGCCTTCTTCCAGGCGCTGTCATCGCGCTCGATCGACTGGGGCAAGGTAACGGTCACCCTCGTCGACGAACGGTTCGTGCCGGCTGACAATCCGCGCTCGAACCATCTGCTCGTTCAGGAAAACCTGTTGAGGGACAAGGCGGCAGCCGCCAAGTTCCTCCCGCTCTATCAGGCTGCGGCCTCCGTCGAGGAAGCCGCAGTCATCGCCACGGAAGAAACCAAGGCTGTCGGCCATCCCTTCGATGTCGCCATCCTCGGCATGGGCAATGACGGCCACACGGCGTCGTTCTTTCCGGGCGGCAGCAACCTCAAGACCGCACTCGATCCGAACACCCCGCGCGGCATCATCACGATGGAAGCGGAAGGTGCCGGTGAGCCGCGGCTGACATTCACCTTCTCCAGTCTTCAGGATGCCCGATTGCTGGTGCTCCATATCGAGGGAGAAGGAAAGAAGGATGTTTTGGCCAAGGCCGAAGCGTCCGGCGAAGAAACCGAGATGCCGATCCGCGCCATGCTGCGCCGGGCGGCTTCGCAGGTCGAAATTTATTGGGCTCCGTGACACGGCCGTCGGGCCTCGTCATCGAACCCTGAATGACACAGCAACATGTGCTGCGCCATGTGCCCTAGCGGGCGCAACGGCAGAGCATTGACTTTTGGACCCCGCGCCACGCCCGCTACCGAGACAGATCTTCGGGCATTGCGCAGAACAGACGGAGGCAGATCGACCATGGCCGCTGACGCCCGCATTTCCAAGATTACCGCACGCATCGTCGAGCGCTCGAAGCCGACGCGCGAACGCTATCTGGACCGCCTGCGCAATGCCGCAACCAGGGGCGCGCAACGTTCCGTGCTCGGCTGCGCCAACCTTGCGCACGGCTTCGCCATCTGTTCCCCCTCCGAGAAAGACGCACTGGCGGGAGACCAGGTGCCCAATCTCGGGATCATCACCTCCTATAACGACATGCTCTCGGCGCATCAGCCCTTCGAGACCTATCCGGCCATTATTCGCCAGGCGGCGGCCGAAGCGGGTGGCATCGCCCAGGTTGCCGGCGGTGTGCCGGCCATGTGTGACGGTGTCACGCAAGGACAGCCGGGCATGGAACTCTCGCTCTTTTCGCGCGACCTGATCGCTATGTCGGCAGCCGTCGGCCTGTCGCACAACATGTTCGATGCTGCCGTCTTCCTCGGCGTCTGCGACAAGATCGTGCCGGGCCTTGTGATCGCCGCCCTCTCCTTCGGCCATCTGCCCGCCGTCTTCATTCCTGCCGGTCCGATGACCTCGGGCCTGCCAAACGACGAGAAATCGCGCGTGCGGCAGCTCTATGCCGAGGGCAAGGTCGGCCGCGCCGAGTTGCTCGAGGCGGAATCGAAGTCCTATCACGGCCCCGGCACCTGCACCTTCTACGGCACGGCGAATTCGAACCAGATGCTGATGGAAATCATGGGCTTCCACATGCCGGGCGCTTCCTTCGTCAATCCCGGCACGCCGCTGCGGGAAGCCCTTACCCGCGAAGCGACCAAGCGTGCGCTTGCGATTACCGCCATGGGCAATGAATTCACGCCAGCCGGCGAGATGATCGACGAGCGCTCGATCGTCAACGGCGTCGTCGGCCTGCATGCGACCGGTGGCTCGACGAACCACACGATGCACATCGTCGCCATGGCGCGCGCCGCCGGCATCGTGCTCACCTGGCAGGATATTTCCGAGCTTTCCGACATCATCCCGCTGCTCGCCCGCGTCTATCCGAACGGGCTTGCCGACGTGAACCATTTCCATGCCGCCGGCGGCATGGGCTTCCTCATCAAGGAACTGTTGAAGAAGGGGCTGCTGCACGACGACGTGCGCACCGTCTATGGCCAGGGCCTCAACGGCTATTCCATCGACATCAAGCTCGGCGCCGATGGCAATGTCGTGCGCGAGCCGGCACCGGACAAGAGCCACGACCCGAAGGTGCTGGCAAGCATCGACGCGCCTTTCCAGAGCAATGGCGGCCTGAAGATGCTGCGCGGCAATATCGGCAAGGCAGTCATCAAGATCTCCGCCGTCAAGCCGGAGCGCCACATCATCGAAGCGCCCGCCGTGATCTTCCACGACCAGCTGGAGATGCAGCAGGCCTTCAAGGACGGCAAGCTGAACCGCGATTTCGTCGCCGTCGTCCGCTTCCAGGGACCGAAGGCCAACGGTATGCCGGAGCTGCACAAGCTGACGCCGGCGCTCGGTGTGCTGCAGGATCGCGGCTTCCGCGTGGCGCTTCTGACCGACGGACGCATGTCGGGCGCATCGGGCAAGGTTCCGGCCGCAATCCATGTGACGCCGGAAGCTGTTGACGGCGGCCCGATCGCCCGCATCAGGGAAGGTGACATGATCCGCATCGACGCGATCGCCGGCACGCTTGAGGTACTGGTCGATGCTGCCGATATGGCCGAGCGCGAGCCTGTGGTCGTCGATCTCTCGGAGAACGAGTTCGGCATGGGACGCGAGCTCTTTGTTCCTTTCCGCCACGCGGCAGGGCCGGCGGATCAGGGCGCGAGCGTCCTGTTCCGCCACTGAGGTTGCCCGCCGAATACTGGCAAGGCTGCATCGAAGGCTGATTAAGGAGCCTTCGATGCCATTGTTTCTGCATTTGCCGGAGCCTTGTCCGTCCATGCCGGCGGGAGGCCGAGGCGTGCTCCCACGAAGCCCTTCACGCCCGGTGACTTCCCGAATACCTTGCAGGCATCATACTTGGGTGCGCGGCCGACGAGCGCGGCCAGCTTCGCCCGGGAAGGGAACGAGGGCGTCGCTCCGAACGGCGTCTTGCCCTTGACCAACATCTTGCTGAAATCGCCTCCGAATTTGGCGGCGAGGCTATAGGCATCCCCTTCCTTGGAGATGGTGCCCGAATCAAGAAATGCGTTTGCACCGCGTCCCCAGATCATCACAGCCCTCTGCACGCCTTGGGGATTGAGCGCCTCCGCCTCAAGGGAGAGGCTGCCCATGCCGATGGGAATGCGGGGAACAGGAACGGGTACACCCGGCAACAACACACTCTTGCCCACGGATGCGACCTTCGAGACACCGACAGCCGTCGCATTCGTCGCCTTGACCTGCGTCACCACGGCGCGAACGGTCAGATCGGCCGGCTCGGACAGGCCGACGACGACGAAGCGTTCACTCAATCCGGAGCAAAGCGCCCTGTCGACGGCATTGGTCACGAGGTTACGCTGCTCCGGCGTGAAAGCGGCACTTTCAGCTCGCATCGAAAAAGCCGTCGGAATGATCTTCACCGTCTTCGCCGCAAGAACATCGTCCCTGCTCACCCGAAGAAGTGAATGCGCGACCAGCCCGTCCGATCGGGTCAAGCCGTCATAGGAGCGCAAGGACCCTGCCCGATCCAGCGGCGCCGCGGCGCAGCCCGTCAACAGGCTCAGCAGAAGAGCCATCGACCAAATATTGGGCCTTAAGCGGCTTTCGGCAGCATATGGACCATAGGTCCCACTTTCATCGTGATTTGAGATTGTATTGGCTGGCATTGATATTTGTGCTCCTGCACCGGGTTATGAACTTTCAGCATCAACATTAAATATCGCACTTAGTGTAAAAATTAATATTGGCTACTTTGCGGCAACCGATGGGCGAGACGAACAAATTGTTTCGCTGGGAATAGAGGTCGCCGGAAAGGAACCCCAGGGCACGCTCATGATTTGAGTGGCGGTACGACTCGTGCCACAATGGACTGATGCAAGATGCACCCCCAAAGCCGGAAGGCCTGCGCGAGCAAAAGCGGCGCGTGACATTTCAACGCATAGCGGAAGCCGGAATGAGATCCTTTCTGACGAAGGGATATCAGGAAACGACGATCGACGAGATTGCGTCAGCGGCCGGAATTTCCCGGCGAACCTTCTTCTATTACTTCAAAAGCAAGGATGACATTCTTCTGGCGCATCAGCGCAGATACATGGACGCGCTTCGGGCGAGCATCATGGAAAATGCATCAGCCGGGCGACCGGTCGCCGTTGTTCATCAAGCGATCCGGGGACTTGTGGCCCGCCTTGAGGTGGAAGCACCGCGGCTTCTTGAGACAGCCAAGCTGCTCCGTCAAAGCGAAATCCTGCGGTCCCGCTCGCGAGGCAACTCTCTGCAACTCGAACAAATCGCCTATCAAGCCCTGTGCGAGCTGTTCCCGACGAAGGACCAGGACGGTCTGCGGCTGGTTTCGATGATTGCAGTGAGCCCTTTGCGCCTGTCGGTCGACAAATGGCTGCAGGAAGATGGCAGGCTGTCGCTGATTGAGTATCTTGAGGATGCGCTCGAAAAATGGCGGACGGAAATCTGATCCGTCAGCCGAGTGATCGCTCCAACATGTTTCCTGTGGCCGTTGATCAGGCCCTGATGTCAAGCACGCGGTTTTTGTGGGCCGGATGCGTGCTGTAGACGAAGATCTTGTTCATTTCCTTCTCCGTGAGGAGACGCAGGAAACGGACCTCGACCGTATTGTTGGAGAAGACCTTCATCAGCACGCAGCCGACTTTGGTGATGCGGGCGTCGGGAATATCCAGATAGAACTGCTTCGGCAGATTATACTGGGTGAGGATTGCGAGAACCGCACTGCTCTGCGAGATGCGGATAATATCGCAGCGGCGGGACGCAAGGTTCATCACGCCTTTCTCGGTGTATTCAAGGCGCGCCGCGTTCATCGTATCTTCCATGCGGAACCGCACTTCGCGGTCATACATGAAGGATTCTTCTTTGTTGAGAAAATGCTGACCTGAATTAGCTCTGCCGAACGCGGCCATCTTAGTAAACCCCTGGGGTATATTATGATGGTAAGACTAGCAGCGGGTCTTTAACAGAAGGTTTGAACGCGCCGGCCCAAGATGAATTTTATTGTTCATTTTTACTTGAGCCGGCGACATCCCGTAAGCGGCTACTTGCGATAGGAATGACCGCTGGCGTCGAAGAGATGCAGCTTCTGCCGGTCGGCCGTAAAGCGCATCTTCTGGCCGCGATGGATATCGGCAATACCGGGGATCTTGACGATGATCGGCTCGCCATCGACCAGGCCTTCGATATAGAGCTGCGTCACCTCGCCGAGCGCCTCGACGATGGAGACCTCGCCTTCGAAGAGATAATCGTCACCGGTCGCAAGACGCAGGTCTTCCGGACGCACGCCGAAGCTCGCCGTCTTGCCCTTTTCGGAGGTCTCGGTCGGCACATCCAGCGTCACGGCCTTGCCACCCGTCAGCGTCACGGTCGTCGTCGCGCCTGTCTCGGTCACTGTCGCCGGAATGATGTTCATGGCCGGCGAGCCGATGAATTTTGCGACGAAGAGATTGGCCGGGCGCTCGTAGAGCTCAAGCGGCGCACCGACTTGCTCGACACGGCCGGCCGACAGCACGACGATGCGGTCGGCGAGCGTCATGGCCTCCACCTGGTCGTGGGTGACGTAGATCATCGTCGTCTCGGGCATCGAGTCGCTGAGCTTGGCGATCTCGATGCGGGTCGCAACGCGCAGGGCGGCGTCGAGATTCGACAGCGGCTCGTCGAACAGGAAGACCTTCGGATTTCGGCAGATGGCGCGGCCGATGGCGACGCGTTGGCGCTGACCACCCGAGAGCGCCTTTGGCAGGCGCTCCAGATATTGGGTGAGCTGCAGGCTTGCCGCCGCCGCGCGGACACGACGGTCGATCTCCTGCTTGCTTTCGCCTGCAATGCGCATGCCGAAGGCCATGTTGTCGTAGACGGTCATATGCGGATAGAGCGCGTAGGACTGGAAGACCATGGCGATGCCGCGCCGCGACGGCGGCACTTCATTCACCTTCTGCCCGGCGATCATCATATCGCCGGCCGTGATGCTTTCCAGTCCGGCAATCATCCTGAGCAAGGTGGACTTGCCGCAGCCGGAGGGGCCGACGAAGACGATGAACTCGCCCTCGTTGATCTCCAGATCGATGCCGTGCAGCACATGCACGCTGCCGTAGGATTTCTTGATATCCTTCAGAACAAGTCCAGTCATTATGCTCCCTCCTCCCAAAGGTCAGGCAAGACGCGCGAAGTAAGCGCCCCAGGCCGGAATATCGATCTTGTTGCCATAGTTGTTGCTGGTAAAGCCGTGCCCCGTCAACGCCTGCCAATTGCCTTCCGGCAGGGTCGCAAGCGCCTCGACCGGGCTCATGTTGAAGGCGCAGAGAATGGTTTCGCCGGCGTAAGTGCGGGCATAGATCAACACGTCGCCCTGCGGTTCCGAAAACGCGATCTCGCCCTTGGCGAAGGCCGGGTGCTGCTTGCGGAAGGCGAGGAAGCGGCGATACTGCTCCAGCACCGAATTTTCATCGCCCTGCTGGACGCTGACGGCGCGCAGAATGTGTTCGACCGGCACCGGCAGCCACGGCTTGACGGTGGAAAAGCCGCCCTGCGCCACCTGGCTGTCCCAGACCATCGGCGTGCGGCAACCGTCGCGACCCTTGAACTCCGGCCAGAACTGAATGCCGTAGGGGTCCTGTAGATCCTGATAGGCAAGATCGGCTTCCGTCAACGCCAGTTCCTCGCCCTGATAGATGCACACCGAGCCACGCAGGGTCAGCAGCAACGCCGCATAGAGCTTGGCGAAGGCATCGCGGTCGGCGACCAGATTGCCCCAGCGGCTGACATGGCGCACGACGTCGTGGTTGGAGAAGGCCCAGCAGGCCCAGCCTTCCGGCGCGGCGACGGCGAAATCCTTCATGACCTCTTCGACGCGATCGGGCGAAAGCGCATCCGGAGCCAGGAATTCGAAGGCGTAGCACATATGCATCTTGTCGCCGCCGGAGGTATATTCGCCGACGATTTCGAGACCGCGCTGGCTGTCGCCAACTTCGCCGACGGCGGCAATGGCCGGATATTCGTCGAGTACGGCGCGGAAGCGCTTGAGGAATTCCAGGTTCTCGGGACGGTTCTTGTCGTAGAGGTGTTCCTGGAAGTTATAGGGATTGACCGCCGGCGCGGTGGAGGCATTGCGGCGCGACGGGTCCAGCGCCGGATTGTCGCGCAGTTCCTTGTCGTGGAAATAGAAGTTGATGGTGTCGAGACGGAAGCCGTCGACGCCGCGGTCGAGCCAGAAGCGCACGACGTCAAGCAGCCGGTCCTGCACTTCCGGATTGTGCAGGTTCATATCCGGCTGCGAGGTCAGGAAGTTGTGCAGGTAATATTGCATGCGGGTCGGATCCCAGGCCCAGGCCGAGCCACCGAAGATCGACAGCCAGTTGTTGGGCGGCGTGCCATCCGGCTTGGCGTCGGCCCAGACGTACCAGTCCGCCTTCGGATTGTCCTTGCTTGAGCGGCTTTCGACGAACCAGGGATGACGATCGGAACTATGCGACAGCACGAGATCGATCATCACCTTGGTGCCGAGGCGATGGGCTTCCGTCATCATGGCATCGAAATCGGCCAACGAGCCGAAAATCGGATCGACATCCTCGTAGTTCGAAACGTCATAGCCGAAATCGCGCATCGGCGAGGTGAAGAACGGCGATATCCAGATCGCATCGACACCGAGTGCGGCGACATGCGGCAGGCGGGCGGCGATCCCCTTGAGATCGCCGATGCCGTCACCGTTGGAGTCCTGATAGGAGCGCGGATAGATCTGATAGATCACGGCGCCGCGCCACCAGTCCTTGTCAACTTCCGAAGCCGATTGAAAGGCAATGCTCATGCTGAATGGGTCCTGTCTGAACGATATGGTCTTGGATCAGCCCCCCTTCACCGACCCGGCGAGCAGACCGCGCACGAGATAGCGCTGCAGACCGAAGAAGACGAGGAGCGGAATAATAATGGTGACGAAGGCCGATGCCGTCAGGATTTCCCAGTTGCCGCCGCGCGAACCGAGCAGCGCGTTGAGCGCGGCGGTCAGGACAAGGTGATCCTTGTCTGTGCCGAGGAACACCATAGCGATTAGCAGGTCGTTCCATACCCAGAGGAACTGGAAGATCGCGAAGGAGGCCAGCGCCGGGAAGGACAGCGGCAGGATGATCTTGACGAAGATGTCGAAATCGCTGGCGCCATCGACGCGGGCGGATTCGATGATCTCCTTGGGCAGGCCGGCGATATAGTTGCGCAGGAGATAGATGGCGAGCGGCAGGCCGAAGGCGGTGTGCGCCAGCCAGATGCCGGGATAGGTCTTCGACGGCACGCCGAAGATCTGGCCGATCTCGTTATAGATGCGCAGAAGCGGGATGAGAGACATCTGCAGCGGCACGACAATCAGGCCGACGACGAGCGCAATCAGGATCGCACGGCCGGGGAATTCCATCCAGGCCAGCGCATAGGCCGCAAAAGCTGCGATCAGGATCGGAATGACGGTCGCCGGGATCGTCACCGTCAGCGAATTGATGAAGGACTGGCCGATGCCCTCGCCGCCCAACACGCTGCGGTAATTGTCGAAGGTGAATTGCGGTGGCGTGGCAACTGTGAGGTAGACGCGCTTGGCGCGGGCATCGGCTTCGAACGCGCCGTTCTTCTGATAGCGATAGCTGCCATCGGAATTGATCGTCAGCGTTTCGCCGTTCTCCAGCGCGGCGGGAGAACCGGCCTTGTAGGCGGCCGGTTCTTGCACGCGCAGACCGAAGGACTGGATCTGGCCGCCGCCTTCGACGGCAAGCGTGCCTGAAATCACGAAATTTGCGCCGTCCGGCTTGGCCTTGTCCGGGCCATCGAGACGGGCAGCCGTCGTGCGCGAGGAGCCGGCGAATGCCGTCCACCAGCCGGAAACGACGATCTGGTCCTTGTCCCGCAGCGCGGTGACGAAGATGCCGAGCGTCGGCAAGAGCCAGAGGAGAACGATGAGCAGCACCGCGGCATGAACGAAGATGCGGGCGGGACCGATGCGACCGAGATTTCCAATCATGTCAGCGTCCCTTCGTCTCAGCGTTTGCACGACGGATGTTCCAGATCATGATCGGCGTCACCGCGACCATGATGACGAGCGCGATGACGGCGCTTCGACCGCTGTCGCCGCCGCCGCGGAACATCCAGTTGAACATCAGGTTGGCGAGCACCATCGTGTTCCACTGGCCATTGGTCATGGTGAGCACGATGTCGAACACCTTGAGCACGAGGATCGTGATCGTGGTCCAGACTGTGGCGATCGTGCCCCAGACCTGCGGCACCATGATCTTCCAGAAGATCTGCCAGCCGTTGGCGCCGTCGATGACGGCAGCTTCGATGGTTTCTTCCGGAATGCCGCGCAGGGCCGCCGAGAGGATCACCATGGCAAAGCCGGTCTGGATCCAGATCAGCATGACCATCAGGAAGAAATTGTTCCAGAAGGGGATGGTGATCCAGACCTCAGGCGTACCGCCGAAGAGCTGGACGACGGCGTTCAGAAGGCCGATCTGCGCATCCGTGCCGCCGCGATACTCATAGATGAACTTCCAGATGACCGAGGCGCCGACGAAAGAGATCGCCATCGGCATGAAGATGACGGCCTTGGCGATATTGCCCCACCAGATGCGGTCGGTCATGACGGCGATGACGAGGCCGAAGAAGGTGCAGGCCGCCGGCACGACGGCGAGCCAGAGGATGTTGTTGAAGATCGACTGGCGGAATTCGGTGTCATTGAGCGCCCAGAGATAATTGGCGCCGCCGACGAACTGATTGCCGTCAGGTCCGTAGAAAGACAGGATGAGCGTCGCGACCACCGGATAGACGAGATAGACGACGAGCAGGAATAGAGCAGGCCCGAGGAACAGCCAGGGGCGGATCAGGCCGCGACGACGAAGGTTGACGGCCGCCCGATGGACGTCATCGCCCTCCCGCGCCGGGAAAATCAAGTCCAAAAACTTGTTGGAGAACCAGAAATAAGCGGCGCAAATGGCGACGCCGAATATCATGGCACCAATCGCCGATACGATCTGCGAAAACATCCATTCCCTCCCCGAATTGACCTTCTTTGTGTCCACCCGTCCGACATCGGCCGCGCATGAGGGCAGCCGTCAAATGCTGTATGGCGCCGCCGGCACATTACCGGCGGCGATATGTCTATGGAGACTTACTTGATGGCGTCCCAGGACTTCTGGATACCGTCAGCAACGTCCTGTGCGGACTTGCCGCCGACGAAGTCCACCATGCCGGTCCAGAACGAACCAGCACCGATCTTGCCCGGCATCAGGTCGGAACCGTCAAAGCGGAAGGTGGTGGCCGTGGTCAGGATTTCGCCTTCTTTGCGCAGCGTATCATTGGCGTAGGCTGCCGTGTTGACACCCTTGTACGGCGTCAGGAAGCCGGACTGCGCCATCCAGATTTCCTGGGCGATCGGCGTCTGCAGGAACTGGACGAAAGCGCGAGCGGCCTTCGAGTCCTTGGTGATCGCGGCCAGCGTGCCGGCACCTTCTACCGGCTTGCCGAGTTCAGGATGCGCCGCATAGGGCGGGAAGTAGAAGAAGTCCGCATCCTGGCCAAGCTTCGTGCCTTCCGGGAAGAAGGACGGAATGAAGGATGCCTGCTTGTGCATGTAGCACTTGGGCGGGACCGAGAAGAGACCTTTCGGGCTGTCGCGGAAGTCGGTGGAGGCAACGGCT
The DNA here is from genome assembly GCF_900094555.1 of Martinezella hainanensis. Classification (GTDB taxonomy): domain Bacteria; phylum Pseudomonadota; class Alphaproteobacteria; order Rhizobiales; family Rhizobiaceae; genus Rhizobium; species Rhizobium hainanense. The sequence goes on from NZ_FMAC01000009.1 coordinate 281,791, forward strand.
GCGACACCGCCGGCAACATACTTCGGGTTCTTGGCGAACTTGCCGAATTCCTCGATGGCGGCAACGACCTTAGGATCGTTGAACTTCAGCGAGTTATCGACCCAGTGATCGTAATCCTGCGGCGTGTTCAGGCGCAACATCAGGTCTTCGACCCAGTCCGTCGCCGGCCAGCCGGTGGCGCCACCCGAACCGAGGCCGATGCACCATGGGGTACCGCCGTCCTTGACGATCTGATCCGAAAGCTTGATCAGGTCCTCCATGGTCGTCGGAACCTTGTAGCCGGCTTCCTCGAAGTTTTCCGGAACGTACCAGACCAGCGACTTCAGGTCGGCCTTGTAGGGGAAGGCATAGAAGGCGTCCTTGCCGTCCTTGCCCTTGTAGGTGCCGTAGCCGACCCAGCTGTCGCCGGCGCCGTAATTCGTCTTGACCCAGCTCGCGAGATCATCGCCGAGCGGCGTGAGGTAGCCCTTGCTGGCGAGATTCGCGAAAAGGCCCGGCTGCGGCAGGATGGCAACGTTCGGTGGCGAGCCGGCCTGCGTGTCGATGACGATCTGCTGCTCGTAATTTTCCGAGGACGAATATTTGGCGTTCACGCCGGTCGCTTCGGTGAAGTAGTTGAGGACGCTGGTGAAGAGAGCCTCGTCCTCGCCACGCCAGGGGCCGAAGATGGTCAGCGTCTCGCCCTTCAGGTCGGCATGCGCCGCCTTGAAGTCGTCGTAGCTCTTCCAGTTGAACTTGGAGTCCTGACCGGGCTGGAACTTCAGATCGGCGGCCATTGCCGTGCCGGCCATCAGAGCGGCGGCAGCGACGGTCATCAAAAACATTTTTTTCATGCGGTTGTCCTCCCAAATAACGAAACCCATGAGCCCAGGCACCGTTTTGTGCTGTGCGCCCCATTCCTCAAAGCGCTTTGGCTACTTCTCTCATCCATTGAGAGCGGGATAAAGTCAAGCGATTTTCAGATTCTGGCCGGTATACACAGCAATTCTCGCACTGCAGCATAGAATGCGTGTCGATTTTTTGCTAATTATCTTGTCTCTCGCACTTCTCCTGCTACATAATTGAAAGCGCTTTGAAAGCCTGAGACTTTTCGGGAGGTTGTCTCGGCATCGTAGCGGCGTGCAGTTGGAGGAGCCGAAATACCGTGAATCTGAAACAGCTATCGCAAATGCTCGGGCTGTCGCAGACGACAGTCAGCCGGGCTTTGAACGGATATCCGGAGGTCAATCGCGAGACCCGCGAGCGTGTTCTCAAAGCGGTTCGGGAAACCGGCTATCGACCGAACAAGGCAGCCCAAAGACTTGCAACCGGCAAGGCCGGCTCGATCGGGCTTGTGATGCCGACCTCACCCGGCACCTCCTCGGACGTGCATTTTTCGGAGTTCCTAACGGGGCTGGGGGAAGAAGCCCTGCGGCACGACTTTCATTTCGTCCTGACGCCGGCGGATCCGAACGATGAGGTCGGCGCCTTGCGGCGGCTGGCAGCCAGCGGCAATGTCGATGCGCTGTTCGTCAACTATATGCGTGGCCACGACCCACGGCTGGAGATGCTGAAGACGCTCTCCATGCCGTTTCTCGTCCACGGACGTTCGATCGGCTCGGAGCCGGACTATCCCTTTCTCGACCTCGACAATGAAGCCGCTTTCTACGACGCCACGAAGCTGCTGCTGCAGCTCGGACATCGGCGCTTCGCTCTGCTGAACGGCCCGATCTACCTCGATTTCGCGATTCGCCGGAAGAACGGCGTGGATGCAGCCCTTGCCGAACGCGGCCTGGCGCTCGACGAGGCCTGCACCAGCCATACGCCGATGACGGACGAACAGGGCCTGCTCGTCATGGAACGCATCCTGCAGATGGAGAAGGACAAGCGGCCGACGGCAGTGCTCTGCTCCAGTACCGTGCTGGCGCTCGGTGCCGTTCGCGCCATCAATCAGGCAAAGCTCAGACTAGGCGAGGACATCTCGATGATCGCCCATGACGACGTGCTGACCTTGCTCAAGCCGGAAAATTTCACCGTGCCGCTGACGACCACCCGCTCGTCGCTGCGGGCGGCGGGTGTTCGCATCGCCGAGCGGCTGATCGGCGAAATCAAGCATACGGAGACGTATCCAGCCCAGGAATTGTGGAAGGCCGAATTGATCGTGCGTGCTTCGACCGGCGTGGCTCCGGCTTAAAACTTCGGCGGCTTTCTGCCAGCTGAGCGATGGGCGGCGCTGACGGTATTGGCCATCAGCATGGCGATGGTCATCGGACCGACACCGCCCGGAACCGGC